>NZ_JAZFXT010000041.1:0-27700 GCF_036448855.1 Methylobacterium ajmalii
ACACCAGCTTGCGCGCCGTCACCGACCAGGAGCACTGGGGCGTGCCGGACCGCTGGGACCTCGCCGAGGACGGCTCGGGCGATTGCGAGGACTTCCAGCTCCTCAAGCGCAAGCTGCTGGCCCAGGCTGGCCTGCCCCGCCGGGCGATGCGGATGACCGTCGTCATCGACGACAAGGGCGAGGGCCACGCCGTGCTGATGCTGCGCACCGACCGCGGCGACCTCGTCCTCGACAACAAGACCAGCGCCGTGCTGCCCTGGCACAAGACCGGCTACACCTACATCAAGCGCGAGGCCGACGAGTCGATGCGCTGGGTCTCCCTCGGCCGGGCGGTGTCGCCGGTCGTGACCGCGAACCGCTGATCTTACCGCTCGAACCGGGCCGCCAGGGCCTCGCTCGCCAGGATGGCGCTGCCGTTGGCCCAGGGCAGCGGCAGGATCACCCGCATGCCGGGCGGCGGTTCCGGGACGACCGGCCGGGCGAGCGGCGCGGCGAGCGGCACCGGATCGAGGCCGGGCCGCAGCGTGAACGCCGCAGCCTCCCGGCCGCCCCGGGCCAGCAGCGCGACCGAGCCGATCGCGGCGACGAGCGCAGCCTGGAATCCCAGCCGGCGTAGGGTCCGCACCATGTGAGCACTCGCCTGTCCTGCGGCGACGATGTTCGGGATCGGTCGCTCGTTCGCAGAGACCTTCGGCCCGGGCCGCTTAACGGCCGGTCGTCGGCGCAGCCGACTCCGCCTTCGCATGACGACGACTTGCCGCGATGCTGAACGGAGGTTTTACACTGGTCTTCCCGCCTCGGTAACCTTGACGGAACGGTCGCGCGAAGGCCCGGGGCCGCGGGATGGGCCGGAGCGGCCGCCCGCGCTATATTCGAACCCATGACGATGCGGTCGAGGACGATGCGGATGGGTTGGCCGGCGGGACGCACGCTGTCGCGGCTCGTCCTATGGGGCCTGCTGGCGGGCCTCGCCGCGCCGGGCCCGGCCCAGGCGCAATATTACGACGAGGGTTACGCCCCGCGCCGCCCCGTCGAGGGCGGCTACGGCTATCGCCGGCGCGATCCCGGCTATCGCCCCGCGCCCGAGCCGCAGCGCCAGTTCTACTGGCCGTGGGAGGATCGCCCGGCCGCGGCACCCCAGGCCCAGGATTACGGGCAGCCCGCCCCGCGCGGCGCCTACCGCACTCCCCGCCCGCGGCGCGAACGCGAGGTCGTCCACAGCCGCGAGGGCCGCTCGGTGCAGCGACCCAAGCCCCGCCCGGCCCCGGTCGTGGCCCGTCCCGCAGCCCCGAAGCCGAAGACCGACCCGGCGACCCAGATCGCAGTGTTCGGCGACTCCCTCGCCGAGCTGCTGGGCCAGGGCCTCGACACCGTCTACGATTCCTCGCCCGACGTCGCGGTGATCCGCCGCGCCAAGGGCGACAGCGGCCTCGTGCGCAAGGACGTGGTCGACTGGCCGAAGGCGGCGGAGGACTATCTCAAGACCAACCCGAAGGTCTCCTACGCCGTGGTGATGGTGGGCGCCAACGACCGCCAGCCCCTGCGCGACGGCGACCAGTCCGTCGAGCCGCTGAGCGAGCGCTGGCGCACCCTCTACCGCGACCGGGTCGACGCGCTCCTCAAGGTGTTTTCCGACCGCAAGGTGCCGGTGGTGTGGGTCGGCGAGCCGCCGATGAAGAGCGACACCCTCTCGGCCGACATCACCTCGCTCAACGAAATCTTTCGCGATCGGGTGCAGCGGGCGGGCGGCGTCTACGTCGACATCTGGCCCGCCTTCGTCGACGAGAACAACCGCTACGCCGCGACCGGGCCGGATCTCGAGGGCCAGCAGGCGAAGCTGCGCACCGCCGACGGCGTGCATTTCACCCAGGCCGGTGCCCGCAAGGCGGCGCATTTTGCCGACGTCGAGATCAAGCGGCTGATCGAGGCCAAGGGTGGCACCCCGACCCCGCCCGAGGCGGTAGCGGCCGTGAGCCCCGAGGCGCCGCCGCCGGCCGCCGGTACCGCGAAGCTCGACGACGACGCGGCGATCGACCGGCTGATCACCGCGATGCTGCCGAGCCTGCCCGAGCCGCCCGGCATCCCGACGCTCCCGGTCAAGCCGGCCGCCGGCCCGGTGGTGCCGCTGACCCGCACCGAGGTCGCGCCCAACGGCCAGCTCGTCACCGGCCGGCCGCGGATCGACCGCGACACCGGCTACACCCTGGAGCGCAGCCTGACCCGCGGCGTCGCCCCCCCGCCCCAGCCGGGCCGGGCCGACGATTTCCGCTGGCCGCGGGGGTGAGGAAGGACTCGCTGCTCAAGGGGAAATATACGAAGCGAGCCCCTTGAGCCAGATCAGGAGAATCTCCGCTCTAATAGAGAGCTCCTCTTCTCATCCCCGGAATCGAACGATGCGGCAGCGCTAACGTCGAACCACAAATCAATGCAACTGCGCACTTAAAATACGATGCGAAATATATTAAATAATTTTGTATTGTTTTACGCTGATTGTAATTATCGATAAGATCATACAAATAAATCAATACAAATTATAATGTTAATTTAATCAAAAATTTTTTACCTTACTCTATAATTTACTGGAATCCGGCAGTCGTCCTCGAATAGACATCCAATCGTTCCATCGGCGCAAAAGCCGCTGATAGTCTTCGTATGGAAACCGTTCCCGAGATTGCTGGTACGATGGCTCGTGAAAAAGCATGGCTGATTTCCAAAGCTCACCAACCAACATCGTAGCCAGTTGCTGACGCTTGACGACGAAATCGATCTTCAGGCGCAGGTCGGTCCGCTGCGCGTCGCCGTCGACATAATGACCATCTAACTCGTAGACTTGAAAGCGCATCATATGCAGCCGGCTGGCTATCGGCGTCAGCCGCCAAGCGTGACCACCGGGCTCGTCAAAGAATCGGACATTGCAAGGCCGCGCGTCGATCAACGCTTCGCCGAACTCGATCAGGCAATCATACACACAGGAAAATACGGCGGACACACGGCATTCCACGGTACTTCCCCGTGTGTAGATCGTCAGGTCGCTCCATCCGAACCGACCGGCAACCAATGTCACGTTGAATTCGTCGAAGGCTTCTGAAAAATCTTGGGTCATAACAACTCCGGCAGGATCTCGATCCGAGTTGAAACTCCCGGAACGTTGCGCTTGTGACAGGCGGCAGGCTGACGGGGTCCGGGGGGCGAACGTCGCGTCGGACACCAGTCGAACGCCCTGCGCCATAGATGAATCGTCATAAATTTCCTACGACAATCAACAATGTTCGGAGTGGACTCTGTCCAAAAAGGAGACACTTAGCATCATATTTGAAAATGACCCGGAGTGGATTTAAAAAACTCATATGGAGCGGAGCCTGCTACCATATCATCGATTTATCGGGCTCGGCCGCTACAGCCGCGCCGTGAGCGTTGCCAGCACCGAGAACGGTGCGCCCGGGATGTTGTTAAACTGGTTGAACGGCGCCTCGATGTAGCGCGCGTTGGTCAGGTTCTTGAGGTTCAGCGAGAACCGGGCGTGCTCGTTGAGGTCGTAGAAGACCGCCGCATCGACACGGGTATAGGCGCCGACCTTGTAGGTGTTGGTGATGTCGCCGAAGCGCGAGCCGACATGGGTCACGCCGGCGCCGAGCCCGAGGCCGCGCCAGAACCCCTCGTCGAACTGGTAGGTGGTCCAGACGCTGCCGCTGAATTGGGGGGCGCCGTCGAGGCGGTTGCCGACCGGAATCGCGGTATCGCGTGTCACTCGGGCATCGGTGTAGCCGACGCCGCCGATGACCTTCCAGCCCGGCAGGATCGTGCCGGCGAGATCCGCCTCGACCCCCTTCGAGCGTTGCTGGCCGGTGATGATCGAGAAGCCGGTATTGACCGGATCGTTCGCCGCGACGTTGTTGCGGGTGATGTCGAACACCGAGGCGGTCAGGCTCAGGTCCGGCGAGAACTCGAACCGGGTGCCGACCTCGACCTGCTCGCCGGTCTCCGGCGGCGGACTGGCGGCACCGAAGACGTTGGCGGTCTGCGGCTTGAACGAGGTGGTGTAGCTCGCGTAGAGCGCCAGCGGCTCGGCGACCCGGTAGATCAGCCCGACCCGCGGCGACACGCCGGACAATTGCTGCTCGGGCGGGATCGCCGTCGAGGCCGGCGTGCGGCTGAAATAGAACTGCGAGCCGGTGTCGTAGCGGATGCCGAGCAGCAGTTGCAGCCCGTAGCCGAGGTCGATCTGGTCCTGGGCGTAGAGCCCGGTCAATTCGGTCTTCTGCTTGAGATCGCTCTGCAGCGACAGCGTGCCCGGCAGCGCGAGGCCGGGAACGGGATTGAGGAAGCTCACCGAGGCGAGCGGACCTTGCGTGGTGGTCGCCCGCCGGTACCCGTTGACGTACTCGACGCCGAGGAGCGCGGTGTGGCGCAGGCCGAGCCAGTCGAACTTCGCCACCAGTTCGGTTTGGCTGTCCACCGCGGCGTAGGTCGAGGTGGTGGCCGTGGTGCGGCGGGTGAGCGTGAGCCCGTTGGCCGAGACGCCGTTGGCCCGGGCCGCGATCGCGTCGAAGCTGCCCCCCTGCGCGTTGATCACCTGGCGCAGCATCAGGTGCTCGTTGAAGTCGTGCTCGACCTTCAACGTCCCGAAATTCGCATTGGCGTTGTAGCGCGAGAACGGCTCGCCGTAGTAGCGCGAGATGTTGTCGAGTGGTACGCGGCCGTTCCGGGCGACCAGTCCCTCGTCGTAGACCGTGTCCTGGCGGGTGAACTCGCCGATGAACGTGACCCGCGTGTCCGGGCTCGGGTTCCAGCTGAAGGCCGGCGCGATGAAGAACCGGGAATTGTCGCGCCCGGCGAGTTCGCGAAACGTCGGGTCGACCTGCGTCCCGAAGCTGAGGCGGGCGGCGAGCCCGTCGGTGCCCGGCACGGCCCCGGAGGCCGAGGCCTGGACCCGCCGGAAGCCGAAGCTGCCGGCCTGGATGCTGGCATCCGCCGTCGGCGCCAGGCTCGGCTGGCGGGTGACGATGTTGATGACGCCGCCCGGATCGCCCCGCCCGTAGAGCACCGAGGCCGGGCCCTTCAGCACCTCGATCCGTTCCACGTCGGCGAGGTCGCGCTGGACCGGGTAGAAGGTGTTGGCCTGGTTCATGAACACGCCGTCGATGGCGTAGGTCTGGGTCCGGAAGCCGCGGATGATGAAGGTGTCGCTGCGGCCCTGGATGGTGCCGCCCGGCTGCACGTTGCTGACGTTGAACAAGGCATCGGCGAGCCGCGTCTCGGCCCGGTCGACCAGAACCTCGCGCGGCACGACGTTGACGGTCTGGGGGACGTCGCGCAGGGGCGTGTCGGTCTTCGTCGCGGTGGCGCTGCGGGTGGCGCGGTAGCCCTGGACCGGGCCGATGGCCGTCTCCCGGAAGGCCGGGGCGCCGGCGACCGTGATCGCATCGAGGGCGATGGCCTCGCCCGCCTCCTGCGCCGTCGCCCTGCTGCCGGCCAGGACCGGCGCCGCGCCCGCGAGCAGTGCGAGGACGAGCGACGACCGGTGCCGGCCGGCGGGACGAGGGGTTGGGCGCACGGGAACCTACCAGGGAAGACGATGATCTCCTGGCGGCGTTAGGCGCTCGCCCGTCGGCAATCAATCGCCATGTAGAGGCAAGATCTGGAACGATTCCAGCCCCGGTCGCAATCGCCATTGGTGTGGCATCGAGGCATCTTCGATAGTGTTCGTACCAGTGGATAACTCGCCTTCCACTGCGTGAATTAGAATAGATATAAGAAGGATGGCACCGCGTACCGATCCCTGCGGCATCCGGCTGGGCGGGGTCGACCACCCTCGGCTCGCGGGGTTCCGAAACGACGACGGGACCCGCCCCGGACGGAGCGGATCCCGCGATCGGCAGCAGCGCATCGGGCCGACGGGGCGGGGCCCCGCCGAGAAGTCCCGAGCAGGAAATCCTGCTTCAGAGCGGCAGGGTCGTCGTCCCCATCAGCGCCTCGTCGATCGAGCGGGCGGCCTGACGGCCCTCGCGGATCGCCCAGACCACCAGGGACTGGCCGCGGCGCATGTCGCCCGCCACCCAGACCTTGTCGGTCGAGGTGCGGTACTGGACGTCGTCGGCCTGGACGTTGCCGCGCTTGTCGCGGGCCACGCCCGATTCCTCGACGAGGCCCTGGGCGACAGGACCGGCGAAGCCGATCGCCATGAAGACGAGGTCGGCGGGCAGCAGGAACTCGGAGCCGGCGATGGGCTTTCGGGACTCGTCGACCCGGGCGCAGACCACGCCCTTCACCTTGCCCTTCTTGTTGCCCTCGATGCGCAGCGTCGCGGCCTGGAACTCGCGCTCGGCTCCTTCAGCCTGGCTCGACGAGGTGCGCATCTTGGTCGCCCAGTAGGGCCACACGGTCAGCTTGTCCTCGCGCTCCGGCGGGCGCGGGCGGATGTCGAGCTGGGTGACCGACAGGGCGCCCTGGCGGAAGGCGGTGCCGACGCAGTCCGACGCGGTGTCGCCGCCGCCGATCACCACCACGTTCTTGCCGGCGGCGAGGATCGGCTCCTCGGCCGTGGCGGCCTCCTGGCCGACGCGGCGGTTCGACTGGACGAGGTAGGGCATGGCGAAGTGCACGCCCTCGAGCTCCTGGCCGGGCAAGCCGGGATCGCGCGGGGCCTCGGCGCCGCCGGCGAACAGCACGGCGTCGAACTCGCCGTGCAGGCTGGCGAAGGAGCGGGTGACGCCGACATTGACGCCGTAATGGAACTGAACGCCCTCGGCCTCCATCTGCCGCACGCGGCGGTCGATGTGGCGCTTCTCCATCTTGAAGTCGGGGATGCCGTAGCGCAGCAGCCCGCCGGCCTTCGGCTCGCGCTCGAAGACGTGGACGTCGTGGCCGACGCGGGCGAGCTGCTGGGCCGCCGCGAGACCCGCAGGCCCCGAGCCGATCACCGCCACCTTCTTGCCGGTCTTCACCGCGGCGGGCTCGGGCACCACCCAGCCCATGCTCCAGGCCTTGTCGGCGATCGCCTGTTCGATGGTCTTGATCGCGACCGGCTGGTTCTCGAGGTTGAGGGTGCAGGCCTCCTCGCAGGGCGCGGGGCAGATGCGGCCGGTGAATTCCGGAAAGTTGTTGGTGGAGTGCAGGTTGCGCGCCGCCTCCTCCCAGTCCGCGTTGAAGACGAGGTCGTTCCAGTCGGGGATCTGGTTGTGGACCGGGCAGCCCGTCGGGCCGTGGCAGAACGGGATGCCGCAATCCATGCAGCGCGCCGCCTGCTTCTTCAGGTCGTGCTCGTCGAGCGGCAGGGTGAATTCGAGGAAGTGGCGCACGCGGTCGGCCGCGAGCTGATACTTCTGCTCCTGCCGGTCGAACTCGAGGAAGCCTGTGACCTTGCCCATCGGGTGAGTGCTCAGTTCGTGGAGTGATCGGGCCGGCGGCGGGTCTTAAGCGACCCCGGCGACGGTGGCGGATGTGGGGAGCGCGTCCCCGCAGCGGGTGAGCCAGGCCCGGATCGCGGGCCGGCCCGAGAGGTCGAATCCGCCCTCGTCGGCGAATTGCGTATAGGCGAAGAGGGCGACATCCGCGATGCTGACGGCATCGCCGACGAACCACGCGGCGGTGGTCAAGTGTCGCTCCATCCGGTCGAGGGCGGCTTCGCCGCCGGCCACCTTCTTCGGGTCGCGGGTCTCGGCCGGCTCGCCCCGGTAGCGCATGTGGAACCGGCAGACCGCGATCGTCGGCTCGTGGTTGTACTGTTCCCAGAACAGCCACTCGTCGATCTTGGCTTGCGTCCAGGCATCATCGGGCAGCAGGGTGGAGCCGCGGGCGAGATACCGGATGATCGCGTTCGACTGGGCGAGGCAGCGTCCATCCGGGAACTCGACGCCGGGCACCTGGCCGGCGGGGAAGCGGGCGAGATACTCGGGCGTCCGGCTCTCGCCTTTCATGATGTCGACCGGGATCCAGTCATAGGCGAGCCCGAGGTGATCGGCGACGTACCGCACCTTCAGGCAGTTGCCCGACATCATGTCGCCGTAGACCTTCACCGCGATGTTCTCCTGTCTCCGATCGTAGATCAGGCTCGCCCTCAACCCTCCCCCCTTCTGCGGGGGAGGGTGGCCTACGGAGCAGGCCGGGAGAGGGGCAGCGCGACGCTGATTGAGGTGGCGCCCTTCATCGAGCGCGCGACCTCTCCGGAAGCGTCGTCCCCTCTCCCGCCCCGCTCCGCGGGGCACCCTCCCCCGCAGAGGGGGGAGGGTTTCGCCGCGCGGCCTTCGGTACAGGCGGTTTACTCCGCCGCCACCGGCATCCGGGCCCGCTCCATCTCGCGAAGCGCCCGCCGGTACTCGACCGGCATCACCTTCACGAACTTGGTGCGGTAGGTCTCCCAGTTGTCGATGATCGCCTTGGCGCGCACCGACCCGGTATACTTCAGGTGGTTGTTGATGAGCCCGACGAGGCGCTCCTCGTCGTGGCCCGACATGTTTTCGAGGATGTCGATGCGCCCCTTGGTCTCCAGGTCGCCGTCCTGGTGGAAGCGGCGCATGAACTCGTCCTCCTCCTCGACCGGCTCGAGATCGACCATCGACAGGTTGCAGCGTTTGGCGAAGGAGCCGTCCTCGTCGAGCACGTAGGCGATGCCGCCCGACATGCCGGCCGCGAAGTTGCGCCCGGTCTCGCCGATCGACACGACGACGCCGCCGGTCATGTACTCGCAGCCGTGGTCGCCCATGCCCTCGACCACCGCGATGGCGCCCGAGTTGCGGACCGCGAAGCGCTCGCCCGCCGCGCCCCGGATGTAGGCCTCGCCGGCGATCGCGCCGTACAGTACGGTGTTGCCGACCATGATGGTGCGGTCCGACGGCGAGCCCAGCGCATCCGTGGGCCGGATGATCAGCTTGCCGCCCGACAGGCCCTTGCCGACATAGTCGTTGGCGTGGCCGGTCAGGCTCAGCGTCACGCCGGCGGCGAGCCAGGCGCCGAAGCTCTGGCCGGCGGTGCCGGTGAGCTTCACCGTCAGGGTGTCGTCCGGCAGGCCTTCGTGGCCGTGCGCCTTGGCGACCGCACCCGAGAGCATCGCGCCCGCGGCCCGGTCGGAGTTGCGGATCGTGTCCTCGACGGTCACCGCGACACCGGTCTCGATCGCGTCGCCGATCGCCGCGATGAGGCGACGGTCGAGGACCTGGTCGATCGGGTGCTTCTGGGTCTCGACGTGACGCAGCGCCACCGTCTCCGGCACGTCCGGCTTGTGGAACAGCCGGGTGAAGTCGAGGCCCTTGGCCTTCCAGTGCGAGATCGCCGCGAGCTTGTCGAGGTATTCCGAGCGGCCGATCAGCTCGTCGAGCTTCGTCACGCCGAGGGACGCCATCAGCTCGCGGACTTCTTCGGCGACGAAGAAGAAGTAGTTGATGACGTGCTCGGGCGTGCCCTTGAAGCGCTTGCGCAAGACCGGGTCCTGGGTCGCGACGCCGACCGGGCAGGTGTTGAGGTGGCACTTGCGCATCATGATGCAGCCCGCCGCGATGAGCGGCGCGGTCGAGAAGCCGAATTGGTCGGCGCCGAGCAGGGCCGCGATCAGCACGTCCCGGCCGGTGCGGATGCCGCCATCGGCCTGGAGCGCCACCCGGCCGCGCAGGTGGTTGAGCACCAGCGTCTGCTGGGTCTCGGCGAGCCCGATCTCCCAGGGACCGCCGGCGTGCTTGATCGAGGTGAGCGGCGCCGCACCCGTACCGCCGTCGAAGCCCGAGATGGTGATGTGGTCGGCGCGCGCCTTGGCGACGCCGGCCGCCACCGTGCCGACGCCGACCTCCGCCACCAGCTTGACCGACACGTCGGCCGCCGGGTTGACGTTCTTGAGGTCGAAGATCAGCTGGGCCAGGTCCTCGATCGAGTAGATGTCGTGGTGCGGCGGCGGCGAGATCAGGCCGACGCCCGGGGTCGAGTGGCGGACCTTGGCGATCTTGGCGTCGACCTTGTGGCCGGGCAGCTGGCCGCCCTCGCCGGGCTTGGCTCCCTGCGCCACCTTGATCTGCATCATGTCGGCGTTGACGAGGTATTCCGTCGTGACGCCGAAGCGGCCCGAGGCCACCTGCTTGATCGCCGAGCGGCGCGAGCGGCCGTCCGGCAGCGGGCGGAAGCGCTCGCGCTCCTCGCCGCCCTCGCCCGAGTTCGAGCGGCCGCCGAAGGAGTTGACGGCGATCGCGAGCGTCTCGTGCGCCTCCTTGGAGATCGAGCCGTAGGACATCGCGCCGGTGGCGAAGCGCTTGACGATCTCGACCGCCGGCTCGACCGCGTCGATCTCGACCGAGGTCCGGCCGAGCTCCGCCGCGCTCTTGATCCGGAACAGGCCGCGGATCGTCTTGAGGTGGTTCTCCTGCTCGTTCACCATCTTGGCGAAGGCCCGGTAGCGCTCGGGCAGGTTGAGCCGGACGGCGTGCTGGAGCGTCGCGACGGTGTCGGGCGTCCAGGTGTGGGCCTCGCCGCGCAGGCGGTAGGCGTACTCTCCGCCGACGTCGAGGGCGGTGCGGTAGACCGGCGCGTCGCCGAAGGCGTCGCGGTGGCGGCGCACCGTCTCCTCGGCGACCTCGGCCATGCCGATGCCTTCGATGGTGGTCGCCGTGCCGAAGAAGTCGCGCTCGACGAAGGCCGAGTTCAACCCGATCGCGTCGAAGATCTGCGCGCCGCAATAGGACTGGTAGGTGGAGATGCCCATCTTGGACATCACCTTGAGCAGGCCCTTGTCGATCGACTTGATGTAGCGATAGACGATCTCGTCGTCGGTCAGCTCCGGCGGCAGCTCGTCCTTCATCGCGATCAGCGTCTCGAAGGCGAGATAGGGGTTGATCGCCTCGGCGCCGTAGCCGGCGAGGCACGCGAAGTGGTGCACCTCGCGCGGCTCACCGGATTCGAGCACGAGCCCGACCGAGGTGCGAAGCCCCTTGCGGATCAGGTAGTTGTGCACCGCCGCGGTGGCGAGCAGGGCCGGAATCGGGATCCGGTCCGGGCCGACGGCGCGGTCCGAGAGCACGATGATGTTGTAGCCGCCGCGCACCGCCGCCTCGGCGCGGTCGCACAGACGGTCCAGCGCGCCCTCCATCGCCTGCGCGCCGGTCTCGGCCGGATAGGTGATGTCGAGGGTCTTGGTGTCGAAGCGGTCCTCGAAGTGGCCGATGCAGCGGATCTTCTCGAGGTCCGCGTTGGTCAGGATCGGCTGGCGCACCTCGAGGCGCTTCTTGCGCGAGGTGCCCTCGAGGTCGAGGATGTTCGGCCGCGGCCCGATGAACGAGACGAGGCTCATCACGGCCTCCTCGCGGATCGGGTCGATCGGCGGGTTCGTCACCTGCGCGAAGTTCTGCTTGAAGTAGGTGTAGAGGAGCTTCGGCTTGTCGGAGAGCGCCGAGAGCGGCGTGTCCGAGCCCATCGAGCCGACCGCCTCCTGGCCGGTCACGGCCATCGGCTGCATCAGGAGCTTGAGGTCCTCCTGGGTGTAGCCGAAGGCCTGCTGACGATCGAGCAGCGACACGTCGGTGCGCGACTCGCGCGGCTGCACCGGACGCAGGTCCTCGAGCACGATCTGGGTGCGCTTCAGCCACTCCTTGTAGGGGTGGGCGGCGGCGAGCTCGTTCTTGATCTCCTCGTTGGAGACGATGCGGCCCTTCTCGAGGTCGATGAGCAGCATCCGGCCCGGCTGCAGGCGCCAGGACGAGACGATCTTCTCGTCCGGGATCGGCAGCACGCCCATCTCGGAGGCGAGCACGACGAGCCCGTCATCGGTGACGAGGTAGCGGGCGGGGCGCAGGCCGTTGCGGTCGAGGGTGGCGCCGATCTGGCGGCCGTCGGTGAAGCAGAGCGCGGCCGGGCCGTCCCACGGCTCCATCAGGGCGGCGTGGTACTCGTAGAAGGCGCGCTGCTCCTCGCTCATCAGCGGGTTGCCGGCCCAGGCCTCCGGCACGAGCATCATCATCGCGTGGGCGAGCGGGTAGCCGCCCTGCACGAGGAACTCGAGCGCGTTGTCGAAGCAGGCGGTGTCGGACTGGCCCTCGTAGGAGATCGGCCAGAG
Source organism: Methylobacterium ajmalii (assembly GCF_036448855.1). Classification (NCBI taxonomy): domain Bacteria; kingdom Pseudomonadati; phylum Pseudomonadota; class Alphaproteobacteria; order Hyphomicrobiales; family Methylobacteriaceae; genus Methylobacterium; species Methylobacterium ajmalii. The sequence continues at coordinate 12,029 of NZ_JAZFXT010000041.1, forward strand.
CTTCGAGATGTCGTTGCCGAACAGCTCCGAATCGACGCTGGCCTGGCGCGCCGCCATCCAGTTCACGTTGCCGCGCAGCGTGTTGATCTCGCCGTTGTGGGCCACCATCCGGTAGGGGTGCGACAGGCGCCAGGTCGGGAAGGTGTTGGTGGCGAAGCGCTGGTGCACCAGCGCCAGCGCCGAGACGAAGCGCTCGTCCTTCAGGTCGAGGTAGTAGTGGCCGAGCTGGTTCACCAGCACCATGCCCTTGTAGACGATGGTGCGCGAGGACAGCGAGACCGGGTAGAACTCCTTCAGCCGCTCGTCCTTGAGGGTGTAGACGGCGTTCGAGATCACCTTGCGGACGAGGAACAGCCGGCGCTCGAAGGCGTCCTGGTCGGCGCTGGAGGCCGGGCGGCCGATGAACACCTGGCGGTGGCGCGGCTCGCTCGCCTTGACGCTCTCGCCGAGGTCGCTCGGGTCGACGGGCACGTCGCGCCAGCCGAGCAGCGCCAGCCCCTCGTCGGCGATCGCCTTCTCGACGATCTTCTCGACGAGCTGGAAGCCCTCCTCGTCCCGCGGCATGTAGAGCTGGCCGACGCCGTAATGGCCGGCCTCCGGCAGCTTGATGCCGAGGCGCTCGGCCTCCGCCGCGAAAAAGCCGTGCGGGACCTGCACCAGGATGCCGCAGCCGTCGCCCATCTTCGGGTCGGCGCCGACGGCGCCGCGATGGTCGAGGTTCTCCAGGATCTGCAGGCCCTGCTGCACGATGGCGTGGGTCTGGCGGTTGTGCATGTCGGCGATGAAGCCGACGCCGCAGGCATCCTTCTCGTTGCCCGGGTTGTAGAGGCCCTGGCGCGCCGGCAGGGCCGGATCGCGCACGACGAGGGCGGGGACCGCCTGCCCGCGGGAGGGGTGCTGGGTCCCGGTCCGGGACCGCGACTGATCCGTGCCGCTCATGGTCTCATCTCCCATTAGGCTCGCGGGCGAGCGCGCTCGTTCATGTCGAAGGCGGCAGGTGCGCCACGTCGCGCGCCGGCCGTGAAGGGACTGCCCGCCGCACGGACCGACGCGCCTGCCGACGAGGCAGGCCCGGTCCGGGGCGAGTTATACCCGCTTCCCGAGCGGGCGAAGTGGCGCGGCCGACGCAGGGTCGCCGCAGGGGCGTGCGGGCCGAGGGCGCGGCCGCCGCCTCGTGTTGTTTCAGTCCGCGGGAGGGTCGGTCGCGTCTCGCGAAGGGAGCGCCCGCACCTCGCGAGCGCCCGGCAGGCTGGTGTCAGCCCGCGTGCGCCCGCACCGCCCGAATGGCGGCGCGTTTGGTATCTCGTTTGGCCGTCGTGCAAGCCACAAGCCAGCGCCCTTGCGACCCGGGGGCACGGAGCCCGGCCGGGAAAATGGGACAGCGGTACTGTCCTAACTCGGGGAACCTGCCAGATTTCAATCGGTCCAGCAAGAGCCCATTCCGTCCGGGCTTGTGCTTTTCTTGCGTTTCGCGATCCCGGGTCGCAACGAAACGCCGAATTCGCCCGGAACCGCGCATCTTTCCCCTGTCGAATGCCGCACAGTCCGCCCGGCAAAGCATGACCGGCATGAGCCGGGACGACTCGTGCGGACCCTCGGCACCGGCCATGATGGCCGCCCGCGGGCCCGGCTCGCGACCGGGGGAGCCTTCAGGCCGATGAACTTCGCCAGCGACAACGTGGTGGGCGCGAGCGCGCCGATCCTGGAGGCGATCGTGCGCCACAACGGCGGCGCGATGCCGGCCTACGGCGCCGACCCGCTGACGCTCGGCCTGACCCCGCGCTTCCGGGCGCTGTTCGAGCATCCCGACCTCGCGGTGTTCCCGGTCGCGACCGGCACCGCGGCGAACGCGCTGGCGCTCTCCGTGATGGTGCCGCCCTTCGGCCTGTGCCTCTGCCACGAGGAAGCGCACGTCATGGAGGACGAGTGCGGCGCGCCCGAATTCTACACCCACGGCGCCAAGCTGCAGGGCCTGCCCGGTGCCGGCGGCAAGATCGCGCCCGAGACCCTCTACCGGTTCCTCGGCGGGCTGACCCGGCACGTGAAGCAGATGCCGCCCCGCGCCCTCACCCTGTCGCAGCTCACCGAGAGCGGGCAGGTCTACACGGTCGACGAGATCGCGGCGCTCTCGCGCATCGCCCATGCGCACGGCCTCACCGTCCACATGGACGGCGCACGCTTCGCCAACGCGCTGGCGGCGCTCGGGTGCACGCCGGCCGATATGACCTGGCGGGCGGGTATCGACATCCTGTCCTTCGGGGCGAGCAAGAACGGCGCGCTCGCCGCGGAAGCGATCCTGGTCTTCCGCCCCCATCTTTCCGAGACGCTGGACTTCCGCCGCAAGCGCGCCGGCCACATCCTGTCGAAGGGCCGCTTCATCGCCGCCCAGCTCGACGCCTATCTCGGCGACGACCACTGGATCGCCAATGCCCGCCACGCCAACCGGATGGCGGCCCGCCTCGCCGCCGGCCTGTCCGGGCTCCCCGGCGTGCGCCTCGCCTGGCCGGTCCAGGGCAACGAGGTCTTCCCGATCCTGCCCGCCCGCCTCGACGCCGCCCTGCGGGAGGGCGGCGCGCTCTACTACGACTGGGCGAGCCGCAGCCTGCCCGCGGGCGAGGCGGTGCGCGAGGACGAGCGGATGATCCGCCTGATCACCGCCTTCTCCACCGCCGAGGCGGAGGTGGAGGCGTTCCTCGCCCTGGCGCGGCGCTCGGGTTGAGCCGCTACTCCGGCAGACGCGGCAGCGGCGTGCCGTCCTTCGGCAGCGGGTAGCGGGCGACGTTCAGCTCCATCGCCAGGAAGGTGTAGTAGCCGCTGACCGCCGTGAGATCGACGACGCCCGGCTTGCCGAAGAGCTTTTCGGCCCGCGCGAAGGTCGCGTCGGAGACGCGCTTGTTCTGCAGGAGCTCGACGGTGAAGTCGTACGCCGTCTCCTGGTCCTCAGGCAGGCCGGTCGGGCGGCGGCCGTCGCGGATCGCCGCGATGGCCTCGGGGGCGATGCCGACCTTCCTGGCGATCGGCGCATGGACGTACCACTCGTAGTCCTGCGTCCAGTGGCGGGCATTCACCAGGATCACGAGCTCGGACAGCGTGGTGCCGATCTTCGGCTTGTAGCGCAGGTAGTCGCCCATCGAGCGGGCAAGCGTCATCACCTCGGGCGAGTGCATCAGCGGCTCGAACGGGCCGAAGACCGGCACCTTGCGGGCGGCCTCGAACGCCTCGGCGGCCTGCTTCTGCTCCGGGCCGTACTGCGCGGGCGGGATCGTCGGCAGCCGGTCCTCGGCGAGGGCCGCACCGGCCCAGGCGGCCGCGGGCAGGAGCGCGAGAAGAAGAGCGGGCAGCAGGCGCGGCATGGCGTGGTCCTCCGGGGACATTTGGGGGCGTGGTTGTCGTCCCTTAGCCGAAAGGCCGGTCCCATGCCGGCCGCGCTCCCGCAATCCCGCCTCATTCCCGCGGTTAACAGGTTATTGTCCGAGCACGAGGGGAATGCGGGGCCTCACCCGCCCGGCACGACCCCGGAAACAAGGGAATGCGGGACGATGACTGCACTGCCGTCCAAGACGGGTTCGCGGTCCGTGACGGGCGCGGCACTTCTTGCTGCGCTCGCCGCCACGCTGACGACGGGCACGATCCTGCCCGCTCAGGCCCAGGGCTATCGCCCGGGCTACCCCGTCGCCATCGAGGACGAGGACGACGCGATCCTGCCGCCGCGCGCGGTGATCTTCCGCCTCGGCCGGGCCGGCTTCACCGGCATGACCCATCCGCGCTTCGACGGCGAGACCTACCGGGTCGAGGCCGACAGCCCGTGGGGCAACCGGGTGCAACTCGTCGTCGATGCCCGCACCGGCCGCATCCTCGACCGCGAGCGCCTGGAGGCGCCGCTGATTCCCCCCGGCACCGTGCCCGGCGGCCGCCGCCCCGGCTACGGCTGGACCGAGGCCGACAGCCGCCCGCCCTGGCCGCGCGACGAGGCCTTCCGCGATCGCGCCCCGCGCGGCGGCGACGGCTGGCGCGAGGAGGGCCGCTACGCCCCCGTGCCGCTGCCCCGCGCCGAGCCGCTGCCCCCCGGCGAGCGCCCCGAGGAGCGCCGCGTCGCCGCCCGCCCGCTGCCGCAGGGCGCACCGCAATTCGAACCGGCCGCCCCGGCGGCCCGCGTCGCGCCGGCGCCCCGCGCCTCGACCAATGCCGGGCCCAACCCGCTCGGCCTCAATCCCGACAGCTCGGCTGCCCGCACCGGCGTTGCGCCGCGCCGCGAGACCCCGCCCGAGGGGGTGAAGTCCGACGCTCCCAAGACCGAGGGAACCAAGCCGGAGGCGCCCCGCCGGACAGCGGCGCGCGGGAAGCCGCCCGAGCGGATCGAGGCCCCCGCCGCCCTGGTGCCGCCCCTGGCGCCCAAGCCCACGCAGGCCGCCAAGGAGCCCGCCCCCGCGAAGGCGGCCGAGGCCTCGGGAGCCAAGGCGCCCGAGGCCAAGCCGGCGGAGGGCGGCTGGAAGACCCCGCCCGAGGGCAACCGCCCGGTGCGGGTGATCGGCGGCATCACGCAGGTCCCGGGCAAGGACGAGCCGGCGAAGGATTGAGACGGTCCGCGCCGGGTCTCGACAAGTCCAGGAGCGCCCATCTCGGCGGGGCGGCGGGCCCGGTCAGTCCTTGATCGTCGGGCCCCGCCCACGCATCCATTTCTAGATCGAAAGACGCGCTCGACAAGCGCTGCCACTTTCGGTTCTATCCGGCACCCCGATCTCCGGCCGCGACAGGCCGGGACGGCAAGAAACGGTCCCCCGGAGGAACCCCAGATGCGCTCATCCCTGACCGCGCTCGCGGCGGCGCTCGCCTGCGCGACCGCCTTCGCGGCCCCGGCCCTGGCGGCCGACCCGATCAAGATCGGCGTGACCGGCCCCTATACCGGCGGCTCGTCCTCGATGGGCGTGTCGATGCGCGACGGCGTGCGTCTGGCCGCCGAGGAGATCAACAAGAACGGCGGCGTGCTCGGGCGCCAGATCCAGCTCGTCGAGCGCGACGACGAGGCCAAGAACGAGGTCGGCGCCCAGGTCGCCCAGGAGCTGATCAACAAGGAGAAGGTGGTCGCCACCCTCGGCTTCATCAACACCGGCGTGGCCCTGGCCGCCCAGCGCTTCTACCAGGAAGCCGAGATCCCGGTGATCAACAACGTCGCCACCGGCACGATCATTACCAACCAGTTCAACCCGCCGGACTACGACAACAACTACGTCTTCCGCACCTCGGCCTACGACGTGCTGCAGGCCGGCATGATGGCCGACGAGGCGATCGCGCAGGGCTTCAAGAAGATCGCGATCCTCGCCGACTCGACCAATTACGGCCAGCTCGGCCGCGAGGATCTCGAGAAGTACTTCAAGGCCAAGGGCATCAAGCCGGTCGCGGTCGAGAAGTTCAACATCAAGGACGTCGACATGACGCCCCAGCTGCTGAAGTCGCAGCAGGCGGGCGCCGACGTGATCCTGGCCTACGGCATCGGCCCGGAGCTGGCCCAGATCGCCAACGGCATGGCCAAGCTCGGCTGGAAGGTGCCGATGATCACCTCGTGGCCGGCCTCGATGCAGAGCTTCATCGATATCGCCGGCACGAACGGCAACGGCGTGATCATGCCCCAGACCTTCATCGAGGATAAGACGCTGCCCAAGCGCAAGTCCTTCCTCGACGGCTACTATGCCGCCTTCAAGGTCAACAAGATCCCGACTCCGGTGGCGGGCGCGCAAGGCTACGATTCGGTCTACCTGCTCGCCGCCGCGATCAAGCAGGCGGGCTCGACCGACGGCGCGAAGGTCCGCGCCGCGCTCGAGGATCTGAACACCAAGGTCGAGGGCGTGGTGACGACCTACGACAAGCCGTTCACCGCCAAGGACCACAACGCCATCAGCCGCAACATGGTGGTGTTCGGGAAGGTCCAGGACGGCAAGATCGTCTACGCCAAGGACGAGGACGCCAAGAACGCGGGCGTCGTCCGCGTCAAGGAGAAGGCCTCGAACTGAGGCCGCATCCGGGTCCCGCGCGCGAGGCGCGGGGCCCGCCCCCGCAGCGCGACGCGCGGGGCCCGCCCGACGAAGACGAGCCCATTTCCCATGCAGATCTTCCTTCAGCTCGTGGCGAGCGGCGTCGCCGTCGGCATGATCTACGCCGCGATCGCCTTCGGCTACCAGCTCACCTTCGCCACCTCGAAGACCCTGAATTTCGGCCAGGGCGAGGCCCTGATGCTCGGCGCCCTGTTCGGCCTGACGCTGGTGCCGTTCACCGGCTACTGGCTGATGCTGCCGCTGGTGCTGGTCTTCGGCTTCGCCCTCGGCGCCGTCGTCGAGCGCCTCGGCGTGCGCCCGGCGGTCAAGATCAAGTCCGAGTACGGGTGGATCATGGCCACCATTGCGCTCGGCATCATCTTCAAGAACGTCGCCGAGAACATCTGGGGCCGCGACGACCTGAAGTTCCCCTCGCCGCTGCCGGAAGAGGCGCTGACCTTCGGTGGCGTCCGGGTGCTGCCGATGGAGCTGATGATCGTCGCCGGCGCGCTCCTGATGATGCTCGCGGTCGAATTGTTCAACCGCCGCTCGATCTGGGGCAAGGCGGTGGTGGCGACCTCGAACGACATCGACGCCGCCGGCCTGATGGGCATCAACACCCAGAAGGTCATCACCCTGTCCTACTCGATCAGCGCCATGACCGCCGCCTTCGCGGGCGTGCTGGTCGCCCCCGTGACGCTCACCGGCGCCACGATGGGCTCGGTGCTGGCGCTCAAGGCCTTCGCGGTGGCGATCATCGGCGGCCTCGAATCCGGCCTCGGCGTCATCGTCGGCGGGCTGATCCTCGGCATCGCCGAGACGCTCACCGGCTTCTACATCTCGACCGGCTACAAGGACGTGCCCGGCCTGATCCTGCTGCTCGCCGTGCTGGCGGTGCGCCCGGTCGGCCTGTTCGGCAAGGCCGTGATCAAGAAGGTCTGACCCCTCCTCCGCCCGCGCCGCTCCCGGAACGCGGGAGCGGCCTCGTCGCTCCCGTCTCGTCCAGGGTTCCTCACCATCATGGCGCAGTCCGCCTCCGCGCCGGCGCTGGCCCGGCAAACCGCCCCGCCGGTCCCTCAAGCCGGGCTCGGCCGCTACGTCGGCCTCCTCGGGGCCGTGTGCCTCGTCGTGTTCCTGGCGGCCTTCCCGCACGTCGTCACGAGCCAGTACTACATCCACCTGCTGGTGGTGATCGCCATCTACGCGATCCTGATCCTCGGGCTCGACATCGTGGTCGGCTATACCGGCCAGGTCTCGTTGGGCCATGCCGGCCTGTTCGGCGTCGGCGCCTACGCGGCCGCCGTCTTGTTCCTCAAGCTCAAGCTCGGCCTGTGGTTCGGGCTGCTGGCCGGCATCGGCGTCACGGCGGCCTTCGGCCTGCTGCTGGCGATCCCGGCGCTCCGGGTGAGCGGTCCCTACCTCGCCATGGTGACGCTGGCCTTCGGCACCATCATCCAGATCTTCATCAACGAGATGACGGACCTGACCAACGGCCCGCTCGGCATCACCCTGCCGCCGGCCCGGGTCCTCGACTTCTCGCTCATCGGCATGCAGGCGCCCTGGGGGGCGGCCGGCCGCAAGCTCGAATTCTACTACCTCGTCTGCGCCTGCCTCTTGCTCACGATCCTGGTGGTCAACCGGGTGGTGCGTTCGCCCTTCGGCCGCGCCTTCGAGGCCCTGCGCGACTCGCCGATCGCCTGCGACTGCATGGGCGTCAGCGTCTACCGCTACAAGGTCTACGCCTTCGTGATCTCGGCCGCGCTCGCGGGGCTGGCCGGCGCGCTCTTCGCGTGGTCGGAGCGCTACGTCGCGCCCAACTCCTACGGCTTCGAGCTGACGGTGCTGTTCCTGCTGGCCGTCACCATGGGCGGGCGCAAGTCCCGCTCCGGACCGCTGATCGGCGCGGCCATCATCGTGATGATGCCCAACATCCTGGCCGACATCGCCCTCGTGCGGATCATGGCGGGCATCATCGCCGCGCTGGCGGTCGTCGTGGTCGGCCTCGCCTTCCTGAGGGGCAAGGACAACCGGATGAGCCTGCTCATCCCGGGCGCGCTCTGCCTCGCCTTCTTCCCGGCGACGCTCGCCATGGAGTCGGTGACGGATTTCCGCCTCACCGTCTTCGGCCTGATGATCCTGTTCGTGGTCTACTACCTGCCGGACGGCATCGTCGGCTTCCTGCGCGAAAAGCTGCCATTCCTGCGCCCGGCCCATACGGGGGCGACCCAGGCGCTCGCGGCCTCCGGGGAGGCGCTGATCCGCCAGGGCGGCCGCTCCGGCGCCGATCCGCTGCTCACCGTCGAGCGGGCGCTGATGCAGTTCGGCGGCCTCAAGGCCCTCAACGAGGTCGACCTCGCGGTGCGGCCGGGCACGATCCACGGACTGATCGGCCCGAACGGCTCGGGCAAGAGCACGATGATGAACGTGCTCACCGGCATCTACAAGCCGACCGCCGGCAGCGTGACGCTCGCCGCCGGCACCGACGCCGCCAAGCGGCTCGACGGGCGCACGCCCTCCGAGATCGCGCTCTCGGGCGTCGCCCGCACCTTCCAGAACGTCCAGCTCTTCCGCGAGATGACGGCGCTGGAGAACGTGCTGGTCGGCCTGCACCACAGCTTCCAGGGCACGCTGTTCGACGCGATCCTCGGCACGCCGCGGCGCCGACGCGAGGAGCGCGAGGCGCGGGCCCGCGCCATGGCGATCCTCGACTTCGTGGGCCTCGGCCCGCTCGCCCAGGTCGAGGCCCGCAACCTGCCCTACGGCAAGCAGCGGCTTCTCGAGATCGGACGCGCCCTGGCGCTCGATCCGGTGCTCCTCCTCCTCGACGAGCCGGCCGCCGGCCTCACCGCGCCCGACATCGCCGAATTGACGGTCATCATCCGCAAGATCCGCGACGCCGGCATCACGGTGATCCTGATCGAGCACCACATGGACGTGGTGATGGGCCTGTGCGACCGCGTCAGCGTGCTCGACTTCGGCCACAAGATCTCCGAGGGCGGTGCCCGCGAGGTCCAATCCGACCCCAAGGTCATCGAAGCCTATCTCGGCAGCCCGGTTGCCGACGCCGCGGAGTAGAGAGATGCTCGATGTCAGCGGCCTGTCGGCCGGCTACGGCCAGATCGAGGTCCTGCACGGCCTCACCTTCACGGTCCCCAAGGGGCAGGTCGTCACCCTGATCGGCTCCAACGGGGCGGGCAAGACCACGACGATGCGGGCGCTGTCGGGCATGATCAAGCCGCGCGCCGGCTCGATCAAGCTCAACGGGCGCGAGATCGGCGGCCTGGAGAGCCACGACGTCGCCCGCACCGGGCTCGCCCACTCGCCCGAGGGGCGGCGGGTCTTCCCGACCCTCTCGGTCGAGGACAACCTGACGCTCGGCGCCTTTCCGCGCCTCACCGGCTCGCGGCCGAAGGGCGACGTCAACGCCGACCGGGAGCGGGCCTACACCCTGTTCCCGCGCCTGCGCGAGCGCCGCACCCAGCTCGCCGGCACCCTGTCGGGCGGCGAGCAGCAGATGCTCGCCATGGGCCGGGCCCTGATGCTGCGCCCCGAGATCCTGCTCCTCGACGAGCCCTCGATGGGCCTCGCTCCGAAGCTGGTGGAGGAGGTGTTTCGCATCATCCGCCGGCTCAAGGAGGAGCAGGTGACGATGCTGCTCGTCGAGCAGTTCGCCATGGCGGCGCTGGGCGTGGCCGACCACGCCTACGTGCTGGAGAACGGCCGCATCCGCTTCCAGGGCCCGGCGGCGCAGCTGCGCGACGATCCGCAGGTGCGGGCGGCCTATCTCGGCGGCGGCCACTGACGGCCGGACCGGCGGGGCGCCATGGCGTCACCGCCGGTTCATCGCCTCTCGCCTATCCTGCCGTCCGGCATGAGAACGGGAGAGATGCCGTGCAACGGGTCATGATCGCAGCCGCGCTGCTCGCCACCACCGTCGCGACCGGTCGGGCCTGGGCCATGGCGAACCCGGCCTCGGCGTATTGCGCCTCGCTCGGCGGGCGCGTCGAGATCCGCCGGGAAGCCGCCGGGGAGGCCGGCTACTGCCATCTGCCCGACGGGCGGGTGGTCGGGGAGTGGCAGCTGTTCCGCGCGGCAAAGCAGCGGTAGGCGGATCGCCGCTCCCCCCAGCGCCACATCCCGGGGCCTCGGCCGCGCCGAGCCCCGGAATGTGCCCTTGATGACGGGCGCGCGCCGATCAGGCCGCCTGCTGGGCCCCGGCCGCGGCTTCCGCCTTCGCCTTGTCCTGGGCTGCGTAGAACGAGGCGTTGTGCTCGCCGCGCAGGGCCTCGCGGGTGAAGCGGATCAGGTGGTGGGCGACGAAGCCCATGTTGAATACCGCCTCGATCTGGCCTCGCTTGAGGGCGTAGCCGGCGGCCTGCCAGAACGCCCGGCGGTAATCGGAGAAAAGCCCGACCCGGGTGACGATGTTGAAGCCGAGAATCAACCCGCGGCGCAGGTTGGTGAAGGTCAGCTTGCCGGCGGTCGGCGTGGTGATCCGGTTCGGATAGGTGACGTCGCACTGGCGCTTGAAGCGCTCGAACAGGTGCTCGGGTGAATAGGCATGGGCGATGGCCCGGCGCCAAGAGCCCACGACCTCGTCGTGCGGACGCTTGAACAGCACGTTCGATTCGAGGCTCGCGTCGTGGACGAGCCGCCCCTCCCGCTCGAGCCGGTCCCAGAGCGGGGTCTTGGGCAGGGCCTGGAGCAGGTTGATGGTCAGGACGGGAATCGCCGACTTGTCGATGAAGTCGATCAGGTTCTGCTCGGACTTGTCCGAATCGGTGTCGAGGCCGAGGATGATGCCCGACGTCACCTCGAGCCCGTACGAGTTCAGGGTCTCGATCGCCTCGTACATCGGCACGGCGGCGTTGTGGGTCTTGTCGATGCCCTTGAGCGCGTCCGCCTCCGGCGTCTCGATGCCGACGAACACGGTCATGAAGTTGGCCTGGCGCATCAGCTCGAGGATCTCGGGCTGCTTGGCCATGTTGAGCGTCGCCTCGCAGGCGAACTGGAGCGGGTAGTTGTTCCGCTTCTGCCACTCCACCAGGTGGGGCAGCATGTCCCGCGTCGCCTTGCGGTTGCCGATGAAGTTGTCGTCGACGAAGTACACCACCGCCGGGTGGGCCGGCTGCGCCACGATCGCGTCGAGCTCGGCGCAGAGCTGCTCGGGGGTCTTGAGCCGCGGTTGGCGGCCGTAGAGCTGCGGGATGTCGCAGAACTCGCAGCGATACGGGCAGCCCGACGAGAATTGCAGCGAGCCGATCAGGTAGCGCTTCAGCGGCACGCGCTCGTAGGCCGGCGCCGGGAAATCGGCGAGCGCCAGGCGATCGGCCGTCTCGAACCGCTCGGGCTCGGCCGGGACCGCAACGGTCGCGTCGAGGCGGCGGATCAGCGCGTCGGTGGCGTCGCCGATCTCGCCGATGTGGAGATAGTCGAAGTCCGGGTACTTTTCCGGCGCGCCGGAGACGGAGGGACCGCCCAGGACGGCGACCTTGCCGGCGGCATGCGCCCGGCGGCCGATCTCGTGGATCTGGCCTTCCTGGATATGCATGCCCGACACGAACACAGCGTCGGCCCAGGCGAAATCCTCGGGGCTGGCCCGAGCGATGTTCTCGTCGACGAACCGCACCTCCCATGCCTCCGGCATGTAGGCGGCGATCACGAGCAGCCCTTGCGGCGGCATGAAAGCCTTGACGCCGCCCATCAGCGGATAGGCGTGCGAGAAGGTGCCGAACGAGGGCGTGTAGGCGGGGAAGACGCAGAGGATGCGTCGCGAGGAGGTGACCGGGACGGTGCTGCGCATGGAAGCGTATCTAGCACAGCCCCGCCGGAAGGCTGCCCCGCCACGTCAGCTTTTCGCCGCGCCGCACCGCCCAGCCGCGAGTCGCAATGCCGCAGCGTCACGCGGCCCGCGCCCAAGCCCTCGACCGCGGAAACGCGAAGCGCCCGGTCCGTTGCCGGACCGGGCGCTTGCGATGGTATCGCGACAGTCGCGTCGGCGTCAGGCGCCGGAGGCGACCAGAACGCTCGAGGGATCGACCTTCACACCCGGACCCATCGTCGAGGAGACGGCGATGCGCTGGATGTAGGTACCCTTGGCGCCGGCGGGCCGGGCCTTGGCGACCGCATCCGCGAAGGCGCGGATGTTCTCGACGATCTTCTGCTCGTCGAACGAGACCTTGCCGATACCGGCGTGGACGATGCCCGCCTTCTCGACACGGAACTCGACCGAGCCGCCCTTGGCGCCGGCGACGGCGCCCTTGACGTCCATGGTGACGGTGCCGACCTTCGGGTTCGGCATCAGGCCGCGCGGGCCCAGCACCTTACCGAGGCGGCCGACCAGCGGCATCATGTCCGGGGTGGCGATGCAGCGATCGAAGTCGATCGTGCCGCCCTGGATCGTCTCGAGCAGGTCCTCGGCGCCGACGATGTCCGCACCGGCGGCCCGCGCCTCGTCGGCCTTCGGGCCGCGGGCGAACACCGCCACGCGCACGGTCCGGCCGGAGCCGTTCGGCAGGTTGCAGACGCCGCGGACCATCTGGTCGGCGTGGCGGGGATCGACGCCGAGGTTCATCGAGACCTCGAAGGTCTCGTCGAACTTGGCCTTCGCCCGCTCCTTGATCAGCTTCACCGCCTCGTCGAGCGGATAGAGCTTGGTGACCGCGATGCCCTCGCGGGCGGAGCGGATGCGCTTGCCTGTCTGTGCCATGTCGCCCTCCCCTTACGCGGTGATCTCGAGGCCCATCGCGCGGGCGGAGCCGCGGATCATGGCAACGGCGGAATCGACCGAATCGCAGTTCAGGTCGGGCATCTTCTTCTCGGCGATCTCGCGGATCTGCGCCTCGGAGACCTTGCCGGCGGGCGCGCCCTTGCCGGGGGTCTTCGAGCCGGAGGCCGGCTTCTTGCCGATCTTCAGGCCGGCGGCCTTCTTCAGGAAGAAGGAGACCGGGGGCTGCTTCATCTCGAAGGTGAAGGAGCGGTCCTGATACGCGGTGATGATCACCGGGATCGGGGTGCCCTTCTCGATCTGCGCGGTCTTCGCGTTGAAGGCCTTGCAGAATTCCATGATGTTGAGGCCGCGCTGACCGAGCGCGGGACCGATCGGCGGCGACGGATTGGCGGCGCCGGCCGGGACCTGAAGCTTCACGTAGCCCGTGATCTTCTTCGCCATGGGACTGCTCCCAGAATAGCCCTAAACAATGAGGGCGGTTGCAGGTCGCGGTGCGGCCCGGGCTCCCGGAGGCGTTTCCGGGCGGGCCTTCCGCGGGTGAGGGGCGGATGGGACGGGAACGGAAAAGACGAGGCGCGCTGCCGCGCCCCGTGCGGTTCCCGAACCGCTCCGCCGGGTACGATCAGAGCTTCTCGACCTGACCGTATTCGAGCTCGACCGGGGTCGCCCGGCCGAAGATGGAGACCGCCACCTTGAGGCGGGAGCGGCTCTCGTCGACTTCCTCGACGACGCCGTTGAAAGAGGCGAACGGGCCGTCCGCGACGCGGACCTGCTCGCCGACCTCGTAGGAGATCGAGGCCTTGGGGCGGTCGGTGCCTTCCTGGACCTGGCCCTTGATGCGCTCGGCCTCGGCATCCGGGATCGGCACGGGCTTCGACTTGTCGGCGCCGAGGAAGCCCGTGACCTTCGGGGTGTTCTTGATGAGGTGATAGACCTCGTCGGTGAGGTCGCACTTCACCAGCACGTAGCCGGGGAAGAACTTGCGCTCGGCATCGACCTTGCGGCCGCGGCGCACCTCCACGACCTTCTCGGTCGGAACCATGACCTCGTCGAACTTCTCGGTCAGGCCGCGCTGCGCCGCCTGGTCCTTGATCGACTGCGCGACCTTGTTCTCGAAGTTCGAATAGGCGTGGACGATGTACCAGCGCTTCGACACGGCGTTCACTCCAGTCCGGCGGCGGCCCCGTCGCGGGCCGGCATCAGCCGGGTCGTTTTTCGATCAGGCCCCGATGCCCAGCACCAGCGTCACGGCGTAACGCAGCACCTGGTCGACGACGGTGAAGAACACGCTCGCCACCACCACCATGACGAACACCATCAGGGTGGTCACCAGGGTCTCCTTGCGGGTCGGCCAGGTGACCTTCCGGCCCTCGTCGCGGACCTGCTGCAGGAACTCGAACGGGCCGACGCGCTTCGGCGCCGGACGCGCGGGCGGCGCCGGCGGGGTGCTGCGGGAGGCGTTGCGCCCGAGGTCCATCTTCTTCGTCGCTTCGTTCGATGCCATGGCTCGGACAACCGATGCGCTCGAAACCAACGGCGGCGGCGGGCTGAAGGATCACCCCCGGCCCGCGAAGCCGCCTGTTCGATCTGGGATGGGGGCAGCGTCTAGCGCAGTTGCCTGCGCTTGTCGACTGCCCCGAACGGATTGTTACGGAATTGCCGGCGGGTGACGGTAACTCCGGTCGGCTCGCGGTTCCTGGCAGGAGTGGAGGGACTCGAACCCCCAACCCCCGGTTTTGGAGACCGGTGCTCTGACCAATTGAGCTACACTCCTGCAGCGCCGCGGCGCGCTCGCTCTCTAGCCGGATCCTCGGCCCGGATGCAAGCGGAATGTCGTGCGATCCGGCGCGAGAGCTCGCGGGCCGAGGGCAGCTTGCGGGATCGCGACTGGCCAATCGAGCGTGCCGGGGTCCGGCTTGGAGGTCGCCGCATTAATCACCTACAACGAAATAGGCCAACCGAAGTATTATATAGTATAGTTTTCTGTCGCGTCCGGGCGCTCGATTGGGATGGGCGATGCGGGCATGAGACCCTCGCCTGCACCGGGCGCCCTCGCGGCGGCCAAGGCACGGGCGGCGTCACTTGGCAGCCGTCCCCTTCGGCACGGTCAGGCCCCGTCATCGACGATGCTGCGTCCAGGCGGCCTTGGACGAGCCTCCGGCGGCCGAATGTCACCTTCGGGGCGCAATGCAGGCGCAGCTTGCCGGCAGGCGCCGCCGGGGTCGCACCGCTCGTGGCTGACCGCGCCGACGACCGGCGCGATTTTGTGCCGGTCCGGTCAGATCGAGGCGCCCCATCGGGCGAGCAGCCTCCGGGATTGGTGCCGTCGTCTTGCATCTCGCCTCGCAGGCCCGGTCGGCGGACGGTGGCGATGCAAAAGACTTCTATCGATATCCCGCGAGCGGGGATTAGCGCAGGCGAGATCATTCGATCTGCGGGGGGACGAAAGCCCCGCTGCAGCGGAGATTCGCCGCGACCGCACACTCGGGTCCACGTCGATTGCGGAATTCGATAGCGTCCCGCCCGGCTGCCGCACGGCCTTGCGCACATATCTGGAGCACGATGACGCGTCGTTCGACGACGACCGGAAAGGCCCCTCCCCCGCCAACGCCCTCATCGCCAGTGATGCAGCGCTCCAATCCCTGCGGGAGCGGCGCGGCCTCAACGATGATTTCTGTCGGTCGGTCACCATCGACGGAGCGCGTCCATTACCCTCGTTCGAAACCCCTCAACGGCGTGACGGCAAGCCAGGCCGGGTCGGTGCCGGCAAATCGCATGATCCGAACGACGAAAAACCCCGCCGGCTTCCGCCAGCGGGGTTTTTCGTGTGGTTTGGTTGCGGGGACAGGATTTGAACCTGTGACCTTCAGGTTATGAGCCTGACGAGCTACCGGGCTGCTCCACCCCGCGCCA
>NZ_JAZFXT010000042.1:0-48632 GCF_036448855.1 Methylobacterium ajmalii
GGCCGGCGAGGCGGGCCGCGGCTTCGCGGTGGTCGCCGCCGAGGTCAAGGAGCTCGCCAGCCAGACCGCCAAGGCGACCGAGGAGATCGGCCAGCGCATCGGCCAGGTGCAGGGCGTGACCGCCCAGGCCGTCGGCGCCATCGGCGGCATCGCCGGGCGAATCGAGGAGATCTCGGGCGTCGCGGCCTCGATCGCCGCGGCGGTGGAGCAGCAGGGCGCCGCGACCCAGGAGATCGTCCGCAACGTCAGCCAGGCCGCGAGCGGCACGAGCGAGGTGACCGGCAACATCGCGGGCGTCGCCCGCGCCTCCGAGGATACCGGCGCGGCGGCCACCCAGGTTCTCGCCTCGGCCTCCGAGCTGTCGCGTCAGTCCGAACAGCTCTCGGCGGAGGTGCACCGCTTCCTCGACACCGTGCGGGCGGCGTAGGCCCTCCGCGTCGACGCGGCGATCACACGATGAAGGGCAGGCCGGTCGCGCCAGCCCTTCATCGCGTGACGGCGCGCATATGCGCGACGCGTTCCGCGGCCGGGAGCATCCGCGTCTCGATGGCGACCTGCTGGATCAGGAGCTGTCCGGCGTCGACGAACGTCCCGATATAGACGGTGACCGGATGGCCGCCCGCGCCGGTGCAGACGATCCGGATGCGACCCGTCTTGCCGTCCTTGGCTTCGCATTCCGCGCCGCCGGCCGTGATGCGCCGGAAGAAGGCCGGGGTTTCGCCGACGCCCACCGTCTCGCCGGCGCCGTCGGTCGCCGCGACCTGCAGCGGCCGTCCGGCCTCCATCAGGAGGTCGTGCCGGCTCCACTCGACGGCCTGCGCCGCGACAGGCTGGAGCATGAGGGCGAGGCCGCCCAGTGCGTGTCGGAACGTCATGCTCGGTCCTTCGCAGGGGGCGCCATCGGGCACGCGCCCGGCGGCGGAAGGCGGTCCCGCCGTGCCGGCTCTCCCGTCGCCGCGACCCTGCCGGGCGAGGCCGCGTCCGGCAAATCAAAAGTGCAGCCTTGTTCTTTATTATAATGTTATATCTTTATAATAATCTTATTATGATAAGATTGTCGTACCTACGTCCCCTCAATTTGTTGCAAGAAAGAAAATCATGGTGATATCCTTCGTCTAAGGCGCCTGCAGCAGCGCCATCCGACGGCGAAACATCAGGCCGGCGAGACGACAGGGAGGACATGACCGTGCGAAGCCCGAATAAGCCGGGCGTGATCGCGCGTGCAACGCACACAATTCTTGACATCGTCTTGCTGCGCCGCGGTGTCCGCACCGGAACGACCGCGCGCGTACTGGCCCGTGCCGCCTCGGGAGGCCGTTCCCTGCCGCGAGGGCCGCGCGGCCGAGACCCTGCACCAGACAGGTCCTTTGCGGAGAGAGTGCTCATGACCGACGAGACGACGCAGGAGCCGTACGCGTGCGGATGTGCCGGGGCGCCGTTGCCGCGCCGCAGCCTCCTCACGGCGGGGCTCGCGCTGCTTCTCGCCCCCGCCGACGCCTTTGCCGCCGGAGAGCCGGGCAACGCTGCCAACGCATCGACCGTCAGGACGCCGAATCCCAAGGCGATCCGCCCGCAACCCGGCGATACCTTCGCGTATCTCAGCGGCGAGGCCAAGGACCAGAAGGTCATGGCGGCCGACCTCAAGGTCGGCGATCCGCCGCGCCTCGTCTATCCGGTCGATCCGGCGACGGGGACGATTCGCAGCGGCTCGCGGGTCAACCAGATCCTGCTGATCCGCACCGATCCCGCCGCCCTGACCGCGGCCACGGCGCCGCGCTCGGCGGACGGCCTCGTCGCCTATTCGGCGGTCTGCACCCACAACGGCTGTCCGATCACGCTCCTCAACGAGGACGGCCGGTCGGTGGTCTGCACCTGCCACGGCTCGCGCTTCGATCTCGCCGACAACGGCACCGTGCTGACCGGCCCGGCCACCCGCCGCCTCGCCGGGCTGCCGATCGCCGTGACCGACGGGGCGGTCACGGTCGCAGGCGCGTTCGTCGGCGCCCTCGGCGCGGCCCCGTCGCAGCAATAACCGGTCGCGAGAACCGGAAAAGACGCTTTCGCCACACGACGCTTCTGGGAGGTCAACGCCATGATCAAGACCCTGTCCGCGGCCCTGCTCGGCTCCGTCCTCGTGCCCGCCCTCGCCGCGGCGGCGCCGCTGAAGACCTACTCGACCGTCACCCAGGAACGGCTCTCCAACCCGGAGCCCGAGAACTGGCTGATGGCCAAGGGCAACTATGCCGGCTGGAGCTATACGCCGCTCGATCAGGTCAATGCCGGCAATGTCAAGTCGCTGAGGCCGGTCTGGAGCTACTCCACCGGCGTGACCTCCGGCCACGAGGCGCCGCCGATCGTCAACAACGGCGTCATGTATGTCGCCACGCCCTACAACCAGGTCATCGCCATGGACGCGAAGACCGGCGAGTCGGTCTGGCGCTACAAGCGCGACTTCCCCGAGGGCTTCAGCGCCTTCCACTACACCAATCGCGGCGTCGCCCTGTGGGGCGACAAGGTCTACGTCGCCGGCCTCGATTGCCGGCTCGTCGCCCTCGACGCGAAGACCGGCAAGGTGGCGTGGGAGGCCGAGGTCTGCGACTGGACGCAAGGCGCCTACATCACCTCTGCCCCGGTCGCGGTGAACGGCAAGATCATGATCGGCCCGTCCGGGGGCGAGTTCGGCGTGCGCGGCTTCCTCAAGGCCTTCGACGCGGAGACCGGCAAGGAGGACTGGACCTTCTGGGCCGTGCCGGCTCCCGGCCAGCCGGGCTCCGAGACCTGGCCGAAGGAGGGCCGCTGGAAGGACGCCTGGAAGATCGGCGGCGGCACGATGTGGATGCCGGGCAACTACGACGCCAAGAACGGGGTGCTGTACTGGGGCGTCGGCAACGGCTCGCCCTGGCTCGGCGACCAGCGGCCCGGCGACAACCTCTACGTCGCCTCGGTCGTCGCGCTGAACCCGGCGGACGGCACGATCAAGAGCCACTTCCAGTACCACTGGAACGATTCCTGGGACTGGGCCGCGATGAACGCCCCGACCCTGATCGAGCTCGACCGCGACGGCAAGAAGGTGCCGGCGATGATCAGCGCCCAGCGCAACGGCTATCTCTACCGGCTCGGCCGCACCGATGGCGGCCAGATCAGCTTCCTCGACGCCCGGCCCTTCGTGAAGAACACGGTCTTTTCCAGCGTCGACCCGAAGACCGGCCGGCCGACCTACAACCAGGCCGGCGTGCCCGGCACCGGCCGGGCCGGCACCTATTGCCCGAGCGTGTGGGGCGGCAAGGACTGGCCCTACGAGTCCTTCAACCCGAAGACCGGGATGCTCTACGTCCCGTTCAACGACAATCACTGCATGACCTACGAGGGTAAGGTCCAGGAGCGGGTCCCCGGCCAGTGGTCGGCCGGCGTCGACATCACCGACATCAAGCTCCTGATCGATAAGGACGTGAAATATATCGGCGGCATCCAGGCCATCGACGTCAACACCAACAAGGAGGTCTGGCGCGACACTTACGCAAAGTCGTGGATGTGGGGCTCGATCCTGTCGACGGCCACCGACCTAATCTTCACCGGCGGCACCAGCGACCGGATGTTCCGGGCCTACGACGCCAAGTCCGGCAAGGAGCTGTGGAGCTTCAAGACCAACTCCGGGATCATCTCGCCGCCGATCAGCTACGCCATCGACGGCAAGCAGTACATCGCGGTCGTCTCGGGCTGGGGCGTCGATTCCGCCCTGGTCCAGGGCATCATGGCCGACGAGCACGGCTGGGAGAAGGACTTCCCCCAGGGCGGGACGGTCTGGGTCTTCGCCGTCGACGACGAGAGGGCGCCGGAGAAGCGGGCCGAGGCCGGGTCGTCCACCCGGTAGTCCGGCGGGGCGTCCCCGAGACGAGAGACGCGCGGATCTGCCGCTCTCCCCGTGCGGCCTTGGGCCCGCGGGGAGAGCGGAGGCCGTCGCTCTTCCTTCGCCCGGGGCGGGCCCTCGGTCCCCCTAGAGCGCTTCACGATCGCGCTGCAATCGCGAAGCTCTCCAAGTCTTTGTTTTGTCGCATTTTCTGCGACGAACCGGTTCCCACGTCGTCGGAAGCTGCTCTAGCGGGCCGCCCCGGCGTCAGGAAATGCAGGATAGCCAGCCCGCCGGGCTACCTTGGCGAAGCCGTCGATCATCGAGCGACCCGGGCCCGCGCGGGGGCGGAATCGAGGCCGACCCGGGACGGCTCCCGGAAACCCTGCGAAGGCACTGCCTCTCGGTGCCGTGGCCGCGGCGGCGGGCGCGCGATCAAGCGCGCCGGTGCCTCACGGCTGCCACTGCTCGAACGCCTCGCGCATCACCTTCTCGCCGGCATTGCCCTTCTCGAAGGTCAGGATCGCCCGGTTGCCGTTGGCGTAGCGGATCGGCAGGTCGATCCAGTTGCGCTTGAGCAGGAGGTCGGTGTTGCGCTCGATGTCGGCCTTCAGGTTCGACAGGCCGATCAGGAACAGGTTGTCGCGCACCGGCACCGGCAGGCCGGAGACCGGCGAGCCGCGGCCGGTCTCGTCGTCCTTGAACTGGATCAGCCCGACATCGCGCACCGTGCGGTTGGCGTCGGTCGCCGTGAAGGTCAGCTCGATGATGTGCGAGGCCGGCAGGGTCGCGTCGGTGTTGCGGCGCAGGACCAGGGCGAGGTTCAGGCCCGCCTCCGGCACGTCGATCGTCGCCCGCACCACGGTCTGGAGCGGCTGGCCCTGGCCGGCATTGACGGCATCCAGGCGCCAGACCACCCGGGCCTGCGTCGCCTTCGGGGCCGAGCCCTGCGGGCCGTTCTCCTCGTAGAGCGTGCCGCGCTGCGCCACCGCGATGTCGGGCGTCGGCGCGGGCCGGGCGGTCCCGCCCTGCGGCGCGGCCGGCGGGGGAGCGGGCGCCTGGGCGGCCCGATCGCCCCCGACCCGGTCGGCGAACTTCGAATCCTGGTTCTCGGCCGGCCGGTTGGGGCCGTTCTCGGCAAAGCCCGTCGGCAGGGCGGCCGGGTTGTCGCGCAGGGACCAGGCGGTGACCGCGATGGCGCCGACCACCGCCGCCAGCACCGCCGCCACGATGCCGTTGCGCGCCAGCCGCGAGCGGTCGCGCTTGGGCGCCACCACGTCGAGGCGCGGACGCTGCGGGCCGGAGCCTGCCGCCTCGCCGGCCAAGTCCTCGGCCGCCGGCTCGGGCGTGCGCGGGCGGGACGGCGGCAGCTTCAGCTCGACCGGCGGACCGGCCTCCGGCAGGGCGTCGGCGGTGTGGGGGGCGGGCGGCGCGACCGGGGGTGCGGGGAGCGGCGCGGGCGGCGTGGCGCGGGGCAGGCCGTTCGCCTCCGGCGCGGGGGCCGGGGGCGCCTCAGCGGCGGCCGGTTCGGGGTCGCGCGGGGGCTCCTTAGCGGCCTCCTTCGGGGGGTCCGGGAGGGCGGGCTCCGGCTGGCCGCCATGCTCGGTCTCGAGCCGGGCGATCGCCCGGTCGAGCGAGACCCGCTCGGCCTCGATGTCGGCCTCGGACAGCGGCGGGTCGAGGGAGCGGAGCTGGCCGATCAGCGCCGCGCGGGCGCGCTCGTAGACCGTGTGCCGCAAATCGGGCGAACGGTCCGGCAGGGCCTCGAGGGCGCGGGCGAGCAGGGGGTAATAGTCGGCCATGGTCGCCGCATGCCTTGTCGTGCGGGGCGGCGGGCGTCAAGCTTCGCCCGCCGGGATGCGCGCGGGATCCCGCTCAATCCTCGAAGGGGTTGTGGACCAGGATGGTGTCGTCCCGCTCCGGCGAGGTCGAGAGCAGCGCCACAGGCGCGCCGATCAGCTCCTCGATGCGGCGCACGTACTTGATCGCCTGGGCCGGCAGGTCGGCCCAGGAGCGGCCGCCCGCGGTGGTCTCGCTCCAGCCCTCGAAGGCCTCGTAGATCGGCTCGACCCGGGCCTGGTCGGCCTGGCTCGCCGGCAGGTGGTCGATCACGCGGCCGTCGAGGCGGTAGCCGGTGCAGATCTGGATCGTCTCGAAGCCGTCGAGGATGTCGAGCTTGGTGAGCGCGATGCCGTTGATCCCGGAGGTCCGCACGGTCTGGCGCACCAGGGCGGCATCGAACCAGCCGCAGCGGCGCTTGCGCCCCGTCACGACGCCGAACTCGCGGCCGCGCTCGCCGATCCGCTCGCCGATCGCGTCGGTGAGCTCGGTCGGGAACGGCCCCTCGCCGACCCGGGTGGTGTAGGCCTTGACGATGCCGAGCACGTAGCCGATCGCGCCCGGGCCGAGGCCCGACCCCGTCGCCGCCTGCGCGGCCACGATGTTGGAGGACGTCACGTACGGGTAGGTGCCGTGGTCGACGTCGAGGAGGGCGCCTTGCGCGCCCTCGAACAGGATGCGCTTGCCGGCGCGGCGGGCGTCGTCGAGGAGCGACCACACCGTGTCGGCGAAGGGCAGGATCTTGGGGGCGATGGCGAGCAGCTCGGCCTTCAGCGCCGCGCCGTCGATCTCGTCGATGCCCAGGCCCCGGCGCAGGGCGTTGTGGTGGGCCAGCAGCCGGCCGATCTTGGCGTCGAGCATCTCGGCATCGGCGAGGTCGACGACGCGGATCGCCCGGCGGCCGACCTTGTCCTCGTAGGCCGGGCCGATGCCGCGCTTGGTGGTGCCGATCTTGAGCACCGCGTTCGAGGTCTCGCGGAAGTGATCGAGCTCGCGGTGCAGCGGCAGGATCAGGGTCGCGTTGTCGGCGATGCGCAGGTTCTCCGGCGTGATCGCCACGCCCTGCTGGCCGATCTTCGCGATCTCCTCGACGAGGTGCCAGGGATCGACCACGACGCCGTTGCCGATGACCGACAGCGTGCCGCCGCGCACCACGCCCGACGGCAGCAGCGACAGCTTGTAGGTCACGCCGTCGATGACGAGGGTATGGCCGGCATTGTGCCCGCCCTGGAAGCGCACCACGACGTCGGCCTGCTCGGAGAGCCAGTCGACGATCTTGCCCTTGCCCTCGTCGCCCCACTGGGCGCCCACGACGACGACGTTCGCCATATCAAAAACCCGTCCCTGCCCCGCCACGCGAAAAGCCCCGGCGCGTGCTAGGCGCGGGGCTGATCGGCTTGCGGATGGTGTCACGCGTCTGCGCTCTTCGGCGATCCGGGCCGGGAAATCAAGCTGGGCCCGGGAGATGCCCCGGATGCGCGGCGCGAGCCGCTACTTCGCCTCGGTGCCCGGGCCCTGGCCCGGCAGCTCGCCGGGCTTGATCACCGGGGTCGAGTTCGGGGTCGGCTCCGGGGGCTTCACCGCCATGTCCGGCGTGCCGGTGGCCGGCGGCTTGATCACGCCGTCCGAGCGCTGGAGCTTGTCGCTCAGCGTCGAGCCGGTGGTGTCGGACTTGTCGGCGTTCGAGGTCGCGTCGCCGGGCCGGACCTTCTCGGGGATGGTCTGGTTCAGCGGCGGCAGGTTCGGGTCGCGGTCGCGCCCCTTCAGGGGCACCTCGGGCGACTGGGCGAGGGCGGCGGTGGCGCCGGCGACGATCGCCAGCGCGGCGAGCCCGCCACGCATCAGCTTGGACATCGGGTTTCTCCTGCGAGTGGAGTCTCCCGAAGGAAACCGGGCCGGCTCCCGAGGGTTCCGGCCGCGCTTGGTCTCGGCCGTCCTTGCCGTCAGCTCGCCCTGGCCATCTCCAGGTAGAGGTCGCGCAGGCGCCGGGTCATCGGACCGGGCTGGCCGCCGCCGACGCGCGTCCCGTCGATCTCGATCACCGGCATCACGAAGGCCGAGGCCGAGGTGAAGAACGCCTCGGCGGCGGCTTGCGCCTCCGCCACCGTGAAGGCGCGCTCCTCGACGGTGAGCCCGTTCTCCTCGGCGAGCCGCATCACCGCCCGGCGGGTGATGCCGGGAAGGAGTGCGGTCGAGAGCGGGCGGGTGACGATGCGGTTGTCCTCGGTGATGATGAAGGCGGTGGAGGAGCCGCCCTCGGTCACGAAGCCGTCCTCGTGCATCCAGGCCTCGGCGACGCCCGCCGCCGCCGCCTGCTGCTTGGCCAGCACCTGCGCGAGCAGAGCCACCGACTTGATGTCCCGGCGCTTCCAGCGCAGGTCCTCGACGGTGATGACCTTGGCGCCGCGCTCGGCCAGCGGGTTCGCCGAGACGGTCTTGGCTTGCGTGAACATCACCACGGTCGGCGGCGTGCCCTCGGGCGGGAAGGCGAAGTCGCGCTCGGCGACGCCGCGGGTCACCTCCATGTAGACGAGGCCTTCCGTGAGGCCGTTGCGGGTGACCAGCTCCTCCTCGAGCTTCGTCCACTCGACGATCGTGTGGGGGTTGCGGATGCCGATCTCGGCGAGCGACCGGTCGAGGCGGGCGAGGTGGGCCTCGTTGTCGACGAGGCGCCCGTCCAGCACCGCGCTCACCTCGTAGATCCCGTCGGCGAACAGGAACCCGCGGTCCATGATCGGGATCGTCGCCTCCTCGAAGGGCACGAAGCGGCCGTTGACGTAGACGATGCGGGACATGGCGGGCCTTCCTCTCGCGGGGCCGACGGCGCGGCCGTGCACGAACAAGAGGTCCTTGAAGCATCAGCCGGCGCCCGGCGGCAAGCGCGATTCCGGCCGCCCCGCCCTGCACGATTCGGGCGGGCCCCCGGCGCGCGCGGCGGTTGCGCTCGGTTGCGCGCGCGACCTATCGTCCGTCGACACGGAGAGGACACGACATGCGGCTCACCCCCGACGCGAAGGGCGTTTTCCCCATCGCCCCGACCCCGTTCCACCCGGACGGCCGCATCGACGAGGCCTCGATCGACCGGATGACCGATTTCTACGGCGAGATCGGCGCGACCGGCCTCACCGTGCTGGGCATGATGGGCGAGGCGCCCAAGCTCGACGGCGCCGAGGCGATCGCGGTCGCCTCCCGGGTGATCCGGCGCACCAGGCTTCCCGTCATCATCGGCGTCTCGGCCCCGGGCTTCGCCGCCATGGGCTCGCTCGCCCGCGCGGTGATGGAGGCGGGCGCGGCCGGCGTGATGATCGCGCCGCCGCCGTCCCTGCGCACCGACGACCAGATCGTCGGCTACTACGCCCAGGCCGCCGAGGTGATCGGCCCCGACGTGCCGTTCGTGATCCAGGACTACCCGCTGACCCTGAGCGTGGTGATGACGCCCGGCGTGATCCGCCGCATCGTCGCCGACAACGCCAATTGCGTGATGCTCAAGCACGAGGACTGGCCGGGCCTCGAGAAGATCTCCGCGCTGCGCGCCTTCCAGCGCGACGGGTCGATGCGGCCGATCTCGATCCTGTGCGGCAACGGCGGCCTCTTCCTCGACTTCGAGTGCGAGCGCGGCGCCGACGGGGCCAATACCGGCTACGCCTTCCCGGAGATGCTGGTGGATGTCGTCCGCCTCTCCGCAGCCGGCGAGCGCGCGCAGGCGCACGACATCTTCGACGCCCACCTGCCGCTCCTGCGCTACGAGCAGCAGCCCGGCGTCGGCCTCGCGGTGCGCAAATACGTGCTGATGCGCCGGGGCATCCTCGCTTCGGACGCCCAGCGCAAGCCGGCCGGCGGGCTGTCGGCGACGGCCCGCGCCGAGGTGGACTTCTTGCTGGAACGCCTGGGGTGGCACGACCCGCGGGCGCGGGTCTGACCGCCCGCTCGTCCCGGGGCCTCCGCAAAAAGAGCCCCGGGACGTGTTCGGCGATCAGGCCTCGCCAAACACCCGCCGGAAGATCGTGTCGACGTGCTTGAGGTGGTAGCCGAGGTCGAAGCACTCGGCGATGGCCTCGGGCTTCAGCGCCGCGGTCACCTCCTGGTCGGCCTGGAGCAGGGTGAGGAAGTCGCCCTCGCCGCGCCAGACCGGCATCGCGTTGCGCTGGACCAGCCGATAGGCGTCCTCGCGCGACACGCCGGCCTGGGTCAGCGCCAGCAGCACCCGCTGCGAGTGGACGAGGCCGCCGAGCCGGTCGAGGTTGCGCTGCATCTGCTCGGGGTAGACCAGCAGCTTGTCGACCACGCCGGTGAGGCGGGCGAGCGCGAAGTCGAGGGTGACGGTCGCGTCCGGGCCGATCATCCGCTCGACCGAGGAATGCGAGATGTCGCGCTCGTGCCAGAGCGCCACGTTCTCCATCGCCGGGAGCGCGTAGGACCGCACCATGCGGGCAAGGCCCGTGAGGTTCTCGGTCAGCACCGGGTTGCGCTTGTGCGGCATCGCCGAGGAGCCCTTCTGGCCCTCGGAGAAGTACTCTTCGGCTTCCAGCACCTCGGTGCGCTGCAGGTGACGCACCTCGATCGACAGCCGCTCGATCGACGAGGCGACGACGCCGAGCACCGCGAAGAACATCGCGTGGCGGTCGCGCGGGATGACCTGGGTCGAGACCGGCTCGACCGTGAGGCCCATCTGGGCGGCGACGTATTCTTCCACCCGCGGATCGATGTTGGCGAAGGTGCCGACGGCGCCGGAGATGGCGCAGGTCGCGATCTCGGCGCGGGCCGCGACGAGACGGGCGCGGGCGCGCTCGAACTCGGCATAGGCCTGGGCGAGCTTGAGCCCGAAGGTCACCGGCTCGGCGTGGATGCCGTGCGAGCGGCCGATCGTCGGGGTGAGCTTGTGCTCGAAGGCCCGGCGCTTGAGCGCGGCGAGCAGCCCGTCGATGTCGGCGATGAGCAGGTCGGCGGCGCGGGCGAGCTGCACGTTGAGACAGGTGTCGAGCACGTCCGAGGAGGTCATGCCCTGGTGGACGAACCGCGCCTCGGGGCCGACGATCTCGGCGAGGTGGGTCAGGAACGCGATCACGTCGTGCTTGGTGACGCGCTCGATCTCGTCGATCCGTGCGACGTCGAACACCGCGTCGCGGCCCTTCTCCCACACCTTCGCGGCGGCCTCCTTCGGCACGACGCCGAGTTCGGCGAGCGCGGTCGTGGCATGGGCCTCGATCTCGAACCAGATCCGGAAACGCGCTTCCGGCGACCAGATCGCCGTCATCTCGGGCCGGCTGTAGCGGGGGATCATCGTCGGGGCTCCTGCTCGTCGGGGCGGGGGGTAATGCCGCGACGGCTAGGGGAAGCGGGTCGAGAAGGCAAGGAAGGGGAGGGCGGTGGCCTGCGCCGCCCACCGGTGCATGCCTTTCCCTCGTCCCGGCGACTTGCCCCGGCTATTTGCCTTTTCCCAAGGTCAGCGTGACCTCGAACTCGGCCTCGGTGTCGCCCGAGACGATCCACAGGTCGCACTCGCCGGTGAGCGAGGCGCCGAACTCCATCTTGATCCCGTCCGGCCGGTTCGGCAGGGCGCCGACCGTCTCCTCCATCGCCTTCACCAGGCCGGCGAGCGAGCCGAGCGCCGCCTCGAACTGTCCTTGGTCTTGCGCGCGACGTCGTCGGCGATGCCGATCTCCCCCATCGCCCCGCCCTCGGGCGCGCCGATCAGGACTTGGTGCCCGTCCGGCAATTCGACTATCATCCGGGCCGTCATGATCTGGATCTCCGCCGCTCGATGATTCAGAAGAGCCTCGTCTACATCTACGCGACTCATCCACGGCGGACTTTCGTCGGCTGCGGCGCGTTCGTAGAGGGTGGCTACGTCGCGACATGCCGTCACGTCTGGATGACGGCGACGGCAAAACACGGAGGCACTGAGACGCAGGTCGAGATCGTCTTTCCTTATCATCGCGATCCCGCCGCGTCCGCCATCGTCGGATCGCTCTTGAGCGACTGTGATCTCGGCCGGGGACCTGCGCCGAACCTGGTGCTCCTGTCGCCCAGTGCGGTCCCGCCCGACATCGTTGCCATGCAGGCCGCCGCCGACACGGGCAGGGAGACGGGGGAGGCACAGGGCTTGGCCGGGTTGGTCGATCCCGGGCGTCCGGGCGGCCCGTTCCAGGTCGAGATCATAGGGAAGCTCGCCGAGATGATCGGTGCGGATGGACTGCAGCAGTTCACCGGCGCGAATTCCGCCGGCTATTGGCCGAAGCGCGGCTCCAGCGGCTCACCCGTCTTCCTGACCAGGGGCCAGCAGCTACCAGGGGCCAGCAGCTCGCCGGCATCCTCAGCCTCGCGACCTTCCAGGCGAATGCCGGGAGACCCATCTCCGGGAAGCCTACGTGGTGCCCGGTACGGTCGTCCGGGAGCATCTCATCGCGTTCCAGGCCCTTCCGGTCGCGAGGGAGAAGCATATTCCGGTTGCCAATTTGCAGGACATTCTCGAAAGACTTGGAGCTCAGAATATGGCGGTCGCCGACATTCCGAAGCTGCTGCGGGAGTACATCAAGGCGTCCCGGGCCCATGGCCGAAAGCCGCCGGCCCCGTCGAACGATGTCGACATCGCTGCCACCGTCGAGCGGTCGCGAAGCCTGGTTCAGGATCTCAAGCCGAGCGAAGCCCTGAGCGTCCTGACCGCACGCATCGCCGAGGAGAACGAAGCGCATGCACGGCGCCTGATTCCGCTCCTGAAGGAGCAGGCCGAGGTGCAGCGCATCGTGTCCGATCATACCGGCAGGTTGGCGATACTTGAGGAAATCGCGCGGATTGGCGGTTCCGATGCAGCTTTGTGGGGCGAGATCGGCGATATCCAAATCTTGCTGGGAAGCAGCCAGGATGCGCTAGGAGCCTATCACCGCGCTCGTTCTGCAGCGATGGCGGATCAAGACGAACGCAATATCTCGAACAGTCACGAGCGGATCGGCGACGTTCTGGTGGCGCAGGGTGATGGAGCCGAAGCTCTGGGGGCGTACCAAGCGTCGCTCGCGCTCCGCACCGCTCTCGCTCAGCGCGATCCGGCCAACACGGAGTGGCAGCGCGATTTGTCGGTCAGTCACAATAAGATCGGCGACGTTCTGGTGGCGCAGGGCGATGGAGCCGGAGCCCTGGCGGCCTACCAGGCTTCGCTCGCGCTCCGCACCGCTCTCGCTCAGCGCGATCCGGCCAACACGGAGTGGCAGCGCGACCTGTCGGTCAGTCACGACCGGATCGGCGACATTCTGGTGGCGCAGGGTGATGGAGCCGGAGCCCTGGCGGCGTACCAGGCTTCGCTCGCGCTCCGCACCGCTCTCGCTCAGCGCGATCCGGCCAACACTCAGTGGCAGCGCGACCTGTCGGTCGGTCACAGTAAGATCGGCGACGTTCTGGTGGTGCAGGGTGATCGAGCCGGAGCCCTGGCGGCGTACCAAGCCGGGCTAGACATTGCCCGGAGCCTCGCTCGGCGCGATCCGGCCAACACGGAGTGGCAGCGCGACCTGTCGATCAGTCACAGTAAGATCGGCGACATTCTGGTGGCGCAGGGCGATGGAGCCGGAGCCCTGGCGGCGTACCAGGCTTCGCTCGCGCTCCGCACCGCTCTCGCTCAGCGCGATCCGGCCAACACTCAGTGGCAGCGCGATCTATCGGTCAGCCACAGTAAGATCGGCGACGTTCTGGTGGCGCAAGGTGATGGAGCCGGAGCCCTGGCGGCGTACCAAGCGGGACAGGACATTGCCCGGGGCCTCGCTCAGCGCGATCCGGCCAACACGGAGTTCCAGCGCGATCTGTCGGTCAGTCACAACAAGATCGGCGACGTTCTAGTGTCGCAGGGTGATGGAGCCGGAGCCCTGGCGGCGCACCAAGCGGGGCTGGACATTGCCCGGAGCCTCGCTCAGCGCGATCCGGCCAACACTCAGTGGCAGCGCGACCTCGTGGTTTCCAACGTCAACTTGTCGAAGGTCGTCAAGACAGGAAAACGCGCCTATCTCGAACGCGCCCTTCAGATCGTGCGCGACCTCTACGAAACCAACCGTCTCGCGCCAGTCGATGCCTGGATGCTGGACGACCTCACCCGCCGCCTCAACGACTTCCCAGACGAGTAGGTGACCGGTGGTGCGGACCGGTAGCAGCCCGCGCCACCTCAGAACCGCATCGTCAGCCCGCCATTCACCGCATACCCATCCCCACCCGTCCGGGCGAAGGTGGTGCCACCGGTGAGCGTCAGGCTCACGCCCGGCGTCACGTCGGCGGCAAGGCCCGCCTCGACGAGGCCGTAGGTGCCCCGCGCCCCGCGGCCGAGCGGGGTGAGGATCGGCAGGAGCGGCGTCGAGGTGAAGGAGGTCGTCAGCGTCCGGCCGCCGTCCAGGAATTCGTGCTCGGCGGTGACGTTGACGAAGGCGCGGACCGGCAGGCCGACGAGGTGGAAGGGCGCGGCGCGGACCTGCACGCCGGCGCGGCCGACCAGCGACTCGAGACCCGTGGCGCCGACGGCCTGCGTCAGCACCGGATCGCCCCGCTCGGTATAGGCGCCGACCCGGGTGGTGGCGTAGGTCAGGCCGACGATCGGGCCGAGGCGAACGGGGCCGAAGGTGTCGAACAGGTAGCCGGCCTTGGCCGCCACCGCGACGCTGTCGCCACTGGCGGCGCCGTTCAGCGGGTCGACCACGCCGGGGCGGGTCACGGCATAGTGGTGGCGGCCATAGGCCAGCACCGCGTCGGCGAAGAGGTTCGTACCGGTGAACGAGCCGTAGGCGGCAAAGCCGTAGCTGTCGACGTCGATCGCGCCGGCGCCGCCGCGCAGGTTGGCGTGCGGGTTGGCGTAGTTGAAGGCGAAGCCGAAGCGCACGCCCGGCATCGGCGTGGCCTCGAGCCCGATCGTGCCGCTCGGGCTGTCGTAATCGTAGCCGGTGGCGAATCCCCGGCTGGCGCGGCTGCCGCCGGCGTATCCGCCCTGTCCCCACACGATGAGCGGGCTCGCCGGGGCGCCGAGCGGGGCGACGCCGGTGCTGCCGAGGGCGCCGGTCGTCGCGCCGGGAGCGGGGGCGAAGAGCCGGTAGGCGTCGAGGCGCTGGAGCAGGGCGCCCGCGAAGCTGGTGGTGCCGATCTGGCCGAGCTCGGCCTGGGCGGCGATGCCGTTCGGCGCGGCGAGCGCGTTCGCCATGTAGCGCGACAGGACGAGGTAGCCGCCCTCGGTCAGGTGCACGCCGTCGAGGGAGAGAAACGTGTTCTGCACCGCCTTCGGGGCGCCGATGCAGGCGGCGACGAGGGCGCAAGGCGTGGTGGTGTTGGCGAACCCGTAGCGGCCCGGATCGGCGATGATGCGCTGGAAGATCTGGCCGTTGTCGAGGAGGAAGATCCGGGTGCCGGCGGCGGAATACGGCGCGAGGCCGGCCTGCAGCCCGTCGAAATAGGTGCGGGCGAAGAGGTCTGCCGCCGGGGCGTTGCCGGAGGCGGCGACCCGCGGCAGGCCGTTCAGGGTGGTGAAGCCGTTGAACACGATCGTCTGCGCGCCGGCGCCGACGAGCTGCCCGACGCTGCCGACGGCGTTCGCCGACGAGATCCGGCCGAGCAGCGGCGCCTGGGCGGCGGTGAGCCCCGACAGCGCCGCGCCGATGCCGTCGTTGCCGCCGATGTTGATGGCCACGAGGTCGCCGGCGCCGAGGCGCTGGCCGCGGGCCAGGAACGCCGCCACCTCCTGGGTCAGGCCGGGCAGCAGGGCCGAGCCGACATTGCCGGTGCCGGTCTGGGCGCCGCCGACGGCGTAGTTCGTCACCGCGGCATCCGGCAGGCCGTAGAGCGCCTGCAGCCCGTCGACGAAGTTGGCGCCGTTGGAGTAGCGGCCGTTCACGTAGGGAAAGCCGAGGGGACGGCCGGTGAGGCGCACGACGTTGCCGGTATCGGCGTAGCTGTCGCCGAACACGGTGAGCCCGGTCACGCCCTGCGCGCTCGCGCCCTCGACGCCCGCGAGCGCCGTGCCGGCGAGCCACGCGGCGATCAGACCTGCCCGGCGCAACCGCCCGAAATCCTTGCCCATCCGTCGTCTCCCCCGGGGCCTGCGGCGTCGTGGCACCGCTTCGGCACGAGGATGGGGCAGGGCCGGACGAGTTCGGTCAAGCTTCGTCCGGGCGGGTTACGAAGGCGAAAAAGAAAAGGCCCGGTCCTGTGGCCGGGCGGCGACAGGAATGGGCCGCTCAGGTCTCCTCGACCCGGGCCCATCCGTTCGGCATCAGCCGTTCCTGGGGGGTGAACTTGGCCTTGTACTGCATCTTGCGCGAGCCCTCGACCCAGTAGCCGAGATACAGGTACGGCAGGCCGAGGCTGCGGGCGCGCTCGATGTGGTCGAGGATCATGAAGGTGCCGAGGGAGCGGTCGGCCTCCACGGGGTCGTAGAACGAGTAGACCATCGACAGCCCGTCGGAGAGCACGTCGGTGAGGCAGACCGCGACCGGCCCGCCGACGCCGCGGCCGTTGATGGCGGTGTCGGGCCCGCGCCTGCGGTAGACCACCAGGTGGGTGTCGACGTGGCTGTCCTCGATCATCATGGCGTAGTCGAGCACGGTCATGTCGACCATGCCGCCGTCGCCGTGGCGGGCGTCGAGGTAGCGGCGGAAGAGCGCGTACTGCTCCGAGGCCGGGCGGTTGGGCTGGATCTGCCCGACGAGGTCGCGGCTGCGCCGCACCACCCGGCGCTGGCTGTCGCTCGGGCGGAAATCGTCCACCAGCACCCGCACCGAGATGCAGGCGCGGCAGGTCTCGCAGGCCGGCCGGTAGGCGATGGTCTGCGACCGCCGGAAGCCCCCCTGCGTCAGGATCTCGTTGAGGTCGCGGGCGCGCCGTCCGACGAGATGCGTGAAGACCTTCCGCTCCTGCTGCCCCGGCAGGTACGGGCAGGGCGAGGGCGCCGTGAGATAGAACTGCGGTGCGTCCCGCGGATGGCTGGTCACGCTTCGTCGTGCTCGCAGGCAAGGACCGGCGCCGACGCCGGGAGGGCCAGGATAGCACCGGCGCGGCCCGCCTCAACAGGCGGGTGGCGCGCCGGCGCCGATTCCCGGGATTTAAGCGCGGCAGGCCCCCGAAGGTTGCAGCCCGCGGGGCGCGGGTGCGGCCTCAGACGTCGCGCACCACCGCGAGGTCGATGACGAGGTCGTGGCCCATCCGCCGGTCGGCCCGCAGCACGCCGATGCCGATGTCGAGGAGCCAGAGCAGGAAGGTCGAGAGCGCGACGTAGAACAGCAGCGCATGGACCGCCGCGGTGATCCAGTCCACCGGCCCGCCGGTCGTCGCCCGCACCGCCCGCAGGCCGAGCATCCGCATGCCGAGCGTGCTCTGGCGCGGCCCGCCGACCGTGATGGCGCTGTAGAGGATGCCGCTCGCCGGCAGGATCGCGTAGAGCACCCAGGCGACCCCGAAGGTGATGACGCCGAGGAACGAGATCGCCAGCCACAGCAGGCAGCTGAAGCCGAAGATGAACACGATGTCGAGCAGGTAGGCCATGAAGCGCCGCGACAGCGAGCCGTGCGCCACCCGCACCGGGGGCCCGCCCCAGCCAGGCCCGGCCGGCGGATAGGCGCCCGGGTAGGGCCCGCCATACGGCGCCCCTTGCGGGTCCGTCTGCCAGGAATTCGCCATCGCACCCGTCTCCGTTCCATGCCCGGTGGATCATGCCCGACCGGTAAGGT
This sequence comes from Methylobacterium ajmalii, assembly GCF_036448855.1. NCBI lineage: Bacteria > Pseudomonadati > Pseudomonadota > Alphaproteobacteria > Hyphomicrobiales > Methylobacteriaceae > Methylobacterium > Methylobacterium ajmalii. The sequence goes on from NZ_JAZFXT010000042.1 coordinate 17,368, forward strand.
GGGCGCGGCCCGGCCGCGTCTCAAGAGCGGCGGCGCACGGGTCGCGCCGGGATCCCGCGGCCGGCTCTCGCATCTGCGTCATCCCGCGCGACCGTCGCGCCGCGTCGTCCGGTGTGCCCTTGCGCACAATACCGTAGATATCGATGGATTAATTTGAGATTGTCTTGAGGTGTGCTTGCACACATCAACAAATCTTCGTCGAATGCAAGATCTCGATATCGCAAACGGTGGTCGTCGGCATCGGCAGGAAGTCCTGCTCGGTGAGTCGCCGCCCCACATCGAGGATCGCTCCGATGAAGACGCTCACGCTCTCGACCCTCGCCGCCGCGATGGCGGTCTCCCTCCTCGCCGGTGCGGCCCGGGCCGATGGCGGCGGCGACGGACGCATGGCGGCGGGCGGCGCCCACATGAGCAGCTACGTCCACCATCCCTACCACGATCCGCGCTCGTCGCACTCGCAGTTGCGCGGCACCGGGCAGCTCCTCGGCGCGCCGATGGTTGCCGAGCGCCCGAAGGCGGGGCCGGGGCTGCGGGATTCGGGCTTGCGGACCTGGGCGACGCAGCCGCCGCGCCGCTGAAGCGGCGGGCCCCGGTATCCGGCCGGGCCCTGCGGCCGCAAGGGAACTCCGGAAAAAGCGACGGGTCACAACGCATGCAAGAATGAAAAGCCCCCGTCGCTCGGTCATCGATAAAACAACGGGAGGACGATCCGTGGCAGCAGATCCCATCGGAAGGACGCGTCCGGGCGGCAAGGAACGGGGGCGCGCCGCGACGTACGGCGCGATCCTTGCGGCATCCTGCCTCGTCGCGGCGCCCGGGCCCGCCCGGGCCGGCTCCGCGGCGCAGCCCGGCCAGTCGCTCGGGTTGCCGGTCGGGGCGCAGATCCCGCACGGCGTGTACTGGATCACCACGACGAATTTCGGCGTCCGCGACACCGGCCCCGGGGTGACGCCGCTCAACGTCAACGCCACGACCCTGGCCTGGGCGACGCCCTGGGACATCCTCGGCGGCCGGCTGCAGCTCTTCGCCGCCGGCTCGTACTCGGCGGTCAGGCCGCAGGACGGCGACTGGCAGAGCGGCCTCGGCCAGCCGCTGCTCGCCGCCCAGCTCGCCTGGGACCTCGGCAACGATTTCGGCTTCAGCTACCTGCTCGGCGGCTACCTGCCGAGCCAGACGGGCTTCGCGACCCAGACCTCGTCGCTGACGCATCGCTTCGCGCTGAGCTACGTCGGCAACGACTGGAACCTGACCGGCCACCTGTTCTACGGCCAGTTCCTCGATACCACGTCGAAGTCGGGCGTCGTCTATCCCGACTACATGAACCTCGACCTGACCGCGACGAAGAAGTTCGGCAAGTGGCAGGTCGGCGGCGTCGCCTTCGCGTCCACCGACCTGCCGACCGGCGTGGCCGGCGCCCGGCCGCAGGGGCAGATCGCGGTCGGCGGGCTGATCGGCTACAATTTCGGCCCGGTGAACCTTCAGGCCTACGTCACCCGCGACCTGATCGACCGCAACTACGGCGGCCGGGACACCCGGGCGTGGCTGCGGGCGGTGGTGCCGCTCTACCAGGACAAGCAGGAGGCGGCGCCCGGCCGCACCCTGGTGACGCGCGAGCAGTCGCGCTGAAGCCCCCCGCGGCGTCGGGTCAGCCGCCCGTCGCCGCATTCCCGAGCGGGCCGATCCGCCGCGGCTCCAGCCCCTCCTCGCGCAGGGTGTGGAGGATCTCGGCGGTGTGGCCGGGGCCGCGGGTCTCAATGGTCACGTCGATCGAGACGCTTTTGGCCGGCACGTCGAGGTGCAGGCGTCCGTGCGAGACCTCCAGGATGTTGGCGCCGAGCTCGCCGAGCCGCCCCGCCACCTGGCCGAGCACGCCGGGCCGGTCGCTCGCGGTCATGCGGAACGAGATGATCCGGTCCGCGCGCTCCAGCTCGCGCACCATCACGGAGGCCAGCAGCCGCGCGTCGATGTTGCCGCCGCACAGCACCAGCCCGACGGTGCGGCCGGCGAACAGGTCGGGCCGGGCGAGCAGGGCCGCGAGGCCGGCGGCGCCCGCCCCCTCGGCGAGGCTGCGCTGGAGCGTGGCGTAGTCGTGCACCGCCCGCTCGATCTGCGGCTCGTCGACGAGGACGATCTCGCGCACGTGGTCGCGGATGATCGGCAGGGTCAGGCGGCCGACGGTCTTGACGGCGATGCCCTCGGCCAGCGTCGGGCCGCCGATCGGGCGGTCCTGCCCGTCGATGGCGTTGAGGAAGGAGGGGTAGAGCGCCGCCTCGACGCCGGTGAGCGCCACCCGCGGCCGCAGGCTCGCACCAACCGCGATGCCGCTCATCAGCCCGCCGCCGCCGATCGGCACCACCAGGCAATCGAGGTCGGGCGCGTCCTCCAGCATCTCCAGCGCGATGGTGCCCTGGCCGGCCATCACCAGGGGATCGTCGTAGGGATGGACCAGCACGAAGCCGTGCGCCTCGACGAGGCGGTCGACCGCGGCCGCCGATTCGACCAGGGTCTCGCCCTCCAGCACCACGGTGGCGCCGTGGGCCCGGGTATTCTCCACCTTCACCAGCGGCGTCGTCGCCGGCATCACGATGGTGGCCGGAATGCCGAGGCGCCGGGCGTGGTAGGCCACGGCCTGGGCGTGGTTGCCGGCCGACATCGCCACCACGCCGCGGCGGCGCTCGGACGCGGTCAGGGCGCTCAGGCGGTTGACCGCGCCGCGCTCCTTGAAGGCACCGGTCGCCTGCATGTTCTCGTGCTTGACCAGCACCCGCGCCCCGGTGAGCTCCGACAGGCGCGGCGCCGGCACCAGGGGCGTGCGCAGCACGTGGCCGCGGATGGTGTGGGCGGCCCGGACGACGTCGTCGGGGGTGATGGCGTAGGGCTGGCTCACGCGGGGGCTCTCCGGGGAAGCGGCACTGTAGGGCCGGCGGCGCCCCGCGTCAGCCCGGCCCCGGATCGGCGAGCGCGGCGTCCGGCGTGTCGAGGTAGTAGTGCTTGAGCAGGTAGAGCGCCGCGCCGCCGACCGGGCCGCGGTCGCTCGTCAGCCCCGAGAGGTCGGTACGGCTCATGCCCGAGAACTCGCAGACCGCGTAGCGCGGCAGCGGGCTGCGGCCTTCGCGCTCCTGCGAGAAGTCGACCCGGATACTGCGCTCCTGCGGGCCCGGTGCGGTACGCAGGACGGTGATGCGGGCGCCGGCCGGCACCAGGGTCGGCAGGGCCCGCCGGCAGGTCCGGGCCTGCTCGGCATCCGGGTTGCCGGCGCAGGCGGCGAGGCCCATGAGCGCTGCGAGCGCCGCGAGCCTCGACGCGGTCACCCTTGCCGCGATCACCCTTGCCGCTGTCACCCCTGCCGCTGTCACCCCTGCCGCAGCCGCTCGGCGACCCGCGGGGCGAAGTAGGTGAAGATGCCGTCGGCGCCGGCGCGCTTGAAGGCGGCCAGGCTCTCCATCATGGCGCGCTCGCCGTCGAGCCAGCCGTTCTGGGCGGCGGCGGCGATCATCGCGTACTCGCCCGACACCTGGTAGGCGAAGGTGGGCACGGAGAAGGTCTCCTTCACCCGGCGGATCACGTCGAGGTAGGGCATCCCGGGCTTGACCATCACCGAGTCGGCGCCCTCGTCGAGGTCGAGGGCGACCTCGCGCAGGGCCTCGTCGGTGTTGCCGGCATCCATCTGGTAGGTGCGCTTGTCGCCGACCAGCGTGGCGCTGGTGCCGATCGCGTCGCGGAACGGGCCGTAGAAGGCGCTGGCGTACTTCGCCGCGTAGGTCATGATCTGCACGTCGCGGAAACCCGCCCGGTCGAGCCCGGTCCGGATCGCGCCGACGCGGCCGTCCATCATGTCGGAGGGGGCGATCACGTCGGTGCCGGCCTCGGCCTGGATCAGGCTCTGCTCGACGAGGAGCGCCACCGTCTCGTCGTTGACGATCACCCCGTCCTCCAGGAGGCCGTCATGGCCGTGGCTGGTATAGGGGTCGAGGGCGACGTCGGTGATGACGCCGATCTCCGGCACCGCCCGCTTCACCGCCCGCACGGCGCGGCAGACGAGGTTGTTGCGGTTGAGCGCCTCGGAGCCGGTCGCGTCGCGCAGATGGGGCTCGACGAAGGGGAAGAACGAGATCGCGGGGATGCGCAGGGACGCGGCCTTCTCGGCCGCCCGCACCGCCTCGTCGACGGTCAGGCGCTCGACGCCCGGCATCGAGGCGACCGGATCGCGCCGGCCCTCCCCCTCGATCAGGAAGATCGGCCAGATCAGGTCGTCGACGGTCAGGGTCGTCTCGCGCACCAGGCGGCGCGACCATTCGGCCTTGCGGTTGCGCCGCGGGCGCTGGGTCAATCCCAGGGAGGCCGGCTCGGTCCGGGCAGCTTCTCGGGCGAGCGGCCGGGGCATCGGCTGGATCTGCGACATCCGGGGTCGGGCCTCCTCGCGGCCCGCTCCAGGTCGGGCCTGATCTTCGTCGAATTCGTCCAATCCGCAGGTAGCACGTTCCGGGCGGCGCCAGAACCCGGGCGCGGCCGCATGGCAGGGCCGCGGGCGCTTGGCAGGGCCGCTGCCGCCCGGAAGGGCCGCTGCCGCCCGGAAGGGCCGCTGCCGCCCGGAAGGGCCGCGGGCGCATGTTAGGGCCGCGGGCGCCCGGCAGGGGGCGGAGACGGGTCGCGGCGTTGACGCGACGGGCCCCGGGCGGTTAACCGCCCTTAACCGGGGGAGCGAGGCACCATGGGCGACGCGGGCGGGACGGCGGACAACACGGTGCTCGTCGAGCGGCGAGGGGCGGCGGGTTTCCTCACCCTCAACCGGCCGAAGGCGCTGAACGCGCTCACCCTCGAGATGGTGCGGGCCTTGCGCGCCGCCCTCGACGCCTGGGCGGCGGACCCTGAGGTGACCCGGGTGGTGATCCAGGGTGCCGGCGAGCGCGCCTTCTGCGCCGGCGGCGACATCCGCCGCATCCACGAGGAGGGGAGCGCCGGGCGCCATGCCGAGGCCGAGACCTTCTTTCGCGAGGAATACGAGCTCAACGCGCTGATCCAGCGCTACCCCAAGCCCTACGTCGCCTTGATCGACGGCATCGTGATGGGCGGCGGCGTCGGCGTGTCGCTGCACGGCTCGCACCGGGTCGCGGCGGAGCGCACCGCCTTCGCGATGCCCGAGACCGGGATCGGCTTCTTTCCCGATGTCGGCGCCACCTACGCGCTGCCGCGCCTGCCGGGCTTCGTCGGCACCTACCTGGCGCTCACCGGCGAGCGGATCGGCCAGGGCGACGTCGTCGCCTTCGGCCTCGCGACCCACGCCGCTCCGGCCTCGGCGTTTCCGGCGATCCGCGACGCGCTCGCCGAGGGCCGGCCGGTCGAGGCGGCGATCGGCACCCACGAGGCGCCGGCTCCCGGCCCGCTCCACGCCGAGCGGGCGCTCGTCGAGGCCTGCTTCTCGGCCGACGACGTGGCCGAGGTGCTCTCCCGCCTCGATGCCGCCGGGTCCGGGTTCGCGAAGAAGGCCGCCGCGACGATCCGCACCCGCTCGCCCACCAGCCTGCACCTGGCGCTGGCGCAGATGCGGCGCGGCGCCGCCCTGTCCTTCCCGGAGGCGATGCGGCTCGAGTACCGCATCCTGTGCCGGATCCTGCGAGGGCACGACTTCTACGAGGGCGTCCGCTCCGTCCTGATCGACCGCGACGGCAAGCCGGACTGGCAGCCCGCCACCCTGGAGGCCGTCACCGCCGAGGACATCGAGGCCCATCTCGCGCCGATGCCCGGCGAGCCGAGCTTCACCTAGGCCATGCGCTCCCTCAGCAAGGTCCGGGGTGGTCCCCGGCGGGCGGGTTCCGAGGACACGGCCGACCGCATCGAGCGCCGGGCGCCGCGGCCCGAGACGCGCTGGGACGTGGTCCTGGTCTGGCTGATGCGGGTCGTGGCGGCGGTCTGGATGGTCAAGGGCCTGAGTGCCTGGGCCGAGATTCTCGGCGCCCGCCCCAACGCCGCGCCGTTCGAGGCCGCGCCGATCGGCCGGCAGGCGGTGATCGTCTATTTCGGCGTCATCAACCTGCTGGCGGCGGTGGGCCTGTGGCTCGCCACCGCCTGGGGCGGGGTGGTCTGGCTGCTCGCCGCCACCTCGGCGATGGTGCTCGCGTTGCTGGCGCCGCAGCTCCTGCCGATGTCGCTCCCCAGCCTCGCCTTCGACGGCATGATCATCGTGGTCTACTTCGTCGTATCCTGGCTGGCGTCGCGCGAACTACGCTGATCCTCAACCTTTCTCGAAAGTGAATGATCAGGTTCATCTTCGGTTTACCGACAGAGGTAAATCGAGAATTTATCCTGTCGTTTAAACTCACATTCACGGGGTGCGCCTAATTTGAACCCATAAGCGGAGCGGGACACACCGCCGAGCACCCCCGTACAGAGTGAGGCGTTCCCATGAAGACCCAGGCGACGAAGGTGGCGCAGACGATCTCCGCTCCCGAGACCGAGACCGCGGTGCGTCCCCACTACCTCGAGGCCCTCCACCTAGTGGAGCGCCTGCACCGCCGCCTCCTCGACGTGATCAAGGACGAGTTCGAGCGCCGCGGCCGCGAGGACGTCAACAGCGTCCAGGCGCTGCTGCTCTACAACATCGGCGACAAGGAACTGACCGCGAGCGAGCTGCGCACCCGCGGCTATTACCTGGGCTCGAACGTCTCGTACAACGTCAAGAAGCTGGTCGAGACCGGCTACCTGCACCACGCCCGCTCGAAGACCGACCGGCGCTCGGTCCGCATCAGCCTGACCGACAAGGGCCGCGAGGTCCACGAGATCGTCCGCGGCCTCTACGACAAGCACGCCAAGACGATCCAGCCGATCGGCGGCATCTCCGAGGACGATTTCGGCCGCCTCAACGTGGCGCTCGCCCGGCTGGAGCGCTTCTGGACCGACCAGATCCGCTACCGCCTCTGATCGGACCGAACGACGATCGATCCCGGGAGCCGCGCAAGGCCCCGGGATGGAACGAGGTTCCGGGCGGGATCCCGCCGCCGGGAGGAGCATCGACGGTGGCCGCGCAGCCGGCCCGCGCCACGGGACACCGCGCTTTTCGCGCACGATCTTTGCCGATCGTTGACCCTGGCGGTGGACCAGAACGTCGCGCACATCGGCGAAGCGGGTTCCGTCTTGATTGAAAAATATTTTTAAAATATAATTTATTAAATACCTAAGTAATTTTACGGAAAAACGATGACGACAGAGAATTCACGGAAGGTCGCGCTCATCACGGGCGTGACGGGGCAGGACGGCGCCTACCTGTCGGAGCTGCTGCTGCGCAAGGGCTATGTCGTCCACGGCATCAAGCGCCGGTCGTCGTCGTTCAATACGGGGCGCATCGAGCACCTGTATCAGGACCCGCACGTCGTCGACCAGCGGTTCGTGCTGCATTACGGCGACATGACCGATTCCACGAACCTGATCCGGGTCATCCAGCAGGTCCAGCCGCACGAGATCTACAATCTCGCGGCGCAGAGCCACGTCCAGGTCAGCTTCGAGACGCCGGAATACACCGCCAATGCCGACGGTATCGGGACGTTGCGGATCCTGGAGGCGATCCGCATCCTCGGCCTGACCCAGCATACCCGCTTCTACCAGGCCTCGACCTCCGAGCTCTACGGGCTCGTCCAGCAGGTCCCGCAGAGCGAGACGACGCCGTTCTACCCGCGCAGCCCCTACGCGGCGGCCAAGCTCTACGCCTACTGGATCACGGTGAACTACCGCGAGGCCTACGGGATGCACGCCTCGAACGGCATCCTGTTCAACCACGAGAGCCCGCTGCGCGGCGAGACCTTCGTCACCCGCAAGATCACCCGGGCGGTCGCGGCGATCCGGCACGGGCAGCAGGACACCCTCTATCTCGGCAACCTCGACGCCCGCCGCGACTGGGGCCATGCCCGCGAATACGCCCGCGGCATGTGGCTGATGCTGCAGCAGGACCAGCCCGACGACTACGTGCTGGCGACCGGCGAGACGACCCTGGTGCGCGACTTCGTGACCGCCGCCTTCGCGGAGGCCGGGATCGGGCTCGAATGGGCGGGCAGGGGGGTCGAGGAGACCGCGCGCTGCACCCGCACCGGCCGGGTCCTGGTCGAGGTCGACCCGCGCTACTTCCGGCCGACCGAGGTCGACCTGCTGATCGGCGACCCGACCAAGGCGCGCGAGAAGCTCGGCTGGGTCCACGAGACCAAGTGGCAGGACCTCTGCGCCGAGATGGTGCGCCACGACCTCGCGACCGTCGCCCGGGAGCAGCCGCGCCATGCCGAGTGAAACCACGCCGAGTGAGATCCTCTACCCTCTCGCCGGCAAGCGCGTCTGGGTCGCCGGGCACCGGGGCATGGTCGGGAGCGCGGTGGTGCGGCGCCTGGCGGGCGAGGGCTGCGAGGTCCTGACCGCCGACCGCCGCACGGTCGACCTCACGCGCCAGGCCGAGACCGAGGCCTGGATGGCGGCGGCCCGCCCCGACGCCGTGGTGCTGGCAGCCGCCCGCGTCGGCGGGATCCTGGCCAACGCCACCTACCCGGCCGATTTCCTGTACGACAACCTGATGATCGAGGCGAACGTCGTCGAGGCGGCCCGCCGCACCGGCGTCGAGAAGCTGCTCTTCCTCGGCTCGAGCTGCATCTACCCGAAATTCGCGCCCCAGCCGATCGCCGAGGATGCCCTGCTGACCGGGCCGCTCGAGCCCACGAACGAGTGGTACGCGGTCGCCAAGATCGCCGGGATCAAGCTCGCCGAGGCCTATCGCCGCCAGCACGGCTGCGACTTCATCTCGGCGATGCCGACCAACCTCTACGGCCCGGAGGACAATTTCGACCTCGCCGGCAGCCACGTCCTGCCGGCCCTGATCCGCAAGGCGCACGAGGCCAAGCGGCGCGGCGACGACGAACTGGTGATCTGGGGCACCGGCACGCCCCGGCGCGAGTTCCTGCACGTCGACGACTGCGCCGACGCCCTGGTGTTCCTGCTCCAGCGCTACACGGGCGAGGCGCACGTCAATGTCGGCTCGGGCACCGACATCGCGATCTACGACCTCGCCGAGATGGTGGCGGAGGTCGTGGGCTTTCGCGGGCGGATCGCCCGGGACACGAGCAAGCCGGACGGCACGCCCCGCAAGCTGATGAGCGCCGAGCGGCTCCGGGCGATGGGATGGAGCCCGCGCATCCCGCTCCCCAAGGGGATCCGCGCGGTCTACGACTGGTTCCTGCAGAACTGGACGGAGACGCGCGCCTGAGCGCCCGCGCGGCCGGCCCGACCTCGTGTCGGGCCGGCTGCCGCATTCGGCGGGGTCACCGCTCCTGCAGGGCCAGCCGGATGCCGAGCCCGAGATAGATCGCGCCGACGACCCGGCCCTGCCAGCGGCCGATGCGACGGTGGCGCGCGAGCCAGCCGGCGACCTGCCCGGCCGCGAGCGCCAGGAGCGTCGTGTAGACCACGCTCATGCCGACGAAGACGAGCCCGAGAACGACGAGCTGCGCCGGGACGGAGCCCTGCCCGGGACGGACGAATTGCGGCAGGAACGCGAGGAAGAACAAAGCCGTCTTGGGGTTGAGCACCTCGGCCAGCACCGCCTGCCGGAAGGCGAGGCGGGGATCGACCCGTCGGGCGGGGCCGAGGGACAGCTCGCCGCCGCGTTCGGCCAGCGCGCGCAGGCCGAGAACGATCAGGTAGGCGGCCCCGGCATACTTCACGAGGCTGAAGGCGAGCGCCGAGGTCATCAGCACCGCGGACAGGCCGACCACGGCCATCGCCGTGAGATCACTGGATTCCTCCTTCGAGGCTCACTGCGTTCGCACCTCAGGATGAGGTGGAGGGTAGGATAGAAAATCCCCTCGCGATCGTGTCGTCGTAAGTCAAACAGGCTCTGAGACTGTGGAGGCCGTCCGAGGGCGTTCCGAGACGGCTCGCCCCCTGTCCCGGACGACTGGAGCGTCAGCGCAAGGAGATCCGGGACCCAGCACAGGTTGTGCCGCGAAGCGGCTCGGCATGCCGCACCGTCGCGGACGCACGGACGCTTCGCGGCTTGTCGTGCTGGATCCCGGATCTCCTTGCGCTTCGCTTCAGTCGTGCAGGCCCGTACCGGGCCCGGAAAGGGGTTGGCCGACGATGAGCCGGGGAGCCCGGCCAGGGCCAGTGTCGTGTACCGTGGGCAGGCCACGCTTCGCCCGCTCAGGATCTTGTTTTGTCGCAGATTTCCGGCGCCGAACCAGTCACCACTTCGGCGAAATCTGCTTAGTTCACGAAGGCCCGGCTGCGGCTGTCGCGCGCCCGCACGCTCGTCAGCGGCAGCCGGAAGACCCGGCGCTGATCCTGATCCTCGACCCGGACGGCGCTGTGGGTCCAGTCGCACGTCACCTCGCCGTCGTCGAGCAGGCCGGCGGCGAGCTTCGCCGCCATCTCCAGGGCGTCGGCCGGGCTCGCCAGTTCGACCCCTTCGGGGTCCAGGATCAGGCGACGCCCGGCCTGGAAGTGGAAATAGTAGACGGTCATGGCGGGCTCGGCGACGATTCTCCTCCCGTATGCCACACGGCACGACGAGAAGCGATTGTACCTGCGTCAAACCCGCATCGATCATGCATGTTTGCAGTCGTCGGCTTTCCGGATTGTCCCGTCGACTTGCAGGATTGTCGGTTGCCGACAGCGAGACCTTCGCCGAAAGTTCGGAGGCGGCTTTCGCTTGCGCCCAAAAAGAAAGCCGCCCGAAGGCGGCTCTCGTCGTTCGTTTCGGTCGTCCGGCGCCGCGGGGCGGCCGGAACCTCAGGCCTGCAGGCGGGTGCGGACCTCGCCGAGGCTGCGGCGCACCAGATCCTGGGCGGCCTCGCCGCTGACCTTCTCCCGCAGGATGGTCTCGGAGACCCGCACGGCGGCTTCCGCCGCGGCGGCCCGCACCTCGGCGGTGGCCTGGGCCTCGGCCTGGGCGATCTTGGTCTCGGCCGCCTTGGTGCGGCGGGCGACGAACTCGTTCAGCCGGGCATGGCCCTCGGCCGCGGCGGCCTCGGCCTCGGCGCGGGCGTTGGCGACGATCTCGGCGGCCTCGCGCTCGGCATCCGAACGGCGACGCTTGTAGTCCGCCAGGACGGCCTCGGCCTCCTCGCGCAGGCGACGGGCCTCGTCGAGCTCCTTGCGCACGCGGGCGCCGCGCTTGTCGAGCCCGCCGATGATCTGGTCGAACAGACCCATCTTCCAGGCGATGCCGCAGAACACCACGAAGGCGACCGCGACCCAGAACTCCGCATCGAACAGCATGTCGGTGATCTCCTGCGGCTCAGTGCGCGGTCTGGGGCCGGGTGCGGTCGTAGGCCGCCTCGACGGCGCTGCGGTCCGGCGCGTGGCCGGTCAGGCGCTCGACGATCGCGGTCGCGGCGTCGGCGGCCACCTCGCGCACGCTGCCCATCGCGGTGGCGGTGCGGCTGCGGATCTGGCCCTCGGCCTCGGCGAGCTTGGTCGCGAGGTCGGCCTCGAGGGACTTGCGGCGCGTCTCGGCCTCGGAGGCGAGCTGCTCGCGGGTCGCCTGGGCGATGCCCTTGGCCTTGTCCTGGGCGTCCTTGAGGGCACGCTCGTAGGTGTCGCGGGCGCCGTCGGCCTCGGACTTGGCGCGGGCGGCCTGGTCGAGGTCGCCGGAGAGGCGGGCCTGCCGGTCGTGCAGGATGCCGGCGATCTGCGGCAGGGCGATCTTCGACATCAGGTAGTAGAGCAGGCCGAACGAGAGCGCGAGCCAGAGGGTCTGCGCGACGAACGTGCTGCTCTCGAACGGCGGGAAGCCGCCGCCATGCTCGGAGGCCGGCTCGTGAATCAGCCCCTCCTTGAGGGGAGCGGGTGCATGTGGCTGCGCCATGGTGTCGTCCGGGTGTGGGGGAGACGAAGCGCTCCCGCCGAGCGCTCGGCCGGGCCGGCCGTCGCGCCGCCACACCTTGAGCAGGGCGGCGGCTGCACGAAATTGTCCGAGGCGGTCCTTCCATCACGCGCGCGCACCGGAGCCTCGTGTGAAGCCCGGTGCGCGGGTGGACCACCTCTTGGAGGGTAATCCTCGCCGGATTAGACGGCGAACAGCAGCAGCAGCGCGACGAGCAGCGAGAAGATGCCCAGCGCCTCGGTCAGCGCGAAGCCGAGGAGCAGGTTGGCGCGCTGGCCGTCGGCCGCGGAGGGGTTGCGCAGGGCGCCGGCGAAGAACTGGCCGAACAGGTTGCCGAGGCCCATGGCGGCGCCCGCCATGCCGAGGCAGGCGAGGCCGGCGCCGATGTACTTCGCAGCAACGGGATCCATCGTGATGCTCCTAAGGTCGTCTAGTCGTCTGGCGGGTGGTATCCGGCCGCGACACGGCGAACCGGGGTGGGAAGCTCGGGGGTTGCAGGTCCGGGGGGCGAGGCCTCGCGCGGAGGCCTCGTGCCCTTAGTGGCCCGGATGCAGGGCGTCGCTGAGGTAGATCGAGGTCAGCGTCGCGAAGACGTAGGCCTGCAGCACCGCGACCAGCATCTCCAGCGCGGTGACCGCGACCGAGAGGGCGAGGGGCAGCGGCGAGAGGATGCCCCAGACGCCGGCGGCGAGCAGGGCCGGGACGAAGCCCGCGAAGATCTTCAGCGCGATGTGGCCCGCCAGCATGTTGGCGAACAGACGCACCGAGAGGCTGATCGGGCGGGAGATGAACGACACGACCTCGATCACCACGATCAAGGGCTTGAGCCAGCCGGGCACGCCCGGGGGCACGAACAGGCCGAGGAAGTGGGTGCCGTGGGCCATGAAGCCGTAGATCACCACGGTGAGGATCACCACCAGCGCCAGCATGAAGGTGACGATGATGTGGCTGGTCACCGCGAAGGCGTAGGGGATCATCCCGAACAGGTTCAGCAGCAGCACGAACATGAACAGGGAGAAGACCAGCGGCACGAAGCGCTCGCTGCCGTGGCCGGCCGACTGGTGCACGGTCTGGCCGATGAACTCGTAGAACACCTCGGCCAGGGACTGCGCCCGGCCCGGCACCACCGCGCGGCTGCGCGTCGCCCAGATCGTCAGCAGGGCGATGAGCCCCACCGCCAGGAACATGTACAGCGCCGACTGGGTGAAGGCGATGTTCTGGTGGCCGATATGCCCGAACGAAACCAGCGGCTTCAGCTCGAACTGGTGGATCGGATCCATCTTGACGGCCATGCCGGTCCCGCCCCCTCGTGTATCGCTGCCGCGGGCTTGTCCCGCCGCGCTGCCAATCCGTGCAGGCGGATGCACGGCATCCACCGGATGATCAAGACCCTGGCGGGCCTTTCTTCGTGTCCGCGACCGGAAAAAATCCGGAAACGCGCATCACGTTGTAGATTCCGGCCGCGAAGCCCAGGACGAGCAGGACGATCAGGCCCCAGGGCTTGGTGCCCAGGAGACGATCGCAGCCCCAGCCGAGGAGGCCGCCCGCCAGGACGCCGGCCACGAATTCCGTGGACAGCCGCATGGCGACGCCGATGGACGAGGGCTGGCCGCGGTCGTGACGCGACGAAGGATCGGGAGCCGCCGCGGGGCGCTTCCGGTCGATCTGCATCTCGAGACGCTTGAGCCTCGCGGAGAGGTCGTCGTCGGGGGAGGAGCCCTCACCGGTACCATCCTTCCCCCGCGGGTCGTTGCCGTTCATGGCGAAACCTCGCGCGTGAAGAGATGAGGAGATCCGGTCCGGCTACCCCCGTCGAGCGGGCGCACCATAGTTTCGCCCACCTTGGGAGTCAAGGCGCCCGGGACCGACGTTAAGTCATTGGACTTTCGGTGTATTTTGCACCGCGCGCATGGCCCCCGTCAAACCGTCTCGGCCAGCCGCTCGGCGGTCGCGAGATCGACCGAGACGAGCTGCGACACGCCCCGTTCGACCATGGTCACGCCGAACAGCCGGTCCATCCGCGCCATGGTGATCGGGTTGTGGGTGATGACGATGAAGCGGGTGTCGGTGTCGCGCGCCATCGCGGCCAGCAGGTCGCAGTAGCGCTCGACGTTGGCGTCGTCGAGGGGGGCGTCGACCTCGTCGAGGACGCAGACCGGCGACGGGTTGGTGAGGAACACCGCGAAGATCAGCGCGGTCGCCGTCAGGGCCTGCTCGCCGCCCGAGAGCAGCGTCATCGTCTGGGGCTTCTTGCCCGGCGGCCGGGCCAGGATGTCGAGGCCCGCCTCCAGCGGGTCGTCGGAATCGACCAGCGTCAGCTCGGCGGTGCCGCCGTTGAACAGCGTCGTGAACAGGCGCTCGAAGTGGCCGTTCACCGCCGTGAAGGCGGCGAGCAGGCGTTCGCGCCCCTCGCGGTTGAGGCTCTGGATCGCCCCGCGCAGGCGCCGGATCGCCTCGATCAGCTCGTCGCGCTCGCGCCCCAGCTCGTCGCGCCGCCCTTCCGTCTCGCGCAGTTCCTCCTCGGCCCGCAGGTTCACGGCGCCGAGCCGGTCGCGGTCGGCCTTGAGGACGGAGAGCCTGCCCTCGACCGTCGCGGGTTCCGGCAGGGGATCGCCCGGGGTCGCGCCGGCGAGGCCGTACAGGCCCTCGGGCGTGGTCTCGAGCCCGTCGGCGATGGCCCGCACCACCTCGGCGAGGCGGCGCGTCAGGGCCTCGTGGGCGGCCGCCGCCGCGCCCCGCGCCTCGCGGGCCCCCGCGAAGGCGTCGAGGGCCCGGCGCGCCCGCGCCTCGGCCTCGGCGAGGGTCGTCTCCCCGGCGGCCAGGCGCTCGCCCGCCTGCCCGCGGGCCGCCTGCGCGGCCTCGGTGGCCCGGGTGAGCCGGTGGCGCTCCTCGGCGAAGGTTTCCGGGGCTTCCGCCAGCTCCGCCTGCTCCTCCTCGGCGGCGCTCAGCCGTTCGTCCAGCTCGTCGAGGATCGCCGCGGCCCGCTCGGCCCGTTCCTGCCAGCGCGCCCGGTCGGCCGCCAGCGCCGCGCGGCGGGCGGCGGCCTCCTCGGCGGCGCGGGCGAGCGACAGGCGGGCGGCGCGCGCCTCAGCGGCGGCGCGGCGGCGCTCCTCCGCCTCGCAGCGGGCCTCTTCCAGGCGGGCGGCAAGATCCTCCGGCTCGTCGAGGGCGGCGAGCGCCTCCTCGGCGGCCTCGACCCGGGCCGCCGCCTCCTCGGCGTCGAGCGCGATGCGGCCCTCCGCCTCGGCCAGCGCCCTGCGGCGGGCGCCGGCTTCGGCCTCCCGGCGCTCGGCCTGAGCCAGGGTCTCGCGGGCGCCGTCGAGGGTGCGCCGGGCGAGCCGCGCGCCGTCGGCCGCACGGGCCTCGGCGGCGCTCGCCTCCTGCACCCGGGCCTGGAGCGCGTCGTGGGTCTCGCGCGCGGTCTCCGCCGCCTCCCGGGCGAGGGCGGCGGCCTCGGTCAGCGCCTCCAGGCGGTTGCGCTCGGACAGACGTCGCGCCGCCGGCCGCGGGGCCTCCGCGGCGGCTTTCAGCCCGTCCCAGCGCCAGAGGTCGCCCTGACGGGTGACGAGGCGCTGGCCGGGGCCGAGTGCGTCGCGTAGGGACGCGGCCTCCTCTCGCGTCACCACGCCGACCTGGCGCAGGCGGCGCGCGAGCGCCGCCGGCCCGGCGACGAAGGCCAGAAGCGGCCGCGCCCCGCCGGGCAGGGGGGCGTCGGTTCCGGGATCGGGCGGCTCGGCCCAGTGGGTCGGCGCCTCGGGGTCGGTGGCGGCGTCGAGGTCGTCGCCGAGCGCCGCCGCCAGGGCGGCCTCGTAGCCCGGCTCCACCGCCAGGGCGTCGAGAACCGGCGGGAAGCGCGCCTCCGCCGCCGGCGCCACCAGCCGGGCGAGGGTACGGGCCTCGGTGTCGAGCCGTGCCGCCTCGCGCTCCGCCGCGGTCAGGACCGGCCGGCCCCGGCTCTCGGCGTCCCGGGCCTCGGCTACGGCGTCACGGGCGGAGGTCGCCGCTTCCTCGGCGCTCTCGGCCACCTCCCTCGCCTCGTCGAACAGCGCCTGCAGGGCGGCGAGCCGTTCGGTCTCGGCATCGCCGGCCGCCGCGGCCTCTCGGGCGAGCCACGCGCGCTCCGTCGCCAGGCGTCCGGCCCGGGCGCGCTCGTCGGTCGCGGCCCGCATCAGGGCGCCGCGCCGCGCCGCATGCTCGGCCTGCGCGCCTTGCGCGGCCGACAGCGCCGCCTCGGCGCGCGCGAGGCGCGACTCGGCCTCGGCGGCGAGCGCGTCGGCCTCCGCCCTTGCCGCCTCGCCGTCGTCGGCCGCCGCCAGGGCGGCGGCCTCGCGATCGAGGCGCTCCAGCGTCGCCCGTGCGTCGTCCCGGGTGGCGGCCTCGCGGGCGAGGTCGCGGCGCAGGTCGGCGATCCGGCGGGCGAGGTCGCGCAGGCGCTCGGCGCCGCGGCGCTCCTGCGCCTCCAGCTCGGCCGCGGCCAGCACCAGGCGCTGCAGCGCGGCCGCCGCCTCGGCTTCCGCCTCGCGCAGCCGCGGCAGGGCGGCGGCCGCGAGCCCCTGCGCGGTGGCCGATTCGACCTGCTCGGCCTCGGCCCGTGCCAGCTCCGCCAGGGCCCCGGCCAGGGCGGCTTCGGCGGCCAGGGATTCCCGGCGAGCGCCCGCATGGGCGATGAGGAGCAGCAAGGCCTCGTGCCGGCGGATCTCGCCGGCGATCGCCCGGTAGCGCTGGGCGGAGCGGGCCTGGCGGCGCAGCGAATCGACCCCGGCGGTGATCGCCGTCAGCACGTCCTCGACGCGCGACAGGTTCTCCTCCGCCCCGCGCAGGCGCAACTCGGCCTCGTGCCGGCGGGCGTGCAGGCCGCCGATGCCGGCGGCGTCCTCCAGGATGCGGCGGCGCGCCTGCGGCTTGGCGGCGATCAGCTCGGCCACCTGACCCTGGCGCACCATGGCGGGGGAGCGCGCGCCGGTCGCCGCGTCGGCGAACATCAGCTGCACGTCGCGGGCCCGGACCTCGCGGCCGTTGACCCGGTAGGTCGAGCCGGCGCCCCGGTCGATCCGGCGCGACACCTCCAGGGCGTCGGCGGCGTTGAAGGCGGCGGGCGCGGTGCGGGCGCTGTTGTCGAGCGCCAGCGTCACCTCGGCGTGCGAGCGCCCGGCCCGCCCCCCGGAGCCGGAGAAGATCACGTCGTCCATGCCCGAGGCCCGCATGCTCTTGTGCGAGCTCTCGCCCATCACCCAGCGCAGGGCCTCGACGAGGTTCGACTTGCCGCAGCCGTTCGGGCCGATCACCCCGGTCAGCCCGGGCTCGATCAGGAACTCGCTCGGCTCGACGAAGGTCTTGAAGCCGACGATGCGCAGGCGCGTGAATTTCATGGGTGGCGCGGTGCGCGGGTCGTGTGGGTCGCCTCTCCCCGCAGGCGCAGGGCTATCCGGGGACGTTTCGAGACGAGAAGAGCGCGGGTTTCCCTTCTCCCCGCGGGCGGGGAGAGGCTTTCTTCCCCCTTGTCGGGGACGAAAGGAGCGCGAAGCGCGAGGGTGAGGGGGTGTTTCCGGAGGAGTCTCATCCGTCGAGACCCCCTCGCCCTGCGGGCTTCCTGAGCCCCTGCGGAGTTCAGGCCTCTCCCCGCCCGCGGGGAGAGGGGGAACCCGCGATCGAGTCGAGCATCGTGCGTCTTGTTGCGGCGTTCGAGCGCAACGCTCCGCCTCACGCCCCGACGATCGGCTTGATCACCTTCTCCATGCCGTCGATCGTCATCTCGCCCTGGTACTTCTGGCCGTTGATGAAGAAGGTCGGCGTGGCGTTGACCTTGAAGGTGGTCATCGCCTTCTCCTTCACGGCGTTGACCGCGTCGTAGAGGGTCTGGTCCTTCAGGGTCGCCTCGAACTTCTCCTTCGAGAAGCCGGCCTGGCGCATCATCTGCTCGAGGGCGTCGAGGGGCTTGGGCACGAAGGCCCAGTTCGCCTGCTGGTCGAACAGCATGTCGGTGATCGGGTAGTAGCGCGCCGCGTTGTCGGCCCGGGCCAGCATGAAGGCCGCGGTGGCGAGCGGGTCGAGGGGGAACTCGCGCAGGGTGAAGCGGACCTTGCCGGTATCGACCCAGCGCTCCTTGAGCGCCGGCCAGGTGGACTTGTGGAAGGCGGCGCAGTGCGAGCAGGTCATCGAGGCGTACTCGATGATCGTGCAGCGGGCATTGTCCGGCCCGAGCCAGACGTCGCCGAGGGGGCCGGGCTGCATCAGGCCGTCGACCACCGGGCCCTGGGCCAGGGCGGAGAGCGGCAGGGCGGGGGCGAGCAGCGCCGCGCCGAGGGCCGAGCCGGTGAGTGTCAGGGCCTCGCGACGGGTGAGCATGGCAGGCGTCCTCGTAAGGCGGGTGCGGAAGGGTCCGCGGTCGTCAGTGCGGTAGAATCCCGGCCGCCTCGTGGCAAGCGGCCGGCGCATCAACTTCCTTTGTGCCACCGCGTGCCGCGACGGCGTCCGGCCCAAAGGTGCCGGCGCCCGGTCGGGCCCGCCTCGGGTCCCGTTGTCCCGACGGAGGCGCGCGTCAGCGCGGGCGCTGCGCGCCCAGCACCGCGAGGCCGAGGCGGTCGAGGGCGTCGCGGAGCGCCGCCTCGCTCACGCTCGACACCGCGAGCGCGACCTCGCCGCGGCGCACCGGGTCGAGGGGCGGGGGCGCGGCCTTCCGGCGCTGGGTCTGGGCGACCCGGTCCTGGCGCATGCGGATCTTGCCGACGCAGGCCCAGCCGTAATGCCGGTTGATGCGCTCGATCACCAGCGGCCCGAGGTGCTGCAACTCGAGGGCGAAGGCGCCCTCGACCCGCACCGTCAGGGTGCCGGGCTCCGGCCGCTGCTCGCGCGAGGCCCCGCGCCGGCGCGACCATTCGAGCTTTTCCGGCTGGCAGGCCCGGGCCAGCCGCTCGCCGACGATCTCGCCCCAGGAGGCCAGGATGTCGGTCGAGGCGAAGCCCTGGGCCGCGAAGACGGGGCCGAGGGACCGCTCGATCAGCTCGCTCAAGGGTTTGGGCCGTGCCATCGCCCGTCCGTCCTGGTGGATCGCCGTGTCCGGCGTGAAGCCCCGACCGATAGGGTTTTCGTGTGAGGGAACTCTTAACCCTCGGGCCCTCGGCCGCCAGGGCGGTCGTTCGGCGATCGCTCCCGAAATCCCGCTCCCGCCGCGACCGAAAACCCGCTAAGGCGGGCCGCATGGTAGCGCCCGCCGCGTCGCACTCAAGGCCGGAAGCCGCCGACCTCCTGGTCTGGTACGACCGCCATCGCCGCGTGCTGCCCTGGCGCGCGCTGCCCGGCGTCGCGCCTGATCCGTACCGGGTCTGGCTGTCCGAGATCATGCTGCAGCAGACCACCGTCGCTGCGGTGAAGCCCTATTTCGCCCGCTTCCTGGAGCGCTTCCCCACCGTCGCGGCCCTGGCGGCGGCGCCGGAGGAGGCGGTGATGGGGGCCTGGGCCGGCCTCGGCTATTATTCCCGCGCCCGCAACCTGCATGCCTGCGCGAAGGCGGTGGCGGAGTCCGGCGGCTTTCCCGACACGGTCGACGGCCTGAGGAAGCTGCCGGGCATCGGCGCCTACACGGCCGGCGCCATCGCGGCGATCGCCTTCGACCGGCCGGCCGCGGCGGTGGACGGCAACGTCGAGCGGGTGGTGTCGCGCCTCTACGCGATCGAGACGCCGATCCCGGCGGCGCGGGCGGAGATCCGCCGCCTCGCGGAAAGCCTGGTGCCGCAGCGGCGCCCCGGCGACTTTGCGCAAGCCGTGATGGATCTCGGCGCCACGCTCTGCACCCCGAAGCGCCCTGCCTGCGCTCTCTGCCCCTGGATGCAGCCCTGCCGCGCCCGGGCCGAGGGCCTGCAGGAGACCTTTCCGCGCAAGGTGAAGAAGGTGGCGGGCGCGCTGCGGCGCGGCGCCGCCTTCGTGGTGCTGCGGGCCGGCGACGAGGCGGTGCTGCTGCGCACCCGCCCGCCGGAGGGCCTGCTCGGGTCGATGGCCGAGCCGCCGACGAGCGAGTGGCGGGCCGATTACGACCCGGCCCAGGCGCTGCTCGACGCGCCCCTCGATGCGCGCTGGAAGCGGCTGCCCGGCATCGTGCGCCACGTCTTCACGCATTTCCCGCTCGAACTGACGGTCTTCCTCGCCCGGGTCGGCGCCGGCACCCCGGCGCCCGACGGCATGCGCTTCACGCCGCGGGCCGGCCTCGAGGCCGAGCCGCTGCCCGGCGCGATGAAGAAGGTGCTGGCCCACGCGCTGGAGCAGAAGCTCGCCGCGCCCCCGCCCGCCCCGGCGCCCGCGCCGGAGCCCGACCTCGCGACGCTCCCCGAGCCCGAGCCGCCGCCGCGTCGCGCGCCCCTGCCGAAGACGCTGTCGCGCCGCCCGGCCGCGGCGGCACCGGTGGTCAAGACGACCCCCGGGCGGGGACGGCCGAAGCTGCGCTGAACGGGGCCGGCCCGTGACCGCGCGCGGGAGACGCCGCTCGTTCCCGTGCCGCCGGCACCGGCCCTGTCCATCGTCACGGATTGCCGGTCGCGACGGGCAGCGCGCGGCCCTCCTAAAGACGTCGGGTCACGCCCCGGCCGCCAGCCAGTTCCTGAAGCGCCGCGCGAAGTCGTTGGCGGCGCGGTCGTAGAGGTCGTCCATGCCGCCGGCGGTCAGGGCGCCGTCGACCACCACGCCGAGCACGCCCTGGCCGGCCGGCTGGATGCCCTGGTCGCCGCTATAGGTGGTCAGGACCGCGCCGGTGCGGGCATCGACGATCTCGATGTCGGCGCGGATGCTCGGGGCACCGCCGATGAGGATGCGTCGCGCCGCCGACGGGATGTCGACCCTGACCAGGGTGACGACGAGCCGGACCGGGCGTGCCCCCTCGGGCCGGGCCGCGAGCGCCCGCTCCAGGGCCGCCTTCAGGCGCCGCGCCGCCAGGTCGCGGATGAAGCCCTGCGCCTCCGGCGTCCGCACCAGCGCCGGGTCGGTGAGCGACAGGTTGCGGCCGCGCAGGTACTCGTCCTCCGCCGACGTCCAGTCGATCGCCGCGCCGGTGCTCCGCACGTCGATCGCGGCGAAACGCAGGCTCGCCGTGTCGGCCAGCGACAGGCGGTTGGGGGCGACGGTGTTGCACGCCGCCACGCACAGGCTCGCCAGCACGGCGAGTATCCACGACCATCGACCCCACGACCATCGACCCATCGTCGGACCCTTCCCCTCCCTGCGCCGCCCGTGCGGTCGCGGAGAACGGGAATTGTCTGACGATGGGTCAACCGGCAAGGGAAGTATTTCGGTTTCGTGACTGGCGCGGAGGCCCGTGGCCGCGGGGCCACAGGCCTGTCGGTCAGGCGGCCGAGCCCATCCCAGCCCGCATCGTGCCGCGGAAGTCGTCGATGCAGACGAGGCGCCCGCCGCGCTCGGCGTGCCAGAAGGTCCAGCCGTTGCAGGCCGGCAGGCCCTGGACCAGGGCGCCGATCTTGTGGATCGAGCCCGAGGCGGGGCCGACGCCCAGCGTGCCGTCGGGGCGCACCAGCGCCTTGTGGCGGCGGCGCTCGTCGGTGAGCATCTCGCCGGCCCGGACGTGGCCGGCTTCCAGCAGGCTCAGGAAGGGCACCCGCGGCTCGGCGCGCTTCGTCGGCGCGGTGAGGAGGGCGGCGCGCGACAGGGGCTCGATGCCGGCGATGCGCGCGCGGGCGGCGGCCGCGTAGGCCGGCTCCTGCTCGATGCCGATGAAGTGCCGGCCGAGCCGCTTGGCCACCGCACCGGTGGTGCCGGTGCCGAAGAACGGGTCGAGCACCACGTCGCCGGGGTTCGACGAGGACAGGATGGTGCGGGCGAGCAGCGCCTCGGGCTTCTGGGTCGGGTGCAATTTCCGCCCGTCGTCGCCCTTCAGGCGCTCGTCGCCGGTGCAGAGCGGGATGAACCAGTCCGAGCGCATCTGGACGTCGTCGTTGCCGCCCTTCAGCGCCTCGTAGTGGAAGGTGTAGCCCTTCTGGTCGCTGCGCGAGGCCCAGATCAGGGTCTCGTGGGCGTTGGTGAAGCGCTTGCCGCGGAAGTTCGGCATCGGGTTGGCCTTGCGCCACACGATGTCGTTGAGGATCCAGAAACCAAGATCCTGCAAGGCGCTGCCGACGCGGAAGATGTTGTGGTACGACCCGATCACCCAGAGGGTCGCGGTCGGCTTCATCACCCGGCGGCAGGCCGAGAGCCAGGCGCGGGTGAAGGTGTCGTAGGCCTCGAAGCTCGAGAACTGGTCCCAGTCGTCGTCGACGGCGTCGACGGTGCTCTGGTCCGGGCGCAACAGGGCGCCGGCACCGAGCTGGAGGTTGTAGGGCGGATCCGCGAAGACCAGGTCGACGCTGGCCGGCGGCAGCCGGTCGAGGGCGCTGAGGCAATCCCCGAGGATGACTTCGTCCAGGGGAAGGCGCTGTGCGGGGGTAACGAGACCCATCCGCGGCGCCGACACCACTCGCCCGGTACGCGAGACTTGATTCCGGGCGGCGGCGCCGGCGACCGCGGTACGCGGGGAAGCCATGGCAAACACCGGTTACGCGACTGACCACCAGACATTGCCGCCGCTACGGTAAAGGTCACGTTTCCCGCAGGTACGAATTGCGTCTCGAAATGGGGCTGCATTTCTTGCCTAGTCGTTGGATGCGCAGGCTCATTCGTTAATGAAGCGATACTGATGTGCCGGTGGCGCGGCTTCGTCGTCGTAGGCCGGGACTGGCCATTCGGATGGGGCTGCTTGAGGAAAGAACGGCGCGGGTTTTCCCCTCTCCCCGCGGGCGGGGAGAGGCCTTCACTCCCCTCGTCGGGGGTGAAGGGAGCCCGCAGGGCGAGGGTGAGGGGGTGTCTCAGGACGAGGCACTTCCGGAACCTCCCCCTCACCCTCGCTCCGGCTGCGCCTCCGCTCACTTCATCGACGACAAGGTCGATGAAGTCCTCTCCCCGCCCGCGGGGAGAGGGGGATTTCCCGCGCCTCTTCTTTTCCCCGGACAGCCCTGCCGCCCGCGGGGAGAGGGGAAGCCCGCACCATTCTTTTCCTCGGCCAGCCCCGCCCGACGGGGCGCCTCGGCGCCGCCGGAGCCGCTCCCACCGCCCCGGCCCCGCATCTTCCGAATGCTGAAAACCCGAGTGACGCCGTCCGGCCCGGCAAGTCACCAATAAGACTTCACGTTCATCCATGACTTGAAAAGCCAAAACTTAATGATCCGCAAGGTTTCGGCCGAAAATGCGGCGCCATCCGCCGCAAATCGGGCGGTCATATTTTCGTCCTGTTTGGTCTCGATTGACGCTGTCATCAGCAACCACCTAGGACAGTGGAATGAACAGCGCCCAGCCTGCGCGTCGGTCGAACGCGGCCCGCATCGTGGCTTTCGCGGGAGGCTTCGCCCTCGCCGGATTCGGGAGCCTCGCGGGGGTGTCGACAGCGCAGGCCCAGAGCGGCAAGGCCTCCTGGTACGCGTCCGGCCATCGCACCGCGAGCGGCGAGCGCTTCAACCCCAACGGTCTCACGGCGGCGCATCGCAGCCTGCCCTTCGGCACCCGGGTGCGGGTCACCAACCAGTCCAACGGCCGCTCGGTCGTGGTCCGCATCAACGACCGCGGCCCCTTCGCGCATGGCCGCATCATCGATCTCGCCCGCGGCGCCGGCCGGGCCATCGGCATGAGCGGCGTCGCCCGCGTCGCCGTGGCGGTGGTGGACTGATCCAGTCCCCCCGATCCGGGCTTCCGGCGTTGCCGTCGGGCCGGGCCTCCCCACATCAGGCTCATCGTGCGAGCGGAGCGTGACGTGATGGCAAAGCCCCTGGTTGTCGTGATTCCCCATCAGCTCGGTCGGGCCGAGGCCCGCCGCCGGCTCGAGAACGGGATCGGCCAGGCCAAGGAGATGCTCCAGAAGGCCGGCCTCAGCATGGCCGACGCGACCTGGAGCGGCGACCGTCTGTCCTTCCTCGTCGGCGCCATGAACCAGAAGGTCGACGGCGACATCGACGTCGAGGACGACGTGGTGCGGGTCGAGGTGCGGATGCCACTGCTCCTGTCGCTCTTCGCCCACAAGGTTCAGCAGATCGTCAGCCAGAACGGCGCCAAGCTGCTGACCAAGCAGTAGGCCGATCCGTACCCGGCCGCGACCCGGACGGTCGCGGCGAACCGGCCTCCCCGATCCCGGCCTTTCCCGGATCGGGGAGGCCGTTGCCTTTCGATCCGCCTGGAAGACGCCCCGTTCCCGGGACGGACCCGCCCGGCGCCGGGATGCGGTCCGAATCCCGCATCGTCCCGGCGAATGTGTCCCGAGGCCGCTGTGGACGGTTCCGCGACGCCGCCTCGCCAAAAGGTGGGGGTGCGGCGCGGCCGTGGCCCGAATCCGTCATCTTCCCCGCGGCACGCCCGTCCCGCGGGCGGAACTCCGCACCGGCCCCGCCGCCCGGACGGACCGTCCTGTCCAGATGCCTTAAGGGTATCCGCAACTTTTATCGATATTCCTAGGACATGAGTCTTGGCGCGCGGTCTATGACAATGACATCACGCCGTCGGAACGGGCATTCCGCTCGTCAGTGATGATAGATCGATAAGAGCGGGGCGATCATGCCGGTGTTCTACAGCAAGGTAAAATCGCGCGTGGACGCCGTCGAGGCGGCGCAGGCGATCCTCGAGCTCGATCTCGACGGGAAGATCACCGCGGCCAATACGCGTTTCCTGTCCGTCATGGGGTACGGGCTGGAGGAGCTTCTCGGGCGGCACCACTCCCTCCTCGTCGACCGCGCCGACCGCGAGAATCCCGCCTACGCCCGGTTCTGGGAAGCGTTGCGCCGCGGCGAGCCCCAGCTCGGCGAGCACCGGCGCATCGGCAAGGGCGGCCGCGAGATCTGGATCCAGGCGGCCTACAGCCCCGTCGCGAACCGGTCCGGCAAGCCCGGCGGCGTCATCGTCGTCGCGTCCGACATCACCGATCGGAAGACCCGCGCGATCGCGTGCGAGGAGACGCTCAAGGCCCTCGACCGGTCGCAGGGCATCATGGCGTTCGACCCCGACGGGACCGTCATCGATGCCAACGAGAACGCCCTGGCCATGCTCGGCTATGGACGCGAGGAGGTATCGGGCAAGCACCACGCGATGTTCGTCGAGGCCGGCGAGCGGGGCTCCGAGCGGGACCGTGCATTCTGGGACGCCCTGCGGCGGGGCGAGCACCAGGTGGCCGAGTGCAGGCGGGTCGGCAAGGACGGCCGCGAGGTCTGGCTCCACGCCGGCTACTCGCCCGTCCGAGACGCCGCCGGCCGGGTGACCAGGGTGGTGATGCTCGCCAACGACATCACCGCGCAGAAGCGCTCCGCCCTCGACGTCGCGGGCAAGATCACGGCCCTCGACCGCTCCCAGGGCATCATCGAGTTCGATCTCGACGGAACGGTGCTGGCCGCCAACGAGAACTTCCTGCACGTCCTCGGCTACGGCCTCGACGAGGTGCGCGGCAAGCACCATGGGATGTTCGTCGAGGCGGGCGAGCGCGGTTCGGACGCCTACCGCGCCTTCTGGGAGGCGCTGCGGCGCGGCGAGTTCCAGCAGGGCGAGTTCCGGCGCCTCGGCAAGGGCGCCCGCGAGATCTGGATCCAGGCGACCTACAACCCGATCCGCGACACCGCCGGCCGGGTGGTCAAGGTGGTAAAGTTCGCCACCGACATCACCGCGCAGAAGCGGCGCAACGCCGATTTCGAGGGCAAGATGATGGCTCTCGACCGCTCGCAGGGGATCATCGAGTTCGAGCTCGACGGGACGGTCGTCACCGCCAACGAGAACTTCCTGCACGTCCTCGGCTACAGCCTCGACGAGGTGCGCGGCCGGCATCACGGGATGTTCGTGGACGCGGCCGAGCGGAGTTCGGACGCCTACCGCGCCTTCTGGGAGGCGATGCGGCGCGGCGAGTTCCAGCAGGCCGAGTATCGCCGCTTCGGCAAGGACGGCCGCGAGGTCTGGATCCAGGCGACCTACAACCCGGTGCGCGACGCCTCCGGCCGGGTGACCAAGGTGGTCAAGTTCGCCACCGACATCACCCGGGCGGTGGCGGAGCGGCTGCGGCGGGCCGAGCTCCAGCGCGCCATCGACGTCGACCTCGACGGCATGGCCTCCTCGATCTCGCAGGCCTCCGAGCAGGCCGTCGGCGCGGCGAGCGCCGCCGAGCAGGCCTCGTGCAACACCCAGAACGTCGCGGCCGGCTCGGAGGAACTGGCGACCTCTGTCGGCGAGATCAGCCAGCAGGTCGGCCGGGCCCTCGAGGTGACCATGCGCGCCGTCGAGCAGGCGAACGCGACCTCGACGGTGGTGGCCGGGCTGGCCTCGGCCGCCCAGCGGATCGGCGCGGTCGTCGAGACGATCGACAAGATCGCCTCCCAGACCAACCTGCTCGCCCTCAACGCCACCATCGAGGCGGCCCGCGCCGGCCAGGCCGGCCGGGGCTTCGCGGTCGTCGCCGCCGAGGTGAAGGACCTGGCGACGCAGACCGCCAAGGCGACCGAGAGCATCGGCCGCCAGATCGCCGAGACCCAGTCGGCCGCGAGCGAGGCCGCCGCGGCCATCGCGGGCATCGGCGCCACGGTGGGGCAGGTGAACGAGATCTCCTCGGCGATCTCGGCGGCGATCGAGGAGCAGAGCGTCGTCGCCCAGGAGATGTCGGTCAACATGCAGGCGATGACCCAGGCGGTCTCCGAGATCAGCCGCAACATCACGCTGATCGCGAGCCATACCCGGGAGGTCGACCACTCCGCCCGCCAGGTGCGGGAATGCTCGCGGCGCATGGTCGGCTGACCCCGCCCCGTCCGGGCCGAAGGGGATCGGGGCGTGGAACCGGGGCCTCCCGCCCCGGTTTGGCTTCGACGCGAGAGAGGAGCGCCCGATGTCGAATCCCGGCCCGATTCCGGACCAGCCCTACGATCCCGTGCCGCCGACCCCCGGCCCCGATACGCCGAACCCCGGTGGGCCCGACGTGCCGAGCGAGGCCCCGGGCGAGCGGCCGGTCGAGATCCCGGTGAACGATCCCGGCAATTCCCCGGCGATCACCCCCGACCCGTCCCCGACCGGTCCGGCCAACCCGACGATGTAGCGAGCGCTACCGCCCCGCGGCGTAGGCCTGCATGCCGCGGGGATTGGCGGCGGCGCGCAGGCGCCGCCCGTCGCGGCTCGCCGCGGTGAGCCGCCCCTCCGACCAGTTCGATCCGACCTCGACGATGTGGCCGCGCCGGCGCAGCTCGGCGATCGTCTCCGGGGCGATCCTGTCCTCGACCACCACGACCCCCGGCCGCGCCGTGCGGGGCCAGAACGACGACGGGAAGTGCTCGGTGTGCCAGGCCGGCGCGTCGATCGATTCCTGCAGGTTCATGCCGGCATGGACGTGGCGCAGGAAGAATTGCGGGATCCACTGGTCCTGCTGGTCGCCCCCCGGCGAGCCCCAGGCGAGGTAGGGTTGTCCGTCGCGAAGCGCCATCGTCGGCGAGAGCGTCGAGCGCGGCCGCTTGCCGGGCGCGAGCGCCGCCGGGTGGCCCTCGTCGAGCACGAACATCTGCGCCCGGGTGCCCAGGCAGAAGCCGAGGGCCGGGATCACCGGCGAGGATTGCAGCCAGCCGCCGGACGGCGTGGCGGTCATCATGTTGCCGTGCCGGTCGATGATGTCGAAATGCACCGTGTCGCCGCGCACCACGCCCGCGCGGGCGTCGTCCGGCGGTACCGTCGCCTCGATCTTGCCCACCGTCGGCTCCCCGGCGCCGGAGGCGCCCACCGCCGTGCGGGCACCCTCGCTCACCCGGGCGTCGAGGGCCTTGCCGTAACCGGGGATCGTGCCCGGCCGCTGCTCCAGCGAGGCGGTCTCGCCGACGAGCCGGCGGCGCTCGGCGTTGTAGGAATCCGACAAGAGGGTCTCGACCGGCACCCCGACGAAGGCGGGATCGCCGTAGAACGTGTCGCGGTCGGCAAACGCCAGCTTGGCGCACTCGACCTGAAGGTGGATGAAGTCGGGCCCCGCCGGATCGAGGCCGTCGAGGGAGAAGCCCTTGAGCAGGGCGAGCTGCTGGAGCGTGGCGAGCCCCTGCGTCCACGGGCCCGCCTTCAGCACGGTGTAGCGGCCGTACTCGTAGCCGATGGGCTCCTCGACGCTCGCCTGCCAGGCCGCCATGTCGGCCCCGGTGAGGAGGCCCTTGTGGGCCCGGCCGGTCACGTCCATCACGGCCTGATTCCGGCAGAAGGCGTCGATCGCCTCGGCGACGAAGCCCTGCGACCAGATCCGGCGGGCCCGCTCGATCTCCTCCTCGCGGGTGCCGCCGGCGCTCTCGCGCACGATCCGCGCGTAGGTCTCGGCCAGTGCCGGATTGGTGAACAGGCTGCCGGGGGCCGGTACGCCGCCATCCTTCAGATAGGTCGCCGCCGAGCTCGGCCAGTGCTCGCGAAACAACCCCTCGACGGTGGCGATGGTGGCCGAGACCCGCTCGACCAGCGGGTAGCCGTCCCGGGCGTAGCTGATCGCGGCCTCCAGCACGTCGGCGAGGCGCCAGGTGCCGTGGTCGCGCAGGATCAGCATGTAGGCGTCGAAGCTGCCCGGCACGCAGGGCGCGAGCAGCCCGGTGCCCGGCACGAGGTCGAGGCCGAGATCGTCGCGCAGGCGCGCGATGGTGGCGGCCTGCGGCGCCGGGCCCTGCCCGCACACCACCTGGGGCCGGCCGACCCGGACGTCGTGCAGGATCACCGGCACGTCGCCGCCCGGCCCGTTGAGGTGCGGCTCGACCACCTGGAGCACGAAGGCGGTGGCGACCCCGGCATCGAACGCGTTGCCGCCCCGCTCCAGCACGCCCATCCCGACCGCGGTGGCGATCCAGTGCGTCGAGGCCACGACACCGAAGGTGCCGTCGATCTCGGGGCGGGTGGTGAAGGGATCGGGCGTGACGAAGCTCATCGAAATTGACCTCCGGGGCGTCAACGACTGGGATCGCCCTGTCGGCCATCACTGTAAGAGCCAAGTCTCGCTTGGGGAGCCCTGTCGGTGGCAACCCTCGCACCCTCAGGCGCAGGGCTCGCCTTTCGAAGGAGCCTGCCGTAATCCCCGGGCCATGGCCGCTCCTCCGCTCCTCACCCTCCAGGGCATCGCGCTCACCTTCGGCGGCACGCCGCTGCTCGCCGGCGCCGACCTCGCGCTCGCGCCCGGCGACCGCACCTGCCTCGTCGGCCGCAACGGCTCGGGCAAGTCGACCCTGCTCAAGGTCGCCGCCGGGCTGGTCGAGCCCGACAAGGGCGTGCGCTTCCTGCAGCCCGGCACGACGGTGCGCTACCTGGCGCAGGAGCCGGACTTTTCCGGCCACGCCACCACCCTGTCCTTCGTCGAGGCCGGGATGGGGCCGGGCGACGAACTCTACCGGGCGCGCTACCTGCTGGAGAGCTTAGGGTTGACCGGCGAGGAGGATCCGAGCCGGCTCTCGGGCGGCGAATCCCGCCGCGCGGCGCTCGCCCAGGCCCTGGCGCCCGAGCCCGACATCCTGCTGCTCGACGAGCCGACCAACCACCTCGACCTGCCGGCGATCGAGTGGCTGGAGGCCGAGCTGAAGGGCAGCCGCTCGGCGCTGGTCCTCATCAGCCACGACCGGCGCTTCCTCGAAGCCCTGTCGCGCTCGATCGTCTGGCTCGACCGCGGCACGACCCGGCGCCTCGACCAGGGTTTCTCGGCCTTCGAGGGCTGGCGCGACCAGGTGTTCGAGGAGGAGGAGCGCGAGCGCCACAAGCTCGACCGCAAGATCGCCGCGGAGGAGGACTGGCTGCGCTACGGCGTGACGGCGCGGCGCAAGCGCAACGTCAAGCGGCTCGCCGGCCTGCACGACCTGCGCCGCCAGGCCCGCGAGCATCGCGGCCCCGTCGGCGCCGCCACGCTGACGGTGAGCGAGACCGAGGCGTCCGGCACCCTGGTGGTCGAGGCGCGCGACGTCGTGAAGTCCTATGGCGAGCGCCCGATCGTCCGCGACCTCTCCTTGCGCATCGCCAAGGGTGACCGGCTCGGCATCGTCGGCGCCAACGGCACCGGCAAGACCACGCTGGTCAACCTGCTGACCGGCCGCCTCCCGCCGGACGAGGGTACGGTGAAGGTCGGCGCCAACGTCACCCTCAACCTCCTCGACCAGCGCCGCAGCGCGCTCGATCTCGATCGCACCGTCGCCGACGTGCTGACGGGCGGCGGCAGCGACACCGTGCAGGTCGGCAACCAGAGCCGGCACGTCATCGGCTACATGAAGGACTTCCTGTTCTCGCCCGAGCAGGCGCGCACGCCCGTGAGCGTGCTCTCGGGCGGCGAGCGCAACCGGCTGCTGCTGGCGCGCGCGCTCGCCGAGGCCGGCAACCTCCTGGTGCTCGACGAGCCGACCAACGACCTCGACCTCGAGACCCTCGACCTCCTTCAGGAGATGCTCGGCGATTATGCCGGCACCCTGATCCTGGTCAGCCACGACCGCGACTTCCTCGACCGGGTCGTCGACACCGTGCTGGTCTCGGAAGGGGAGGGGCGCTGGGTCGCCTATGCCGGCGGCTATTCCGACATGGTCGCCCAGCGCGGCGTCGGCGTGCAGGCGCGCGGGATCGTGGCGCCCAAGGGAGCGGCCAAGGAGACGGCCAGGAGCGCCGCGAAGCCGGCCGGCCGCAGCGACGCCAAGAGCGAGTCCAGAAAGCGTCTCGGTTTCAACGAGCAGCACGAGCTCAAGACCCTGCCGGCCCGGATGAAGGCGCTTGAGGGCAACCGGGCCAAGCTCCGGGCCGCCCTCGACGACCCGACGCTCTATGCCCGCGATCCCGCCCGCTTCGAGGCGATCTCCCGCACGCTGGCCACCACCGAGGCCGACCTCGCCGGCGCCGAGGAGCGCTGGCTCGAACTCGAGATGATGCGCGAGGAGCTCGAGGGCTGAGCCGCCGCCCGGCCCTCCGCACCGGGCCGGGCCGTCTCCCAAGAGACGACATCACGACACGTCGCGTCTTCAGTCTCTCCGCAGGGAACAGTCGGATTTAGCTGACCCGCGTAAGGTTTCGTGGCGATCTTGCAACATTGGGGCGGAAAGCCGGCGACTTGGCCATGGTGGGCGCGGATCTCGGTTGATCGCCGTTAGCGCCTGGCACATGGTGCCCCTGCACCGGGAACAACCCGGTGGGGACCGGCAGACACCCCGTGCAGGGGGCGCCGGTTCACAAGGGGAAAAGAGTGGCGTGGTTCGGCTCCAGTAGGATCGTCGGGACACAGTCGTTCACCCCCAGGGTCTCGAAACTTTGGAGGTCTCGATGAAGCTCGTGAAGAGCCTTCTGCTCGGTTCGGCTGCTGGCCTGACCGTCGTTGCCGGTGCGCACGCTGCCGATCTGCCGATCAAGAAGGCTGCGCCCGTCGAGTACGTGCGCGTCTGCTCGGCCTACGGCGCCGGCT
>NZ_JAZFXT010000043.1:0-157313 GCF_036448855.1 Methylobacterium ajmalii
TCGCCCACGACTTCAACAACCTGCTCACGATCATCCGCTCGTCGGTGGATTTCCTGCGCCGGCCCGAGCTGCCGGAGGCGCGGAAACGCCGCTACCTCGACGCGGTGTCCGACACGGTGGACCGGGCGGCCAAGCTCACCGGCCAGCTCCTCGCCTTCGCCCGCCGCCAGGCCCTGGCGCCCGAGGTGTTCGACGTCGTCGCCCGTCTCCAGGGCGTCGCCGACATGCTCGACACGGTGACGGGCGCGCGCATCCGCGTGGTGACCGAGGGCCCCGACCGGCCCTGCTTCGTGCGCGCGGACCTGAGCCAGTTCGAGACCGCGCTCATCAACATGGCGGTCAACGCCCGCGACGCCATGGAGGGGGAGGGAACCCTCACCCTGGCGGTCGCCTGCGGGGCGGAGAAGCCCGAGATCCGCGGCCACGCCGCCGCCAGGGGCCCGTTCGCGGCGATCTCGCTCACCGATACCGGCACCGGCATGAGCCCGGCGGTGATCGACAAGATCTTCGAGCCGTTCTTCACCACCAAGGAGGTCGGCAAGGGCACGGGTCTCGGCCTGTCGCAGGTGTTCGGCTTCGCCAAGCAGTCGGGCGGCGACGTCGACGTGACGAGCCGGGTGGGGCAAGGCTCCACCTTCATCCTGTACCTGCCGGAGGTGGCCGCCCCGGCCGAGCCCGGGTACGCGGCCCCGGCGGACGAGGGAATGGCGCCGGCCCGGGCCGGGCAGCGGGTGCTCCTCGTCGAGGACAATGTCGGCGTCGGCCGCTTCGCCGCGCAGATCCTCGGCGACCTCGGCTACGTCGCCACCTGGGTCACCAACGCCGAGGCCGCCCTCGACGTGCTCGGCGAGGACGCCGCCTACGACGCGGTGTTCTCCGACGTGGTGATGCCCGGCATGGGCGGCATCGAGCTCGCCAAGACCCTGCGCCGGCGCCATCCGGGCCTGCCGGTGCTGCTCACCTCCGGCTACAGCCACGTCCTGGCCCAGGAGGGCTCCCACGGCTTCCCGCTGCTGCACAAGCCCTACTCGGCCGAGCAGCTCTCCAGGATGCTGGCGAGCGCGATCGGGCAGCGGCGTGGCGCCCCGTCGAATTGAGAATACTCTTCGATCGGCGTCGAGGTCCGGGTGTGGGTTTCCTGCCGACCCCGGACCTTGCTCGGGGTCGGCCGCGTTATGCCTCCCGTCCCTCGGAGAAGGTCGTGCGGCCGATCGCTTCGGTGTCGGAGAGCCATGTTCTGCGCTGCGCGTCGGAGCTTCCGACGACCGGCCTGAAGACGTGCCGGACGTAATGCTCCACCCCGCAATAGGGCAGGACGCATCGTCCCCAAATCAGCTCGAGCGGATCGCCCAGATCCGCCCGCTCCCGCTCTTCGGGCGTGTCGGACGTATTGAGAATAAGCGCCGTCCGGATCGACAGGAGGCCTTGGGGCAATCCGTCCGCAGTAGTCAGGCGGTAGGCCACGCCTGGTACCAGAACCCGGTCGAGCCAGCCCGACAGGATCGCCGGAGGCTTGCCCCACCAGTTCGGGTGAACGATCAGCAGCCCGTCGGCTTCGGCGATCTCGCGCCTGTATCGCAGCATCACCGGATCGGTCCCGCATGACAGCGCCGCTTCGAGGTCGTCCCCGATGCTGTAGGCCTCTTCCGCCTTTAGGCATGGATCGAAACCCTCGGCGTACAGGTCGTGATGGACGACGTCATGACCGCTGCCTGCGAGGGCGCGCCGTGCCGCCTCCGAGAGCGCATGACAGAAGCTGGTTTGCCGTGGATGAGCGATGATGGATAATATCTGCACGGGCGACCTCGGATCTGGCCCTGTCGTGATCGATCCGTTGGACCGGACGTGCAGCGCACCGCCATCCAGATCTCAGATGCGCCGATGGCCTTGCGGTGCTCGGGCTTTCTAAGGTTGCCGATCATAACCCTGGGTCAAGCCGCGAGTCCATGCCGGCTGGGCCGTTGAATCAGTGCGGGACTTGGCTGGCTTTAAAATCACGGCCGGCGTAGAGGACGCGCAAAATCTCGATCTGTCCTTGTGGCAGGCGATAAACGATCAGGACTCTGCGCTCGATCGCCCATGTCCGTATTCCGGCGGCCATGTCGTTTCGCAGCGTTCCCTGCTCGGGAAAATCCTTGAGGCCGTTGCAGGCCTTCTCGATACGGCCCAGATAGTCGCCCGCGCGCACTGGTCCGCTCTGTCGTACGATATAATCATAGATGTCGAACAGATCGGCGCGAGCGAACCGGTGAAAAACGATCTCACGTGTCACGGCCGACGGTCTTCAGGCGTTCTGCATGATACGCACGCAACTCCTCGAACACACGGTCGGCGGGAATGGGAGGGCTTGGATCGTTCAGAGCTTCCTGCACCTTCTGCCGGAGCATGGCGTCGAGCGCCGCTTCTTCCCGATCGAGGGCGCGCAAACCTGCTCGCACAACCTCGCTGACCGATGTGTAAGCCCCCGATCGGACGCGCGCCTCCACCTTCTCCTGCATCTCGCCCAGAGTGACGGTGACTGGCTTGCTACGTCTCACCGAGGCGCCTCCGTTCCACACCTCATCGTATCACGCTGTATGACGATGTCATACAGGCTCCCGAGCGTGATGGGCCGCACGCCAACGCCGCCGGCCCACCACATTCGTCACGCCGCAGCAAAAGCCCGCAGCACTGCGTCGGCCGCCTCGCGGGTCGTGGCCGTGCCCTTGAGGTCGCGGGTGCGCGACGCCGGCTCGCGGAGCGCCGTCTCGATCGCCGCCACGATGGCGTTCGCCGCGTCCACCTCGCCGAGGTGTTCCAGCATCATCGCGGCGGTCCAGATCTGGCCGATCGGGTTGGCGATGCCTTGGCCGGCGATGTCCGGCGCCGAGCCGTGGACCGGCTCGAACAGCGAGGGGAAGCGCCCCTCCGGGTTGATGTTGGCGGACGGCGCGATGCCGATCGTGCCGGTGCAGGCGGGCCCGAGATCCGACAGGATGTCGCCGAAGAGGTTGGAGCCGACCACCACGTCGAACCGGTCCGGGTTCAGCACGAAATGGGCGGTGAGGATGTCGATGTGGTACTTGTCGCGGCGCACGTCGGGATAGCGCTCGCCCATCGCCTCGACCCGCTGGTCCCAGTACGGCATCGTGATGGCGATGCCGTTCGACTTGGTGGCCGAGGTCAGGTGCTTCTTCGGTCGGCTTTGCGCCAGGTCGAAGGCGAATTTCAGGATCCGGTCGACGCCGTGACGGCTCATCACCGTCTCCTGGATCACGATCTCCCGCTCGGTGCCCGGATACATCGTGCCGCCGACCGAGGAATACTCGCCCTCGGTGTTCTCGCGCACGACGTAGAAGTCGATGTCGCCGGGCTCGCGGCCGGCGAGCGGGCAGGGCACGCCCGGCATCAGCCGGACGGGGCGCAGGTTGACGTACTGGTCGAACTCGCGCCGGAACTGCAGGAGCGAGCCCCAGAGCGAGACGTGGTCCGGCACGGTGGCCGGCCAGCCGACGGCGCCGAAGAAGATCGCATCGGTCGGCGTCAGGACTTCCTTCCAGTTCGCCGGCAGCATCGTGCCGTGCTCGGCGTAGTAGTCGCAGGAGCCGAAGGCGTGATGCTGGAGGTCGAGGCGAAAGCCGAACTTCTCCGCGGCGGCCTCGAGGATGCGGACGCCCTCGGGCACGACTTCCTTGCCGATGCCGTCGCCGGGGATGACCGCGATGCGGTAGGGCTGAGTCTTGGTCGTCATGGCGAAACGTCCTCTCACGCCAGCGCGGCGCGCACGTCGGCGACGTCGAGGACGTCGTTCAGCGTCTGCTCGAAGCGGGCGAGCAGGGTGTCGATGTCCTCGTCCGTGCAGCAGAGCGGCGGCGCGAAGCCGACGATGTCGTCGGCGAAGGCGCGGAAGATCACGCCGTTCCTGTAGCCGAACCGGGCGAGGTGGCCCGAGATGCCGAGATCGGCCGAGGGCTTGGTGCGCTTCTCTTTGTTCATGACGAGCTCGACGCCGGCGAGCAAGCCCCGCACCCGCACGTCGCCGACGAGGGGATGGTCGGCGAGGCGCTCGAGGCCCGCGGTGAAGCGCTCGCCCGCCCGGCGGCCGTTCTCCAGGATGCCGCCTTCGGTGTAGAGGCGCAGCACCTCAAGGCCGACCGCGGCGCTGACCGGATGGGCCGAGTAGGTGAAGCCGTGGCCGATCGGCTTGCCGGCCGGCGCATGATCCGCGATGGCGCGATAGATCCGGTCCGACATCAGCACCGCGCCCATCGGGCTGTAGCCCGAGGTCAGGCCCTTGGCGGTGGTCATCAGGTCCGGCACCACGCCGTCATGCTCGCAGCCGAAGAGCGGGCCGGTGCGGCCGAAGCCGGTGATGACCTCGTCGGCGACGAACAGGATGTCGAGCTCGCGCGCGGCCTCCCGCATCGCCTTCAGCCAGCCGTCCGGCGGCACAATCACGCCGCCCGAGCCCTGGACCGGCTCGGCGAAGAACGCCGCGACGTTCTCCGCGCCCAGTTCCTCGACCTTGGCCTTCAGCGCCGCGACCGATGAGGCGATCACCGCCGCGTCGTCGTCGCCGGCCGGGTTGCGGTAGGGATAGGGCGAGGGGATGTGGTGCTGGAGGGTCGTCGGCGCGTCGAAGTTGTCGTGGAAGGACTGAATCGCGGTCAGCCCGGCGCCGACGGTCGAGGAGCCGTGATAGCCCCGCTCCAGGGCGATCATATGCTTCTTCGTCGGCCGGCCGGTGACGTTGTAGTAGTAGCGGATGAACCGCACCGCCGAATCGACCGCGTCCGAGCCGCCGAGCGTGAAGTAGACGTGGTTGAGGTCGCCCGGCGCCAGTTCGGCGAGGCGCGCGGCCAGCCGGATCGCCGGCTCGCTCGAGAAGTGGAAGTAGCCGGTGGCGTAGGGCAGCCGGCGCATCTGCTCGGCCGCGACTTCCACGATCGACTCGTGGCCGTAGCCGACATTGACGCACCACAGGCCCGAGAAGCCGTCGAGCAGGGTGTGGCCTTCCGCGTCGGTGAGCGTCGCGCCCTGGGCCGATTGCAGCACCGTGGCGCCGCGCGCCTCGTGGCCCTTCCACGAGATCACCGGGTGGATGAGGTGGTCGCGGTCGAGCTCGATCAAGGAATTGGGGCGCATGGCTCAGAGGCTCCGGGGCGGCGTGAGTTGCAGGATGCCCGGGGGGCCGCGGGATTTTTTGCCGAGATGGGCGGGCGGCACCGCGCGGGGAGCGGGTTTGGACGGGGCGGGGCGGCAGAATCGATGGGGGGAGGGATCTGGTGAACAGCCCGGGCGTGTGATGCGCGACTGACCGTCAGGACCGCGGGTCTCCCCCTCTCCCCGCGGGCGGGGAGGGCCTTCACCCCCCCCTTGTCGGGGTGAAGGGAGCCCGCAGGGCGAAGGTGAGGCCGGGGAAGTCTCCCTCGTCGAGACCCCCTCACCCTCGCTCCGGCTTCGCCTGCGCTTGTCGCTTGCACGACAAGGTGCAAGCGACCCTCTCCCCGCCCGCGGGGAGAGGGGGAGACCCGCGCTTGCTTTGTCTTGGGACAGATCGCCTTCTGCGAAGAAGGCGCGCTACGCCGCCGCCCCGCGCCCGGCGCACACCTCGTCGAGCCACCCCGTCCGCAATTCCGGCACCGAGGACAGCAGCAGCCGCGTATAGGGCTCCTTCGGATCGGCGAGCAGCGCCTCGGTCGGGCCGGCCTCGACCACGCGGCCGTGCTGGAGAACCATGACGGCATCGCTGATCGACCGGATCACCCCGAGGTCGTGGCTGATGAAGACGTAGGCCACGTTGAGGTCGCGCTGGATCTCGACCAGGAGGTCGAGCACCGCCTCGCCGACGACGGTGTCCAGCGCCGAGGTCACCTCGTCGCACAGGATCACGTCGGGCTCGGCGGCGAGCGCGCGGGCGAGGTTGATGCGCTGCTTCTGGCCGCCGGAGAGTTCGCCCGGTCGCCGCTCGGCGACGCTGCGGGGCAGGCGGACCTGGTCGAGGAGCTGCATCAGCCGCTGGCGGCGGGCCGCGGCGCCGAGGCGGTGGTAGAAGGCCAGCGGCCGCTCCAGGATCTGGGCGATGCTCTGGGCCGGGTTCAGCACCGTGTCGGCGTTCTGGAACACGATCTGGATCCGCCGCAGGGTCTCGCGGTCGCGCCGGCCGAGCGCCGGGGCCAGGACCTTGCCGTCGAGCCGGACCTCGCCGCGGGCGGCCGGCACGATGCCGGAGACGACGCGCGCCAGCGTGCTCTTGCCCGAGCCCGATTCGCCGATGATCCCCAGGGTCTCGCCGCGGCGCAGCGAGAAGCCGACGTCGTGCAGGATCTTGACCCGCGGCAGGCCGTCGGCCCCGGCCGGGCCGTAGCCGGCGGTGATGCCGGTGGCGGCCAGCACCGGGGCCTCGCCGGTCTCTGGAGCAGCCTCCGCGCCCTTGCGCTTGACCGGGGAGGCGGCCGCGATGAGCTGGCGGGTATAGGGGTGGGCCGGCGCGCTCACCATCTGCTCGACGGCGCCGATCTCGGCGAGGCGCCCGTGGCGCAGGACCGCGATCCGGTCGGCGATCTGGGCCACCACCGCGAGGTCGTGGCTGACGTAGATGCCGGTGATGCCGCGCTCGCGGATCGCCGCCTTGAACGAGACCAGCACCTCGATCTGGGTCGTCACGTCGAGCGCCGTGGTCGGCTCGTCGAAGATCACGAGGTCGGGATCGTTGAGGAGCGCCATGGCGGCGAGCAGCCGCTGGAGCTGCCCGCCCGAGACCTGATGGGGGTAGCGGTCGCCGATCGTGTCCGGGTTCGGCAGGGCGAGCTCGGCAAACAGGGTCTTGGCCTTGGCGGTGGCGGCCTCCGCCGTGAGCGAGCCGTGGATCAGCGCGCTCTCGATCACCTGCGCCATGATGGTGCGGGCGGGGTTGAACGAGGCCGCGGCCGACTGGGCGATGTAGGCGATGCGGTTGCCGCGAAGCGCCCGCAGCTCGGAGGGCGACGAGGCCAGGACCTGCGTCCCGAACACGTCGACGCTGCCGCCGCGGATGGCGCAGCCCTTGCGGGCATAGCCCATCATGGCGAGCGCGATCGTGGTCTTGCCCGAGCCCGATTCGCCGATCAGCGCCAGGACCTCGCCGCGGGCGATCTCGAACCCGACCTCGTGGACGATCGTCGTCTCGCGGCCGTCATCGGCCTTGGCCGCGACCTTCAGGGCCTCGACCCGGACGGTGCCGCTCTTGTGCGCGTGCGCCATGATCAGCGCCCTCCCGCTCTCGCCCGGCCGGGCAGGTTGTCGACCAGGAGGTTCACCCCGATGGTCAGGATCGCGATGGCGATAGCCGGCATCACCACCGCCGGGGCGCCGTAGCTCAGGCCCGCCACGTTCTCGCGCACCAGCGAGCCCCAATCGGCGTAGGGCGGCTGCACGCCGAGCCCGAGGAATGACAGGCTCGAGAGCAGCAGCACCACGAAGACGAAGCGCAGGCCGAAATCGGTGGCGAGCGGCCCGACCATGTTGGGCATCACCTCGCGCAGCATGATGTAGCCGCGGCCCTCGCCGCGGGCCTTCGCGGCGAGCACGAAATCCTCGGCCGCGATGTTGACGGCGAGCGCCCGGGTGATCCGGTAGCAGCCCGGCACGTAGATGAACGCCATGGTCAGCACCAGGATCGGCAGCGACGAGCCGAGGCCGGCGATCAGCACCAGCGCCAGCATCTTCGAGGGGATCGAGGTCAGCGCGTCGAGGAGCCGGCTGAGCGCGCTGTCGGTCCAGCCGCCGACCACCGCGGCGAACAGGCCGAGCCCGATGCCGGCGGTGCAGGCGAGCGCGGTGGCGAGCGCCGCGATGCCGACCGTGTAGCGGGCGCCGAGCAGGATCCGGCTCAGCATGTCGCGGCCGAGATAGTCGGTGCCGAGGGGGAAGGCGGGGCTCATCGGCCCGAACACGTCGGTGTCGACGATCGCGCCGGCATCGTGGGGGCTCAGCACCTGGCCCAAGATGGCCATCGCGATGCCGGCCAGCACGATGCCGGCACCCAGGCACGCCGTGGGGGAGAGCCGCAGGCGCAGCCGCGGGGCCGCCGGGGCGATCTCCGGCACGGTCTCGCCGAGGCCAAGGTTCTGGTCACGCATGGCGCAGCCTCGGGTTGGACAGGATGGCGACGATGTCGGCGGTGGTCACCAGCAGCAGGTAGACGGCGCAGAACACGATGGCGCAGGCCTGCACCACCGGCATGTCGCGCATCGACACGCTGTCGACCATCAGCTTGGCGATGCCCGGATAGTTGAAGATCGTCTCGACGATGATGACGCCGCCGAGCAGGTAGGACAGGCTGAGCGCGACCGCGTTGGCGATGGCGCCGACCGTGTTCGGCAGGACGTGGCGCAGCACCACCCGAGCCGGGCTCGCGCCCTTGAGCGCCGCCATCTCGACGTAGGGCGCCTTCATCGCCTCGATCACGGCGGCGCGGGTCATCCGCACCATCTGGGTGATCACCACGAAGGACAGGCTCATTACCGGCATCGCCACGGCGCGCAGGAATTCCAGCGGGGTGGCCGAGCGCGGCACGAAGGAGAGGGCGGGCAGCCAGTGCAGGTGGACGGCGAAGACCAGCACCGCCAGGGTGGCGACCAGGAATTCGGGCACCGACACCGCCGCGATCGTCAGGATGCCGACCGCCCGGTCGTAGGCCGAGCCGCGCCAGACCGCCGCCGTGATGCCGAGGGTCAGCGCCACCGGCACCGAGATCGCCGTCACGATGCCGGCGAGGATGAGCGAGCTCGACAGCCGGGCCCAGATCAGGTCGCCGACCGGCTGGCGGCTGACCAGCGAGGTGCCGGCATTGCCGGTGAGAAGGCCGCCGAGCCAGGTGGCGAAGCGCTGGAGCGCCGGGGCGTCGAGGCCGAGCGCCTGGCGCAGGCCCGCCACCGCCTCCGGGGTCGCGCTCTGGCCCAGGATCGCCTGGGCGACGTCGCCCGGCAGGAGCTGGGTCGCCCCGAACACGACCACCGAGACGAAGAGCAGCGTCGCGGCGGCGACGAGCACGCGGCCCGCGATCATCGTCAACATGCGGCGGCTCATGCGCCCTCCCTGATCCTTGGATGGCCGGCCCTCCCGGGCGGGCTTGTCGTTGCAGGTTTCGGTGCAGGTTCGGCGCCGCGGGACCGCGACGCCGCGCGGCCGGCGCCCTCGACGCGCCGCGCCCCCGGGGCTGGGCCTGGAAGGATGCGGGGGACGGGGACGTGCCCCGTCCCCGCGCGGCGAGAGATCAGGCGTCGAGCCAGGCGTACTCGCCGAAGGTGTAGCCCATCAGGCCGCCGGTCGGGATCGGGTGCAGGCCCTTGATCTTGCTGGAGTAGCAATCGATGTTGCTGATGAAGGCCGGGATGCCGATGC
The DNA here is from genome assembly GCF_036448855.1 of Methylobacterium ajmalii. Classification (NCBI taxonomy): domain Bacteria; kingdom Pseudomonadati; phylum Pseudomonadota; class Alphaproteobacteria; order Hyphomicrobiales; family Methylobacteriaceae; genus Methylobacterium; species Methylobacterium ajmalii. Next base: position 9,364 of record NZ_JAZFXT010000043.1, read on the forward strand.
CGGCCTCGTCGTGCACCAGCACCTGCGCGTCGTGGTACATCTGCTTGCGCTTGGCCTCGTCTCGCTCGGCCCGGGCGGCGACGATGAGCTGGTCGAACTTCTCGTTCTTCCAGCGCGACTCGTTCCAGGCCGCATCCGACTTGAAGAACAGGCTGAACAGCAGGTCGGCGGTCGGGCGCGGGTTGATGTTGCCGAAGCAGAGCGGGCTCTTCATCCAGTAGTTCGACCAGTAGCCGTCCGACGGCACCCGCTGGACGTCGATGTTGAGGCCGAGCTTCTTGGCGTCCTGCTGCATCAGCACCGCCATCTCGACCGAGGCGTCGGCCGCCGGCGAGGCGACGAGCGGGATGGTCGAGCCGAGCACCCCGGCCTTGTTGAAGTGGAACTTGGCCTTCTCGGGGTCGTAGGGCCGCTGCGGGATGTCGGCGGCGTGGTAGCGGTTCGAGGACGGGATCGGGTGGTCGTTGGCGACCTCGGCGTAGCCGCGGAAGACCGCGCTGCGCATCTGGGTGCGGTTGAGCAGGTACTTCATGCCGAGCACGAAGTCCGGGTTGGCGCCCGGGCCCTCATCGAGGCGGGCGATCAGGTTGGTGTAGAGGCCGGCCTTGGTCTCCAGCACGCCGAAGCCGCCCATGCTCTCGATCACCCGCAGCGAGCGCGGGTTGATCACCGCGGCGATCTGCACGTCGCCGGACATGAGGGCGTTCACCCGCGACTGCTCGTCGGGCAGGCCGAAGAACTCGATGCTGTCGAGGAACGGGCCGGGCTGGCGCCAGTAGTCGCCGTTGCGCACCGCCATCGTGCGTACGCCCGGGGTGAATTCCTTGCACTTGAACGGGCCGGTGCCGATGCCCTTCGAGAAGTCGGTCGTCCCGGCCTGGACGATGTGGAAGTGGGCGGTGCCGAGGATGGTCGGCCAGTCGGCGTTGGCGCCGCTGAGCACGATGCGCACCTCGTTCGGGCCCGCGGCCTCGATCGCGGTCATCTGCTTGGCCAGCGTGTTGGCCTTGGAGCCGACCGCCGGGTCGAGGTGACGCTTGAGCGAGAAGACTACGTCCTCCACCGTCAGCGCCTTGCCGTCGTGGAAGGTCACGCCCTTGCGGATCTTGAAGGTCCAGGTCTTGGCGTCGGGGCTGTCGTAGCTCTCGGCCAGCTCCGGGCCCGGGGCGCCGGTCTGGTCGATGCGGACGAGCTTGTTGTAGAAGAAGTTGCAGCGGACGTAGTCGCTCGCGTTCGACTGCTTGGCCGGGTCGAGCGTGTCGGAGGTCGAGCTGGTATAGGTGCAGACCCGGATGTTGCCGCCGCGCTTCGGCGTCTGGGCCAGCGCCTTCGTGGCGCTGCCGAACACCGTGCCGCCGGCGAGAACGCCCATGCCGGCCGAGCCGAGCAGGCCCAGGATGTCGCGCCGCGACGCTCCCCGGCGCAGGCCGTCGAGGACGCGGCCGCGGTCGGCGGGGCTCATGGTCTCAAAGGCGTCTGCGTCCAGCTGCGACATCGTCTTCCCCTCGGGCTTGGCTTGGCGGTGGCGTTGTCTGGCGGCGCCGTCCGTTTCGCGGTGCGATGGCGCCATGCTGCACCGCCGAAATTTTGGGCATGATCCGTTCGGCACAAACAATCAGCACCATCTTCGTAGGATTGTCAACAATCCGAATTGTTCGCAGCCGCTGCTTCCGGCGACACGGGCCGGACCCGGGCTCTCGCCGCGATCCAACCGTGCCTTCATGCCGTCCGGAGCGTCTCCGGCGGCAGCTTCTGCGGTGCCGCTCCCCGCCTTCGACCGGGGCGCCGCGGCGCTCCGGCAGTATGATTCGGGCAGTCAGCCGATCCGCGAGAGCCCGATGTCCGACGCCGCCGCCCTCCTGTCCGCCCTCGTGGCGATCCCCTCGGTGTGCCGCACGCCGAACGGCGCGATCGTCGCGCTGGTGCGCGACCACCTCGCCCGCCACGGCGTCGAGGCGGCGATTCTGCCGGGGCCGGAGGGCGACCGCGCCAACCTGTTCGCGACGATCGGCCCGCGCGACGTGCCGGGGATCGTCCTGTCGGGCCATCTCGACGTGGTGCCGGCGGGCGAGGGCTGGACCGGCGACCCCTTCGCCCTGCGGCAGGTCGGCGACCGCCTGGTCGGGCGCGGCGCCGTCGACATGAAGGGCTTCGTCGCCTGCCTGCTGGCGCTCGTGCCCGAGATGGTGCGGGCGCCGCTCGCCCGGCCGATCCACCTCGCCCTGTCCTACGACGAGGAGGTCGGCTGCGTCGGCGTGCGCCACATGATCGCCCGGCTGCCCGAGCTCTGCGCCACCCCCACCGCCTGCCTCGTCGGCGAGCCCTCGGAGATGCGCCCGGTCCTGCGCCACAAGGGCAAGGTGGCCGGGCGCCTCACGGTGCGGGGGCGCGCCGGCCATTCCTCGCGGCCGGATCTCGCCGACAACGCCGTGCACCTCGCCGCCGACCTCGTCGGGCTGGTACGCGGCCTGCACGAGGATTTCGTCGCGCGGGGCCCGTTCCACGACATGTTCACGCCGGCCTCCTCGACCCTGCAGGTCGGGGTCATCGCCGGCGGCACCGGCGTCAACGTCGTGCCCGATACCTGCCGGATCGACTGGGAGGCCCGCGCGGTGCCGGGCACCGACCCGATGACGATCCACGACGCGCTCCTCGCCCGGGTCGCCGGCCTGGTCCACCCGTTGCGGGCGGCCGGCCGCGAGGTCGCGGTCGAGAGCGAGGTCTTGTCGGCCTATCCCGCCCTCGATCTCCCCGACGACGCGCCCTTGCGGAGCCTCGCCGAGGCGTGGTCGGGCCACGCCGCCCTCGGGGCGGTGAGCTACGGCACCGAGGCCGGCCTGTTCCAGGCCGCCGGCATCCCGTCGATCATCTGCGGGCCCGGCCGCATCGCCGAGGCGCACCGGCCCGACGAATCGATCGGGCTCGCCGACCTCGACGAATGCTGCGCGATGTTGCGCCGCGTCATCGCGCAACAAAGTTGAAGCCAGGTGAACCGCACCAGCCTGCGCACGTTGTCGGGTCCAGGGTCTAACAAATTCAGGATCCGACAGGAGAGCAACATGCGTTCGATTCTCGCCGGACTTGCCGCCGGCCTTCTCGTTGCCGGTGCCGCCGCGGCCCAGACCGCCGCTCCGTCCACCGCACCCGGTACCATGGGCAACGGCACCATGGGCACCGGCCCGGCCGCGACCGGCACCGTCGCGCCGATGCCGAACAACACCGGCGGTGCGGCCGGCGGCGTCGTGGCGCCCGGACCGACCGGCGCCTCGACCGTCACAGGCAATTCGGCCGCCGGCGGCAATGCCGGCCAGCCGTCCCGGGCGGTGCCGCAGGGCAGCGGCGGCAGCGGCAGCCGCTGAGCGCTCCCGGGCGGGCCATATCGCGATCCTATCGCGTCCGCCCGTCGATCGTATTGGAATTGCCCCTCCCGGCGCGGTAACACCGCGCCCAAGAGCAGGCCGGCCGCCGACACGGCGGCCGGTCGCCACGGGAGGTTTGACAGCATGAACGCCCACCAGCACTTCATCGGCGGCACCTGGACCGGCAGCGAGGCGACCCTGCCGGTGGTCAACCCGTCGCACGGCCAGGAGATGGCCCGCATCGCCCGGGGCGGCGCCAAGGAGATCGATGCCGCCGTCAAGGCTGGACACGCCGCCATGGACGGCGAGTGGGGCCGCCTCGACGCCGCGTCCCGCGGCCGCCTGCTCCTCAAGCTCGCAGAGCTGATCCGCCGCGACGCCGAGATCCTGGCGAAGATGGAGAGCGAGGACGTCGGCAAGCCGATCACGCTCGCCCGCAACGACGCCCAGGTCTGCGCCCGCTACTTCGAGTATTACGGCGGCGCCGCCGACAAGGTGCACGGCGACACGATCCCGTTCCAGAACGGCTTCACCGTCATGACCGTGTACGAGCCGTACGGCGTCGTCGGCGTGATCGTGCCGTGGAACTATCCCCTCCAGATGACCGGCCGCTCGGTCGCCCCGGCGCTCGCCATGGGCAACGCCGTGGTGCTGAAACCCGCCGAGGACACCTCGCTGTCGGCGCTGCATCTGGCCAAGCTCGCGGCCGAGGCCGGCTTCCCGGCCGGCAGCCTCAACGTGGTGACGGGGCTCGGCGAGGAGGCGGGCGCCGCGCTCGCCTCGCACAAGGGCATCCACCACATCAGCTTCACCGGCTCGCGCGAGGTCGGAACCCTGATCCAGACGGCCGCGGCCAAGAACACGATTCCGGTGACGCTGGAACTCGGCGGCAAGTCGCCCCAGGTGGTGTTCGCCGATGCCGACCTGTCGGAGGCCGGCACCGTCATCGTCAAGGCGATCACCCAGAATGCCGGCCAGACCTGCTCGGCCGGTTCGCGCGTGGTGATCGAGGACAAGATCTACGACAGCTTCGTCGCCGACCTCGCCAAGCGCTTCAAGGACCTGCGCGTCGGCTCGGGCGAGCAGGACCTCGACCTCGGCCCCGTGGTCAACGCCAAGCAGTGCGAGCGGGTGCAGGGCTACATCGATCTGGCGCGCCGCGACGGCCTGACGATCCTGGCCGAGGGCGAGCTCGGCACCAACGTGCCGGGCGACGGCTACTACGTCCGCCCGACCCTGATCGGCGACGTGCCGCCCGACCACCGCCTGGCCCAGGAAGAGATCTTCGGGCCGGTCCTGGTGGCGATCCGGGTGCGCGACGAGGCCGAGGCCCTGAAGGTGGCGAACGGCACCGAGTACGGGCTGGCCGCCGGCATCTGGACCCAGGATCTCGGCAAGGCCTTGCGCCTGTCGAAGGGCATCAAGTCGGGCCAGGTCTTCGTCAACAATTACGGCGCGGGCGGCGGCGTCGAACTGCCCTTCGGCGGCGTGAAGGGCTCGGGCCACGGCCGCGAGAAGGGCTTCGAGGCCCTCTACGGCTTCGGCTCGATGAAGATGATCGCGATCAAGCACGGGGTCTGACGGTCATGGCGGCGGGGAGTGGGGCCGTGGCAGGCAGGATCCTGCCGCTCGCAGGCCTGACCGTGGTGGCGCTCGAGCAGGCGGTGGCGGCACCCTACTGCTCCTCTCGCCTGGCCGACGCGGGCGCCCGCGTCATCAAGATCGAGCGGCCGGAGGGCGATTTCGCCCGCGGCTACGATGCGGCGGTGAACGGGCTGGCGAGCTACTTCGTCTGGCTCAACCGCGGCAAGGAGAGCCTGGTCGCCGACATCAAGGACCCGAGCGATGCCCGGCTCCTGCACGCGGTGCTCGCCAAGGCCGACGTGTTCATCCAGAACCTCGCGCCCGGTGCCGCGGCCCGGGCCGGGTTCGGCTCGGACGAGCTGCGCGCCCGCTACCCGCGGCTCGTCACGGTCGACGTCACCGGCTACGGCTCGGGTCACGCCTATTCGGACATGAAGGCCTACGACCTCCTGGTCCAGGCCGAGAGCGGCTTGGCCGAGATCACCGGCCATCCGGCGGGTCCGGGCCGGGTCGGGGTGTCGGTCTGCGACATCGCCTGCGGCATGGCGGCCCATTCCGCCGTGCTGGAGGCGCTGATCGCCCGGGGCATCACCGGCGAGGGGGCGAAGCTTGAGGTCAGCCTGTTCGACGGCATGGCCGACTGGATGAACGTGCCGCTGCTCTACTTCGAGGGCACCGGCCGGGCGCCGCAGCGGGTCGGCCTCGCGCATCCGTCGATCTGCCCCTACGGCGCCTTCCCGACCCGGGACGGGGCCCTGGTGCTGCTCTCGATCCAGAACGAGCGCGAATGGGTCAAGTTCTGTGCCGCGTTCCTGCGCCAGCCCGACCTGCCGTCGCGCCCGGGCTTCGAGAGCAACACCGCCCGGGTGGCGAACCGGCCCGAGGTCGATGCCGTGGTGGCGCGGGTCTTTTCGGAGTTGAGCCGCGACGAGGCCGCCGACCGATTGAGGGCCGCCGGCACCGCCTACGGCTTCGTCAACGGCCTGTCCGACCTCGTCTCGCATCCGGCACTCCGCCGGGTCACCGTCGAGACCCATGCCGGCCCGGCCTCGATCGTCGCGCCGCCGGCGCTCCGCAACGGCCAGGCCCCGGTGCTGGGTCGCGTGCCGGGGATCGGCGAGCACAGCGAGGCGATCCGGCGGGAATTCGCAGCCGCGTAGACCACTTGGCGGTGTAGACCACTTGGCGGTCATGCGATCGATCCCACCCACCGCCTCGTCCTGAGGTGCCCGGCGATCGAAGATCGCCGGGCCTCGAAGGAGGGCTCCAGGAGGCGCGGAGTTCGCTGGAGCCCTCCTTCGAGGCTTGCTTCGCAAGCACCTCAGGATGAGGTTCGTCTCTGGATAAACCGAACAGCCGGGCGCACGGCCTGAGAGGACGACCACCATGGCCACCATCCGCGAAGACGACCTGGTCGCCTCCATCGCCGACGCGCTGCAGTTCATCTCGTACTACCACCCGGCCGACTACATCGAGAACCTCGCCGAGGCCTGGCGGCGCGAGGAGAGCCCGGCGGCCCGGGACGCGATGGCGCAGATCCTGGTCAATTCGCGCATGGCCGCCTTCGGCCGCCGGCCGATCTGCCAGGATACCGGCACGGCGCAGATCTTCATGAAGGTCGGGCTCGGAGCGCGGATCGTCTCGAACCGCTCGCTCCAGGAGATCGTCGACGAGGGCGTGCGCCGGGCCTGGCGCGAGGAGCGCAACCCGCTGCGCGCCTCCGTGGTCTCCGAGCCGCTGTTCGGGCGCCGCAACACCGGCGACAACGCGCCGGCCATGCTCCACGTCGAGATGGTGGCGGGTGAGCTGGTCGAGGTCCACGTCGCGGCGAAGGGCGGCGGCTCGGAGAACAAGGCGAAGTTCGCCGCCCTCAACCCGAGCGATTCCGTCGCCGACTGGGTGGTGCGCACCGTCGAGACGCTCGGCGCCGGCTGGTGCCCGCCCGGCATGCTCGGCATCGGCGTCGGCGGCTCGCCCGAGAAGGCGATGACGCTGGCCAAGCTCTCGCTCCTCGATCCGATCGACCTGCCGCAGATCCGCGCCCGCGGGCCGTCCTCCAAGGAGGAGGAATTGCGGCTCGAGATCTTCGAGCGGGTCAACGCGCTCGGCATCGGCGCGCAGGGGCTCGGCGGCCTCACCACCGTGCTCGACGTCAAGCTCAAGACCTTCCCGGTCCACGCCGCCTCGCTCCCCGTCGGCCTGATCCCGCAATGCGCCGCCGACCGGCACGCCCACTTCACCCTCGACGGCAGCGGCCCGGCCGTCTTCACCCCGCCCTCCCTCGATCTCTGGCCGCAGGACGTCAGCGTCGCCACCGCCGCCGGGCGGCGGGTCGACCTCGACCGGCTGACCCGCGAGGAGGTGGCGACCTGGCGGGCCGGCGAGACCCTGCTGCTGTCGGGCCACCTCCTCACCGGGCGCGACGCGGCGCACCTGCGGCTGACCCGGATGCTGGAGGCCGGCGAGGAGCTGCCCGTCGATCTGCGCGACCGGGCGATCTACTACGTCGGCCCCGTCGATGCCGTCGGCGACGAGGCGGTGGGTCCCGCCGGCCCCACCACCGCGACCAGGATGGACAAGTTCCTGGAGCCGATCCTGTCGCGGACCGGCCTCCTCGTCATGGTCGGCAAGGCCGAGCGCGGCCCGGCCGCCGTCGAGACCATCGCGCGTCACGGCGCCGCCTACCTGATCGCGGTCGGTGGGGCGGCCTACCTCGTCTCGAAGGCGATCAAGTCGGCCCGGGTGCTCGCCTTCGCCGATCTCGGCATGGAGGCGATCCACGAATTCGTGGTCGAGGACATGCCGGTGACGGTCGCGGTCGACGCCGCCGGCACCTCGGTCCACCGCGACGGCCCGACGAGGTGGCGCCGGCCGGTGCGGGAGATGGCGCCGGCGTAACGCCGGGATCGGTCGTTCGGTCGAGCGCGGGCTTCTCCCTCCCTTCTGCGGGGGAGGGTACGGGCTCACCGCTGTCGCGTCTTACCCTCCACCGTCACCGTCCAGTCACGCCCGCGTGCTGAATCGGGCGAAAAAGGAGAACCGCGTGACCGGCGCCCCTCGCTACGCCCTCTACTTCACGCCGAAGCCCGGCTCGGACCTCGCCCGGTTCGGCAACGCCGTGCTGGGCACCGACAACCACACCGGCGCCGAGGTTCCCCGCCCCGAGGGGATGGCCGACCTCGCGGACGTGACCGATTCCCCCCGCCGCTACGGCTTCCATGCCACCCTGAAGGCGCCGATGCGGCTCGCCCCCGGTCTCGCCGAGGCCGACCTGCTCGCCGCGGCGGAGACGCTGGCGGCGGACCATCCGCCGGTCCCGGTCGGCCTCCTGCGGGTCGCGACGCTCGGCGCCTTCACGGCCCTGGTTCCCGACGCGGCCCCCCCCGAGCTCGGCCTGTTCGCCGCCGAATGCGTCGCCGCCTTCGAGCCGTTCCGCGCCTTCCTCACCGAGGCCGAGGTGGCGCGCCGCAAGCCCGAGCGCCTGAGCCCCCGGGGCCGGGCGCTTCTCGCGGCCTGGGGCTACCCGCACGTCTTCGAGGAATTTCGCTTCCACATGACCCTGACCGACGCGCTGCCGGAGGAGGCCCGCGCGCCCTGGCGCGAGCGTCTGGCGGCGGCCTACGGCGCGGGCGCCCCCCTCGTGCTCGACGCCCTGTCGGTGCTGCGCCAGGACGGCGCCGCCCCGTTCCGGGTGCTGCGGCGCATTCCCTTCGGAGGCTGACGCGATGGCCGGACAGCTGGGTCTCGAGCCCGTCATCGACCCGACCGCCACGGTCCGGGAGTGCCGCTTGGGCCGCTACACCGAGGTCGGCCCCCGCACCCAGCTCGCCGAGACCGTGCTCGACGACTATTCCTACATCGGCAACGACGGCGAGATGATCTACACCACGATCGGCAAGTTCTGCTCGATCGCCGCGATGGTGCGGATCAATCCCGGCAACCACCCGATGGAACGGGCCTCGCAGAGCCACTTCACCTACCGGGCCGCCTCGTACTGGCCGCAGGAGGCGAACGAACCGGCCTTCTTCGAGCGGCGCCGGGCCCTGCCCGTCACGATCGGGCACGACGTCTGGATCGGCCACGGGGTCGTGGTGCTGCCCGGCCGCACCATCGGCACCGGGGCGGTGGTCGGCGCGGGCGCCATCGTCACCCGGGACGTCGCGCCCTACACCATCGTGGTCGGCAACCCGGCCCGCCCCGTGCGCCGCCGCTTCGACGAGGCGAGTGCCGAGCGCCTGCTGCGGCTGGCCTGGTGGGACTGGGACCACGAGCGGTTGCGCACGGCGCTCCCGGACTTCCGTCAGCTGCCGATCGAAGCCTTCCTTGATAAGTATGCCGGCTAAGCACTGACGCGCTGTCATCCTGTTGTCGCTTAACCAGCGTTTACGTTCGCCGAACAGTGAAATCGGGCGAGCGGATGCTGGTTGTCGAGAACCTTACGCGTCAATACGGGGCGCGCCGTGCGGTGGACGGCGTCAGCCTGTCGATCGAGCGCGGCAGCTTCGTCGGCGTGATCGGACGCTCGGGTGCCGGCAAGTCGACCCTGCTGCGGATGCTCAACCGCCTCGCCGACCCGACGGCCGGGCGCATCCTCTTCGACGGCACCGACGTGACGGCGCTCCGCGGCCGGGACCTGCGTGCCTGGCGTGCCCGCTGCGCGATGATCTTCCAGCAGTTCAACCTCGTCGGGCGGCTCGACGTGATGACGAACGTGCTGATGGGCCGGCTCGACCAGGTGCCGACGCACCGCTCGCTCCTGAAGCTGTGGAGCGAGGAGGACCGGGCGCTGGCGCTCGCCGCGCTGGAGAGCTTCGACATGGGGGCGTTCGCCGCCAACCGGGCCGACCAGCTCTCGGGCGGCCAGCAGCAGCGCGTCGCCATCGCCCGCGCCCTCGTCCAGGAGCCGGAGATCATCCTGGCCGACGAGCCGGTGGCCTCCCTCGATCCGCGCAACACCCGCCTGGTGATGGACGCGCTCGCCGACGCCAACAAGCGCTACGGCATCACCGTGCTCTGCAACCTGCACTCCCTCGACCTCGCCCGGGCCTATTGCGACCGCTTGATCGGCCTCTCGGCCGGCCGGGTGGTGTTCGACGGCCGCGGCTTCGACCTCACCGAGGACGTCGCCCGCACCCTCTACGGCCTCGAGGCCGGCGAGGTGATGGACCGCGGCGAGCCCGAGACGGCGCCGGTGCTGGCCCCCGTGCGCGCCCCGATCCGCCACGCCGAGGCGCTGAGCGCCTGATCTTTCCGAGACCCCAGACAAGGATTCGACCGATGCTGACCCGTCGCACCCTCGTGGGCGCCGCCGCCCTGATGCTCGCCGCCGGCCCCGCCTTCGCGCAGGACTGGAAGGCCAAGTATCCCGAGCTGACGCTCGGCGTGATCCCGGCCGAGAACGCGTCGGGCACCGTCGACCGCTACACCCCGCTCACCGCCTACCTCTCGAAGGAGCTCGGCGTGCCGGTGAAGCTGCGGGTCGCCAACGACTACGCGGCGGTGATCGAGGGCCAGCGCGCCGGCAACATCCAGATCGCGTTCTACGGCCCGGCCTCCTTCGCCCGCGCGGTGATGACCGGCGTGAAGACCGAGCCGGTGGTCAACCAGAAGCACGAGACCGGCGCGTCGGGCTACTACTCGGTGATCTACGTGAAGGCCGACAGCCCGTACCAGAAGATCGAGGACCTGAAGGGCAAGAGCCTCGCCTTCGTCGACCCGAACTCGACCTCCGGCAACCAGGCGCCGCGATACTTCCTGCAGAAGGCCGGCCACGACCCCGAGAAGCTGTTCGGCAAGACCTTCTTCGCCGGCAGCCACGAGAATGCCGTGCTGGCGCTCATCCAGGGTACCGCGGACGCCGCGGCCAATCTCTGGAACTCCGAGACCGACACCACCATCACCCGTATGGCCGCCAAGGGCATGAAGAAGCCCGACGGCACGCCGCTGAAGCAGGCGGATGTCCGCGTCATCTTCAAGTCCGAGTTCCTGCCCGAGGGCCCCTTCGCGGTCCTCGCCAGCCTGCCCGACGACCTGAAGCAGTCGATCCGCCAGGCCTTCCTCGCCCTGCCGACCAAGGACAAGGCCACCTTCGACAAGCTGTCGGACGGCAAGGACCTCGGTCTCAACGCGGTGACGCTGAAGGACTACCAGCCGATCATCGACATGCTCCGCCACAACGACGAGCAGCGCAAGCGGTCGTAAAACAACGTTTTACAAGTATGGCGCTTCCCCTCCCCTTATGGGGAGGGGCTAGGGGTGGGGGTGGTGCCGGATAGACCTCGGCGGTGCCTCCTGAACCACCCCCACCCCCAACCCCTCCCCACAAGGGGGAGGGGAGGAGCACCCCCCGTGACCGTCCGCATCGAGAAACTGCCGCCCGAGCGCGAGAGGACCCTGCTCGCCGCCTATTCCGGTGCCGTCGTCTCGACGCGCCGGCGCACGCTCGGGGTCTTCGTCGTCGTCGTGGCGCTGTACCTCCTCGCCGGCTGGATGGCCGAGGTGCGGCCGCTCACCTTCCTCGACAACATCCACAACTTCACCGCCTATCTCGGCCAGATCCTGCCGGTCCTGACCCTGGACAACCTGCCGGCGGACCTTGCCGCCTGGTACTGGGGCCTGCCGAAATGGCTCTCGCTCCTGGGCGAGACGATCCTGATGGCCTATCTCGGTACGCTGTTCGGCGGCATCGCGGCCTTTTGCCTGTGCTTCCTCGCCTCGGCCAACCTGGTGCGCTCGACCGCGATCCGCTTCTGCGCCCGGCGCTTCCTGGAGGTGTGCCGCACGGTGCCCGAGGTGGTGTTCGCGCTGATCTTCGTCATCGCCTTCGGGCTCGGGCCGATGGTCGGCGTGCTCGCCATCGCCATCCACACCACCGGGGCGCTCGGCAAGCTCTTCTCCGAGGTGGTCGAGAACATCGACATGAAGCCGGTCGAGGGGCTGACCGGGACGGGGGCGGGCTTCCTCGAGACCGTGCGCTTCGCGGTGGTGCCGCAGGTGCTGTCGAACTTCGCCTCCTATGCGCTGCTGCGCTTCGAGATCAACGTGCGGGGTGCCGGCGTGATGGGCTTCGTCGGGGCCGGCGGCATCGGCCAGGAGTTCCTGGTCGCGATCCGCAACTTCTACTATTCGGACGTGAGCGCGATCCTCGTCCTCATCATCCTCACCGTCGTGGCGATCGACCTCGGCACCGAGCGCCTGCGCCATCACCTCCTCGGCCGGGAGGCCCACGCGTGACGCGCCGCTCCCCTTCCGCCCTGCGTCGGGCCGCGCTCGCCGATCTCGAGGGCCTGCGCGCCCGCCACCCGGCGGTCTTCCGGCCCTCGTGGTCCCGCCGCGCCGCGGTGGTCGGCACCCTCGCCGTGATCCTCGGCCTCGCGGCCTTCGCGATGGTCCGGCTCGATTTCTCGCTCCTGCGCATCGTCCACGGCCTGCATCGGCTGGGCGAGTTCGCCGGCATGATGCTGCCGCCCTCGGCCGAAGGGCGCCTCGGCCTGTTCCTGTCGGCGCTCGGCGAGACCCTGGCGATCGCGTTCCTCGGCACGCTGACGGCGGCCTGCCTCGCCTTTCCGGTGGCGTTCCTCGCCGCCCGCAACGTGGTGCCCAACCCCTTCCTGCGCTTCGGCGTGCGCCGCGGCTTCGACGTGATCCGCTCCGTCGACGTGCTGATCTGGGCGCTGATCTGGATCAACGTCGTCGGCCTCGGCCCCTTCGCCGGGGCGCTCGCCATCGCCTGCTCGGATTTCGGGGCGCTCGGAAAACTCTTCTCCGAGGCGATCGAGACCGCCGACCGCAAGGCGTCGGAGGGCGTCACCGCGTCGGGCGGCTCGCGGCTGCACCGGGTGCGGTTCGGCCTGGTGCCGGCGGTGCTCCCGGTCCTGGCGAGCCAGGTTCTCTACTTCTTCGAATCGAACACCCGCTCGGCCACCATCATCGGCATCGTCGGGGCGGGCGGCATCGGCCAGTACCTGACCGAGCTGATCCGGGTGCTGGAGATGCAGCAGGTCGCCTTCCTGGTGCTGATGATCCTCGTCACCGTGGCGCTGATCGACCTCGTCTCGGGCCGCCTGCGCCGGGCGATCATCGGGGGCCCGGCGCACTGATCCCGAGGGGTTAGGGGCCTGATTCCACCGGGTTTTCGCAGGTGCGACGGGCTGCGAGAACCTCGCGCGGCGCGCGTGTCTTCCCGATTGTCTTCCCCCGGGAGCGGCGCCTATAAGCCGGCTGTCTCATCCGTCCCTTGCGGCGTCGAGAGCCTCGCCGGGCGCTCTCCGCGCGCCGGGGCGATCAATCCGCCGGGGAGCGCCATGGCCGGGCATTCACAGTTCAAGAACATCATGCACCGCAAGGGCCGCGTCGACGCGGTCCGCTCGAAGGTGTTTTCCAAGCTCGCCCGCGAGATCACCGTGGCGGCCAAGCTCGGCACGCCGGACCCCTCGATGAACCCGCGCCTGCGCGCCGCGATTCTCGCGGCCCGGGCCGAGAACATGCCCAAGGACAATATCGAGCGCGCCATCAAGAAGGCGGCCGGGGGCGACGCGGAGAACTACGAGGAGGTCCGCTACGAGGGCTACGGTCCCGGCGGCGCCGCGCTGATCGTCGAGGCGCAGACCGACAACCGCAACCGCACCGCGTCCGACGTCCGCTCGGCCTTCACCAAGTCCGGCGGCAGCCTCGCCGAGACCGGCGCCGTGTCGTTCATGTTCGACCATGTCGGCCTCGTCGCCTTCGACGCCAAGGTGGCCGACGCCGACACGATGCTGGAAGCCGCCATCGAGGCCGGCGCCGACGACGTGAAGTCGGACGAGGGCGGCCACGAGGTCATCTGCGAGCAGGGCGCGATGGGCGAGGTCTCCAAGACCCTCGAGGCCCGCTTCGGCGAGCCCCGCCGCACCGCCCTGATCTGGCGCGCCCAGAACACCGTCGACGTCGACGACGAGACCGCCGAGAAGCTGATCCGCCTCGTCGAGACCATCGAGGACCAGGACGACGTGCAGAACGTCTTCGTGAACTTCGCGGTGTCGGACGCAATGATGGCGAAGATGCAGGGGTGAGGCTGAAGGGGCGGTCATCCATGGCCGCTCCTTGAGCCTCACAGGGTCATCCCTGCCCCTGATGACAGTAATTTTTCGCAAGATTGTTCTGCCCCACCCGCGACCTCATCCTGAGGTGCGGGCGATCGAAGATCGCTGAGCCTCGAAGGAGGGTTCCAGGGATCGCGGAGATTTCTGGAGCCCTCCTTCGAGGTCAGTCGATCTTTGATCGCGTGCGATCTCTGATCGCCAACACCTCAGGATGAGGTGGGAGGGTGGGACCTGTCGCCTGCTTCGGCTTTCGCCCGACCCACTCACCCCGGCAGCCGCAGCCGCGCCCGCAGACCCCCCATCGCCGACCTGTCGAGCTCCAGCCCGCCGCCATAGAGCTCCGCCAGTTCCGTGGTGATGGCGAGCCCGAAGCCGTGGCCCGGCACGGTCTCGTCGAGGCGCCGGCCGCGTTGCGCCACCGCCGCCAGGGCCTCCGGCCCGAGGCCCGGCCCGTCATCCTCGATCCGGACCACGATGTCGCTGCCCGCGGCGTCGGCCGACACCCGTACCGCGCGGGTGCACCAGGTGCAGGCATTGTCGATCAGGTTGCCCAGCATCTCGTCGAGGTCTTGCGGGTCGCAGGCCGCCGCGAGGCCGGGCGGGATCGCGGACGTGATCCGCACGCCCTTCTCGGCGTGCAGGCGCTCCAGGGCCGATGCGAGGTCGGCGACCGGGCCGGCGAGGTCCGTGCGGATCCGGGTCGCCCCGGTCAGCGCGGCGCTGCGGGCCCGGCGCAGGTGGTGACGCACGCCGCGGTCGAGGCTGCCGACGAGGTGCGTCAGGCGCCCGTCCGGGTCGCGGCCGGGCTCCGACAGGGCGAGGCTCAGGGTAGCGAGCGGCGTCTTCAGCCCGTGGGCGAGGTTCGCCACATGGGTGCGGGCCTGGGCGAGCTGCGCGGCGTTCTGGTCGAGGAGGGCGTTGATCTCGGCGGCGAGCGGCCGGACCTCCGCCGGTTGGGAATCGGGCACCCGCTCGCGCTGCCCGGCCCGCACCGCTTCGAGTTCCCGGCGCAGCCGGTCGAGAGGCTTGAGGCCGAGGCGCACCTGCGCCACCGCGCCGGCGGCGAGGCACAGGCCCAGCACCCCGAGGCTCGCCGCGAGCGCCAGGCCCGCCTCGCGCAGCGGCCCCCAGAGGGCGGCGCGCGGTGCGCCCGCAAGGACCACGGTGCCGTCCGGGAGGGACAGGACCCGCAGGATCAGCGCCTCGCCGCGCGGGCCGGTTCCGTCCGCGGGACGGGGCCGGTCGTCGTCCGCCTCCGGGACCTGCGGCGGGGCGAGGTCGCGCCCGGCGAGGGAGGCGGAGCCGAGCGTCGCCGCGCCCCGCCGCACCTGCCAGGCCCAGCCCGAGCCCGGTCGGTCGAAGGGCGGCGCGTCGAGGTCGCGCGACAGGCGCAAGGCCGTGCCCGGCTCCAGCCCCGAGACCAGGGAGACGATCTGCGCGTCGAGCCGGGACTCGATCTGCCCGCGCACGAAGCGCGCGAGGATCAGCCCGATGGCGAGGCCCGCCACCACCAGCGCCGCCACGATCAGCGCCAGCGCCGCGAGGAGCAGGCGCCGGCGCAGGGAGCCGATCTGGCCTAAGCCCGTCACGCCGCCTCGCCCGCGGTGAGCCGGTAGCCGTGCCCGCGCACGGTCTCGATCCGGGCCGGGGCGATCTTGCGGCGCAAGCGCGTGATGATGACCTCGACCGAGTTCGAATCGACCTCCGCGTCGCCCTCGTAGACCCGTTCCAGCAATTCGCCCCGGGGCACCACCCCGTCGCGGCGCAGGATCAGGCAGGACAGGACCCGCCATTCGAGGGCGGTGAGCTTGAGCGGCAGTCCGTCGCGGGTGAAGGCGCCGAGGCCGGGATCGAAGGTGATCGGGCCGCAGGCGATGCTCGTCGCCCCGTGGGCGGCGGCGCGGCGCACCAGCGCCCGCAGGCGGATCACCAGCTCCTCGACCCGGAACGGCTTGACCAGGTAATCGTCGGCCCCGGCCTTGAAGCCCGCCACCTTGTCGCTCCAGGCGTCCCGCGCGGTGAGGATCAGCACCGGCAGGGTGCGGCCCGCCGCCCGCCAGCCCTGCAGCACCGCGATCCCGTCGCGCTTCGGCAGGCCGAGATCGAGCACCGCCGCGTCGTAGGTCTCGGTGTCGCCGAGATGCGCGCCGTCCTCGCCGTTGCGGGCGTGGTCGACGGCGCAGTTCTCGGCGCGCAGGACCCGCAGGATCTCGGCGGCCAGCGCCGCGTCGTCCTCGACGAGCAGGAGCTTCATGTGCGGATGACTCGGAGGTGGGAACGCGGATTCCGCCGTAGTCCCGGCGGTTTAACCGAACCTGAACGGCGAGGTTCAGGCCCGGTTCCCGGGCCCTGACGTAGAAGAGCGCCAACCCGGAAGGGCCCCAACGACAGGAACACACCGATGACCGACCACACCACCATCGAGGGCAAGGCCACCGAGATCGAGACCGCCAAGGTCGAGACCGGCGCGACCGAGACCGTCGCACCCGCCCCGCGCACCAAGCCCCGCCGCGGCCTCCTCGTCGGCGCCGTCGCGGTGCCGCTGGCACTCGGCGCCGTCGGGCTCTCGCTCGCAAAGCCGGCGCAGACCCCGCTCACCCCCGTCGCCCCCGTCGCCGTGAGCGCTCTGGCGCCGTCTGGCGCCACCGCCGCCAAGGGCGAGGTCGCCGAGGTGTTCGGCAACAAGTTCATCCTTCAGGACGGCACCGGCCGCGCGCTGGTCGAGACCGGCCGGGCCGGCGAGGGCGGCACCCTGGTCGCCAAGGGCGAGAGCGTGACGGTGCAGGGCCGGTTCGAGAACGGCTTCCTCCACGCCAGCGCGCTCACCCGGGCCGACGGCAAGATCGAACCCCTGCGCCCGATGGGCCCGCCCCCCGGCGGCCTCGACTGGGCGAAGGACAAGGCCGGGCTGGGGCCGACCATCGACGTCCCGGCCCTCACCAAGGCGGTCACGGATGCCGGCTACTCGGACGTGCGTGTCGCCGGCCGCGGCCCGCGCCACCTCGACGTGGCGGCCAAGGGCCAGGACGGCAAGGAGCGGATGCTCCATGTCGGCTTCGACGGGCAGATCCGCGAGAAGCGGGTGTTCTGAGGGGCGTGACGGGCTCGGCCCGACAGTGTCGGGCCGCCTCGCATGAGGCGGGCTGTCCGAAAAAAAGGAGAGGCGCGGATTTCCCCCTCCCCCCTCTTCGGGGGAGGGTGCTCCACGGAGTGGGGCGGGAGAGGGGAACCACGTTTCCGGAAAAGACTGAGCCGTTCTGAAGGACACTCTCTGGATCAGCGTCGCGCTGCCCCTCTCCCGCCCGGCGCACGAGTGCTTCGCACTCGCAGCCGGGCACCCTCCCCCGCAGAGAGGGGAGGGGAAAGCCCACGTCAGCGTAGGGGCTGATCGATCGCGTCCCATCGTCTGAGCCGACGTCACAACGTCGCCAGCACGCCCCCGTCCACGTAGAGGATCTGGCCGTTGACGAAATCCGAGGCGGACGAAGCCAGGAAGATCGCCGCGCCCTGCAGCTCCTCCACCCGGCCCCAGCGCCCGGCCGGGGTGCGGTTCCTCAGCCAGGCGTCGAAGTCGGGGTTCTCGATCAGGGCCTGGTTGAGCGGCGTCGCGAAGTAGCCCGGGCCGATGCCGTTCACCTGCAGGCCGTGGCGGGCCCAGTCGGTGCACATGCCCTTGGTCAGGTTCTTCACCGCGCCCTTCGAGGCGGTGTAGGGGGCGATCGAGTAGCGCGCCGCCTCGCTCTGGAGGCTGGCGATGTTGATGATCTTGCCCCGCTTGCGCCCGATCATGTGCCGGGCCACCGCCTGGCCGACATAGAACACGCTGTCGAGGTTGACCCGCATCAGCTCGTGCCAGGTCTCGACGGAATACTCCTCGAGCGGCGCGCGGCGCTGGATGCCGGCATTGTTGACCAGGATGTCGAGGGGGCCGATCTCGGCCTCGATCCGGTCGACGCCCGCCTTCACGGCGGCCGCATCCGACACGTCGAAGGCGGCCGGCTCGACCGCGATGCCTTCCTTCCGCAGTTCCGCCACGGCGCCGTCGAGCTTTGCCGCATCGCGGCCGTTGAGCACGATCGCCGCTCCTGCGCGGCCGAGGCCGAGCGCCAGCGACAGGCCGATGCCCTGGCTGGAGCCGGTCACCAGGGCACGGCGGCCCGACAGATCGAACAAGGCGGTCGACACCGGCGAACTCCTCCCCGACGCGCTCCGGCCGGCGACCTTCGGGCCGCTCCTTGCGGTTGCGCTCGTACCCGAAGGGAAGCATGGTACCGATACCAAGGCAAGCGGCATCGCGGCGCCGGTGATCCGGCCGCCAGCGAGCCCACCGGGAGGAGATGTTTGGCCATGACGCTCGCCGCGCGCATCCACGCCGCCAAGGACCTGCGGGTCGAGACGATCTCGCTGCGCGAGCCGGAGGCGGACGAGGTCGTGGTCGCGCTCGGCGCGGGCGGCATCTGCGGCTCGGACCTTTCCTATTACGGAAAGGGCCGGGTCGGGGATTTCAGCTTGCGCGAGCCGATGGTGCTCGGCCACGAGGTCGCCGGCACGGTGACGCGGGTGGGCAACGCGGTCACCGGCGTGAAGCCGGGCGACCGGGTCGCGGTCGATCCGAGCCGTCCGTGCCTCGCTTGCGACTATTGCCGCGCCGGCCGCTCGAACCTGTGCCGCAACATGCGGTTCTTCGGCTCGGCGGCGATCTTCCCGCATGTCCAGGGCGGCTTCAGCGAGCTCTTCCTCGCCCGGGCCGACCAGTGCGTGCCGATCCCCGACACGATGCCGATGCGGGTCGCGGCCTGCGGCGAGCCCCTGGCGGTGGCGCTCCACGGGATCCGGCGGGCCGGCGAGCTCCTGGGCCGCCACGTCCTCATCGCCGGGGCCGGGCCGATCGGGCTCCTGTGCCTGATGGCGGCGCGGCTCGCGGGGGCGCGCCGGATCGTCTGCACCGATCTCGCCGAGGCGCCGCTCGCCATCGCCCGCGAGATCGGCGCGGCCGAGACCATCAATGTGGCCTCGCAGCCCGAGCGGCTCGCCGCCTACGAGGCCGACAAGGGCACCTTCGACGTCGCGCTGGAAGCCACCGGCGCGCCCGCGGCGCTCGCCTCGCTGTTCCGGGTGGTGCGGCCCGGCGGCCGGGTGGTGCAGCTCGGCATGATGCCGCCGGGCGACGTGCCGGTGCCGGCCAATCTCCTGATGGCCCGCGAGATCGATTTCGTCGGCGCCTTCCGCTTCCACGAGGAGTACCGCACCGCCATCGCGCTCCTGGCCTCCGGCCGGATCGACGTCGCGCCGATCCTGTCGGCCGAGCTGCCGATGTCCCGGGCCGACGAGGCCTTCGCGCTCGCCGCCGACCGCAGCCGGGCGATCAAGGTCCACCTCGCCTTCTAGGCCGGCCGATGGCCGACGGGTCCACGCCCCCGCGCCGGGCACCGACGATGCGCGACGTGTCGCGCCTCGCCGGCGTCTCGCCGATGACGGTCTCGCGCACGCTGGCCGCGCCCGCCCGCGTCTCGCAGGAGACGCGAGCGCGGGTGCTGGCGGCGGTGGACCGGCTTGGCTACGTGCCGGACCGCGGCGCCGGGAGCCTGTCGTCGCGGCGCACCGGCTTCGTCGCCCTGATCGTCCCGACCCTGACCAACCCGAACTTCGCCGACACCGCCGCCGGCCTCACCGCCGTGCTGCGCCCGCGCGGCTACCAGCCGCTGATCGGGGTCACCGGCTACTCGGTCGCGGAGGAGGAGACGGTCCTGCGCGCGATGCTGTCGCGCCGCCCGGACGCGATCGTGGTGTCGGGGATGCACCGCTCGTCTCGCGCCCGCGACCTCCTCGCCCGGGCCGGGGTGCCGGTGGTGGAGATCTGGGACCGGCCGGAGGCGCCGATCGACCGGGCGGTGGGCTTCTCGAACTACGAGGTCGGACGGCTGGCGGCACGGACCCTCGCGGGTCTCGGCGCCGCCCGCATCGCCGGCCTCGGGCCGGAGCGCATCGGCGAGGTCCGGGATTTCCGCGGCGAGGAGCGCCTGCGCGGCTTTCGCGACGGTCTCGCCGAGGCGGGCCGTGCCGACGATCTGGTCCTGCACCACGGCCGCGCGGCCGGCGCCTTCGCGCACGGGGCCGAGGCGCTGGCGGAGCTCGTCGCCCGCGGGGGCGCCGAGGCGGTCTTCCTCGTCTCCGACATCTCGGCCTTCGGGGCGCTGATGGAGTGCCAGCGCCGCGGGATCCGGGTGCCGCAGGACGTGAGGCTCCTGGGCTTCGGCGATTTCGAGATCGGCCGCCAATGCGTGCCGCGCCTCTCCACCATCGCGGTCGATCCCGACGAGATCGGCCGGCGCACCGGCGCCCTGCTGCTCGGGCTCCTCGACGGCGGGGCGGGGGAACCGGCGGTGATCGACCTCGGGTTCAGACTGCTCCTGCGGGAGAGCACCGGCTAGGCAGATTTCGCCGAAGTGGTGACCGGTTCGGCGCCGAAAATCTGCGACAGAATAAGAACCCAAGCGGTTAAAGCGTTGGCCTGCCAACGCAGGTCGGCTTGGGGTCGCGAGCCTCGCGGGTCAGGCCACGCGCGGCCGGGGCGCCGGGCGGGGCCGCAGCACCGGGGCGACGGCGTCGTGACCTTCTTCCACCGGGCTGCGTTGGGCGGCCCGGGGCTGCTCGACCAGCGGAAACAGGTCCTGCAGCCCGCGCGAGACGCCGGCGAGCACCGGCGCGAAGGGGCCGACGAACGGGGAGGGGGCCGTGTCGGCCTTGACGAAGCGGGAGTTGGACATGTCGCACTGCAAACCTGTGGGCGAGAGTTAACGCGCCGCAACACGGTTTGGTTCAATGCGGATGCCCGACGATCGCCGGGCCGGCCTTCAGCGGCTCGGCGTCGGGGCGATCAAGGTCTCGGCGGCGCCGGCCGGATCCATGCCGATGCGGCCCCAGCCCGGGAGCTTCAGGGCCGGGCGGCGCAGGTCCAGCCCCGCCACCGCGCCCAGCACGTTGACCTCGATCCCCTCGACCCAGCCGAGGGTCAGGCCGAGATAGCCCCGGGCCGAGAGCTGGAGGCCGGTTCGGCTCGGCGTCCAGGCGACGGCGCGCTCCGAAAAGTCCTTGCCGAGGGCCGTCGGCGGCAGCGCCACCCCGAGGTCGGGCACGGCGCGCAGGACATGGGCCACGAAGGTGTTGGAGTTCGGCCCCGGCCAGGCGCTGTAGCTGCCCGCCGCCCGGTGCGGGTAGGTCGCGACGGCGGCGTGGATCCGCGGCACCGCGGCGGCCGCCGCCTCGCCGTCGAGGGCGAGCACGACCTGCGGCGGGTTGCCGAACCAGCGCGCATCCGCCGCGTAGGCGTCCTTGCGCACCGGCAGGCCCCAGCCGACCACGTCGTAGCGGGTGTAGCGCGGTGCTCCGGCCTCCTTGACCACGATCCAGGTGTGATGGGCGAAGATGCCCCGCCAGCGCCCGACCCGGGCGGCGTAGATCCGCACCAGGGCCTCGGGCGCCGCGGCGGGAGCGGGCAGGAGCCGCGCGCTCGACCAGTCGGCGGTGGCCCAGTCGGGGGCGAGGTCGTCGCGGCTCCACCACCACAGGGCGTGGGCGGCGAGCGGCAGCAGGAACAGGAGAACGAGCGCCAGCACCAGGGTGCGCGCACACCAGGCCAGGGCGAGCAGCATGACGCGAAGATGGTCGTCGGAGCGGGGCGGCGCAACCGCGGCCGGGCGAGACCGTTGTTGGCCTGCAACGAGTACTGCGGACGGGTACGGGAGAACGCGATGGCCGAGGTGAAACGGGTGCTGGACGCCCTGGTGCGCAGCCGCCGCGGCGGGCTCGCGGCCTCCGCCGCCCTCGGCGGCCTGGCGCTCATTGCCGGCCTCGCCGTGCGGGCGACGCAGCGCGGCGAGCCCGGGGCGGAGCCGGCGCGAGGGGCTGGAGCCCCGCAAGGTCCGGCCCGGGACACGGCCCGCGCCCCGGCCGCGACGCCCTTCGAGGCCGGTGCGCTCAGCGACGACGAGGCGACGCTGTGCCTGCGGATCATGGTGGCGGCCTCCGCCGCCGACGGGGTGATCGACGCCCGCGAGCGCGAGCGGCTGGACGCCGCGGTCGCCGAATCCGGTCTCGACCTCGCCGGCCGCCAGTGGCTCGCCCGCGAGCTCGAGGACCCGGCGACGATCGACGAGATCGCCGACCGGGTCGCCACTCCCGAGGCCGGTGCCCGGGTCTACGCCGCGGCCCGCCTCGCCATCGATCCCGACACGATGCAGGAGCGCGCCTTCCTGCGCATGCTGGCCGACGCCCTCGACCTCGACGACGACGCGCTCGCCCGGGTCGAATCCGGCCTCGCGGCCTGATCGGCAACCCCGATGCGCCTCGACGGCCGGCAAGCCCTCGAACTGCTCGCCCGCCTCGGCTACGGCGCCCGCGGGGTCACCTACTGCCTCGTCGGCGGCCTCGCGGTGCTCGCCGCGATCGGCGTCGGCGGGCAGACCGGGGGCAGCCGCAGCGCCCTGCTGATCCTGCTGGAGCGGCCGTTCGGCTGGATCCTGCTCGGCGTCGTGGCCCTCGGGCTCGCCGCCTTCGCGCTCTGGCGCGTGGTCGAGGCGGTGACCGATGCCGACCGATACGGCCGCTCGGCCAAGGGATTGGCGACCCGGGCCGGCCACCTCGTCAGCGGCGTGACCTATGGCGGCCTTGGCCTGTCGATGATGACGGCGGCGCTCGGCCGCGGCACGGCGCGCCAGGCCGAGGACCAGGGCGCCCGCGACTGGACCGCCTGGCTGCTGCAGCAGCCCTTCGGCCAGTGGCTCGTCGGCGCGGTCGGCCTCGTGGTGATCGGCGCCGGCCTCGCCTTCGCGGCCAAGGCCTGGAAGGGCGACGTGTGCAAGCGCCTCTCGGTACCGCACGACGCCCGCGACTGGGTCCGGCATGTCGGCCGCTTCGGCTACGCCGCCCGGGCGCTGACCTTCGGGCTGATCGGCGGCTTCCTGATCGCGGCCGCGGTCGAGAGCCGGTCGAGCGACGTGAAGGGCCTCGGCGGCGCCCTCCAGGCCCTGCGCGACGAGCCCTACGGCTGGGTGCTCCTCGGGCTGACCGCGGCCGGCCTCGCGGCGTTCGGGATGTTCGGCCTCGTCCAGGCCCGCTACCGCCACATCGACCCGCCGGACCTCGACGCCGCGCGCCGGGCGGTCACGGACATCGCGCGCTGAGCAGATTTCGCCGAAGCGGTGACCGGTTCGGCGCCGAAAATCTGCGACAGAACAAGAACCTAAGCGGGCGAAGCGTCGGCCTGCCAACGCAAGACTGCTTAGGACCGAGGGCGGGTGCCGGAACCCGGTCGATCCGAGTCGAAAACCTCATTCCACGCCCGACCTCACCTTTCGAGGTCAATCCATCTCCGATCGCCGACACCTCGGGACGAGGTCGAGAAGGGATGGAAGGACGATCGAAAAACTTGGTTTGTACGGCGAACGAGCGCTCAATGGCCGTGCCCGTGCTCCGGCAGCGTCAGGCCGAAATGCGTCACCAGGTCCTGGACCTGGGCCGGGGTCAGGTGGCGCGGGTTGAGGTTGCGCAGGAGCAGGTAGAGCTTGGCGGTCTCCTCCAGCTCCTCGGTGGCGAAGACCGCGGCCTCCAGGGTGTCGCCGGCCACCACCGGTCCGTGATTGGCGAGCAGCACCGAGGAATATTGCCCGGCGAGCCCCCGGATCGCATCGGCCACCGCCGGGTCGCCGGGGCGGAAGTAGGGCACCAGTGCCACCGCGCCGGCCCGCATCAGGCTGTAGGGGGTGAGCGGCGGCAGCACGGCGCGGGGGTCGATCTCCGGCAGCATCGAGACCGCGACCGCGTGGGTCGAGTGCAGGTGGACGATCGCCCTGGCCGACGAGCGGCTGTCGTAGAGGGCGCCGTGGAGCGGGATCTCCTTCGTCGGCTTGTCGCCCGACAGGAGCTTGCCGTCGCGGTCGAGGCGCGAGATCCGGGCCGGATCGAGGAAGCCGAGCGAGGCGTTGGTCGGCGTCACCAGCCAGCCGCCGTCGTCGAGCCGCAGCGAGATGTTGCCCGACGAGCCGGGCGTCAGGCCGCGCTCGAACAGCGAGCGCCCGAACCGGCAGATCGCCTCGCGCAGGGCGGACTCGCTCATCGTCGACACGTCCGTCACGCGGTCGCTCCCTCGATCAGTTCGAAGCCGAGATCCACCACCGTCGCCGGGCTCCCCGTGCAGAGCAGCCGCGCCGCCGTGGCGCCGGCCTCGACCCGCGGGGTGCGGATGGTGGCGAGCGGCTGCGGCATCAGCCGGCCGACATCGAGGCCGTTATAACCGAACAGGGCGAGCCGCCCCGGCACCGCGATGCCGTGGGCCAGGCAGTGGAAATAGCCGCCGAGCGCCATGTCGTCGTTCGAGAAATAGGCCGCGTCGAGATCCGGCACCCGCTCCAGCAGGGCGGCGAGACCCTGCCGCCCGGCCTCGACCGAGGACGGGCTTGCCACCCGTTCCTCGCCGGCCGGCCCCATTCCGGTCTCGCGCAGGGCATCGCGAAAGCCCGCGTAGCGCTTGGCGGCGCGCCGGTCCTTCGTCAGGTCGTGGCCGATATAGCCGATGCGGCGGTAGCCGCGGCCGACGAGGTGGCGGGCGCTCGCCTCGCCGGCGGCGCGGTTCGAATAGCCGACCACGATGTCGAGCCCCGGCCCGTCGGTGTCGAGGAGCTCGGCCACCCGCACGCCGCTCGCCGCGAGGCGCCGCCGCGTGCCGGGATTGTGCTCGAGCCCGGTGACGATCAGCCCGGCCGGGCGCCAGCTCAAGAGCGAGCCGACCACCGCCTCCTCGCGGTCCTGGTCGTAGTCCGTCACGGCGATGACCGACTGGAAGCCCTCCTGCTCCAGGGCCGCGGTCGCGCCGCGCAGGAGGTCGGGAAACACGATGTTGGTGAGCGAGGGGATCACGATGCCGATCAGCCGCGAGCCGGTCGAGGCGAGGGTGCCGGCGATCCGGTTCGGCACGTAGCCGAGGCGCGCCACCGCCGCCTCGACGCGGGCCCGGGTCTTCTCCGAGAACGAGCCGTGGCTGCGCAGGACCCGCGACACCGTGCTCTCGCCGACCCGCGCCTCGCGGGCGACGTCCGCGAGCGTGATCGGGCGGCGGCCGGTCCCGTCGAACGGCTCCGCGTCCCCCACCGCGAAGGCCTCGTTGCCTCCCTCGTCCATCCCTCGTCCCCCGACGCGCCGCGTCTTGTCATCGCCGCGCGGCAGCGCCACGATGTCATGGTTCCCGGGCCGGCTCAACGGATCGTTGGTCCGTATTGGCAGCGCTGCCAATACGGTGCTAGAGCCTGGGACGAGGGCGCGGCGTCAGATCGCGCGGGACAGCGGATCGCAAGATCCGCAGGAGGAAACGGCATGAGCGACACACCCGCCCGCGTCGCGGTGATCGGCCTCGGCTCGATGGGCTACGGCATGGCCCAGGCCCTGCGGCGCGCCGGCCTCGACGTCGCCGGCAGCGACGTCTCGTCCGAGAGCGTCGCGCGCTTCGTCGCCGAGGGCGGCCGGGGGGCCGAGAGCCCGGCACGGGCGGCCGCGGATGCCGGCATCGTGGTCTGCGTCGTCGTCAACGCCGCCCAGACCGAGGCGGTCCTGTTCGGGCCCGACGGCGTCGCCGCCGCCATGCCGGAGGGCGCGGTCTTCGTCTCCTGCGCCACCATGGACCCGGAGGTCGCCCGGCGGCTCGCCGCCCGGCTCGAGGCCACCGGCCGGCACTACCTCGACGCGCCGATCAGCGGCGGTGCCCAGCGCGCGGCGCAAGGGGAGCTGACGATCCTGGCCTCGGGCAGCCCGGCGGCCTTCGCCCGGGCCAAGCCCGCCCTCGACGCCATGGCGGCCAAGCTCTACGAGCTCGGCGACGCCGCCGGCGCGGGCGCGGCCTTCAAGATGATCAACCAGCTGCTCGCCGGCGTCCACATCGCGGCGGCGAGCGAGGCGATGGCCTTCGCGGCCCGTCAGGGCCTCGATCTGAGGCGCGTCTACGAGGTGATCACCGCCTCGGCCGGCAATTCTTGGATGTTCGAGAACCGGATGCCGCACGTCCTCGACGGCGACTACGCGCCGCGCAGCGCCGTCGACATCTTCGTGAAAGATCTCGGCATCGTGCAGGACATGGCCCGCACGCAGAAATTCCCGGTGCCGGTGGCGGCGGCCGCCCTGCAGATGTTCCTGATGGCCTCCGGCGCCGGCATGGGCCGGGACGACGACGCCTCGGTGGCGCGGATCTACGCTCAGGTGACCGGGACCGCGCTGCCGGGCGGGGCGGGGTGACTGTCGGCTCCCATCCACTGAATTGACATCCACCGGGGCATTCCGGGCTTTGCTTCGCAGCCCCGGGATGACCCCGAGAGGTGGTGACGTGAGTGGCCGTTCGACCGGCTTTGCCGGTCTGCCAGGATAAGCCCACCAAGACGCCCGGGAGGGAGGACCACGATGCCGCGCTTTGCCGCGAACCTGACCCTGATGTTCACGGAAGTCCCGTTCCTCGACCGGTTCGCGCAGGCCGCGGAGGCCGGGTTCGAGGCGGTCGAGTTCCTGTTTCCCTACGAGCATCCGCCCGAGGCGATCGGCGAGCGCCTGAAGGCGCACGGCCTGACCCAGGCCCTGTTCAACCTGCCCCCGGGCGACTGGGCGGCGGGCGAGCGGGGGCTCGCGGCCCTGCCCGACCGGTTCGAGGAGCTGAAGGCCGGCGTCGAGACGGCGCTTGCCTACGCCCGCGCCACCGGCGTGAAGCGCCTGCACCTGATGGCCGGCATGGCCGACCGCAGCGATTCCAGGGCGCAGGACTCCTACCGCCGCGCCGTCGGCTGGACGGCGGAACGGGTCGGCCGCGAGGGGCTCGACCTCGTGCTGGAACCGATCAACGCCCGCAACATGCCGGGCTACTTCCTCAACGATTTCGATTATGCCGCCGACCTGATCCGCGCGCTGGCGCTGCCGAATCTGAAGCTGCAGTTCGACCTCTACCACTGCCAGATCCTGCACGGCGACGTGACCATGCGGCTGCGGGCCCTGATGCCGATGGTCGGCCATGTCCAGACCGCCAGCGTGCCCGAGCGGCACGAGCCCGGCAGCGGCGAGATGAACGACGCCTTCCTGTTCGCCGAACTCGACCGCCTCGGCTACGACGGCTTCGTCGGCTGCGAGTACAACCCGCGCGCCGGCACCCGCGAGGGCTTGGGCTGGTTCGACGCCTATAAGGGAGCCCGCGCATGACCCTGGCACTGGGCTGCGTCGCCGACGACTATACCGGCGCCTCCGACCTCGCCAACACCCTGACCAAGGCGGGCCTGCGCACGGTCCAGACCATCGGGGTGCCGGCGGACGATCTCGCGCTGCCCGAGGTCGACGCCGTGGTGGTCTCGCTCAAGAGCCGGTCGATCCCCGCCGACGAGGCGGTGGCCCGCTCGCGCGAGGCCGCCGCGTGGCTGAACGCCCGGGGCGCCGGCCACCTGCTGTTCAAGGTCTGCTCGACCTTCGATTCGACCGACGAGGGCAATATCGGCCCGGTCACCGACGCCCTGCGGGAGGATGCCGGCGAGGCCATCGCGCTCGTCACCCCGGCCTTCCCGGAGACCGCGCGCACGGTCTATCTCGGCCACCTCTTCGTCGGCATGGTCCCGCTCGCCGAGAGCCCGCTCAAGGACCATCCCCTCAACCCGATGCGGGATTCGAACCTCGTGCGGGTGCTGGCGCGCCAGAGCCGGGCGGGGGTCGGGCTGATCGACCTCGCGACGGTGGCGCAGGGCGCCGAGGCGGTGGGGGCCCGGCTCGACGCGCTCGCCCGCGAGGGCAAGGGCGCGGCCATCGCCGACGCGGTGCTCGACCGCGACCTCGCGGTGCTGGGCGCCGCCGCCCTGACCCGCAAGGTCTCGACCGGCGCCTCGGGCCTCGGGCTGGGGCTCGCCCGCGCCCTGGTGGCGGCCGGGCGCGTCGCGCCCGCCGCCACGGCGGCCGATCTCGGCGGACCGATCGGCGGCCCGGCGGCCTGCCTCGCCGGCAGCTGCTCGCAGGCGACCCTCGGCCAGATCGCCCGGGCCGAGGCCGCGATGCCGGTGCGCCGCCTCGATCCCGCCCAGTTGCTCGCCGGCGAGGACGAGGCCGGGGCGGCGCTGACCTGGGCGATGGAGCGGATCGGCGACGGCCCGGTGCTCATCGCCAGCAGCGCCGGCCCCGACGAGGTGGCGGCGGTCCAGGCGCGCTACGGCCGCGACGCCGCCGGCCACGCCGTCGAGGCCGCCATGGCGCGGATCGCCGAGGGGCTGGTGGCCCACGGGGTGCGCCGCCTCGTGGTGGCGGGCGGCGAGACCTCGGGCGCGGTCGTCGACCGCCTCCGCCTCCCGGCCTTCCGCGTCGGCCCCGAGATCGCCGCCGGCGTGCCGGTCCTGCGCACCACCGACCGCGACATGTGGCTGGCGCTCAAGTCGGGCAATTTCGGCGGGCCGGACTTCTTCGCCGATGCGCTGCGGCTGATGCCGTAGGGACGATCAATCTGGCCGGATGGCGGCGTCCGGCCGGGTTGCGCGCTCCGTCCGGGTTACGACGCGCGTTTAGTCATAGTAGATCGCGACCGCGCTGGGCGCAGCCGGCACTGGGATCGCTGATTGGTTCACGCGGCTGCCTCGGCGGCGCGCGTGGGGTCTCGATCCTGGACATCCGCCCAGCGCTGAGAATTGCGGCAGATAAGATCGACGATCTGATCTCCACTGCCCCGTACCGCGAGCATCCGACGTGATTCATCTGCTATCTATAAGTATTATCATAATTTTTGTCACAAAAATTAGCCTTTTTATTGTCGAATTTGTTCATCTATAAGATAATATTTTGCGTATTTTGCTTTATCTAAGCTCTATTGAACTTCGGTTACGAACAAAAATATTGTAATTTCGGCAATTTGATATTTTCGTTTGAGTTTTTGATCTTTTTGACGTAAAGAATGATTGCTTATCTACTTAGAACAGATATCAAGATACCAATATGAAATTCTCGAGAAAGCCCTACGGAGTTGACTTTTTTGTCAAGATGGGCGCGCAATACGAAAAGTATAAGTGCTTTTCTCCGGACGATGAGAAAAAATGGAGTCTGGCGATATCTTTCCGGGCTGTCATGGCAGAGGGAAAGGACGAGGATTCCGAACTCAAATGCGCGCCGGATTATCCTGGATATCTTACGCGCCGAATCGGGGGCGAACACATCTTCGTCCCCTTCAATCTCGGTTCATTTTTCCCAGGAAAGACCTTTCTGCAGGAAGCCATATTGATATCGAGGCAAGTCAAGCTTGCCTATGGGCATCCGATTTGCCTATCCGGCAGCGCAACCTTCCTAAGAAAATAAACAACACGACCGATCTTGACTATTGTGAGTATTATCCGACGTTCTTAGGAACGCTATCACCGGCCGTGTGCGGCAAAATAGGACTAGAAAATTCATGCTATCTGATGTCTGTAAAATGCAACTCCGAAAAAATTGACATAGATTCCGATCAATGCCATGAGCCTATTCATAATTTGATCAACAAAAAGATAAAAGAAAGGCCGCTTAGTATCAAATTAGACTATATAATCGACACGAATGTACTTGGAATCATCACGACGACGAACGTGGTCCTTCCTGTCCTGCTTCATGATTTTGAGAGTGGCGCCGCAGAACTCAGTTTTGCGTATCAGGAGGCGATCCTGTGCGCTGCCGCACCGCCCCGGACGCTTGCGAATGTTAAGGAATTTGCTCGTTACCTGATGTGGCTGAAGGCAGATTGCAACCAGTGGCTGGCTATTGATGACCGCCCCTCCAATCCCAAGGCCCCCCTTAAGTGCTTGAAACGCGCCCTGTCGGCTTTCCTTCTCATCGGCTATGATTTGAGTCGAGAAGACGTCGATACGATCGGTCGATCCGTGTCACTTGAGGATTTGAAGCTGCTCGCTGCCCACGCCCCGCCCGGCGCACCGGCGGAGCTTTCTCCTGTAGACTTAATTATTGCTTCATTGAATGGTGGCACACTCGCCGACATCGCCGATACATTGAGGCTGGATGAAATTAAACGGCTCGCGCCGCGTGGTCATCCTATGATTCCAGAGCATATCGTTGAGAAGGCTCACCAGAAAAAATTGATAGATCAAGGATTGGTCGATGAAGCACTAGAGGCTGCGTGGACACTGGCTGAGGGGTTGACAGGATTAATCAATATAATTTTCGATCAGACGGAAGGATCTGTCGCATGAAGGAGAATGATCTCAAGAGAAAGATGGTTGAAAAACTTATTAAGTCTTTCTCTGTGCGCAACAGCGAAGTCGAATCTTCTCGCGCAAATCTTGAAAAATTATCGATAGACGAGCTTCAAAATTGGATGGCACGGCTCGAAATTTCTGACACAGACATGAAAGATATTGCGCCTCACGACAAAGGCGGTGAAGAGATTGCTGAACGCCGTCGGCTGGCTCAGGAGAAAATCGCGATCGGCCTCACGCAATTGGCAGCGGTAAGCAGAAAAATCGCGAAGGTGGCACGCCAGCCCGAAAAGGCGGAACAGTCATTTGCGGAATCTGCTCCATCGTCCGATGTCGATCTTGAGAAACAGGAACAGCTCGTTGTCACGCTGGCGCCTCACCCTCAAGACAATACAGTAATAGACAAGTTTAGCAGTAAGAGTCAATCGCAAAACGATCCGTTTTTGCAATCGGTTAGCGGCGAAGATGCCGAAAAATATGCCGACAACTTATGGCTTTACCCACTGATTGTCAATAAGAGCGCTGAATCGACTCTAAAGACTCTTGACCCATCAGTCGCATCCCGGACAATTACCCTGAAGCAATCAAGGACATATTCGGAAGTTAAAATACTCCCGGTCGATAATGCGATGCTTGGGGTCGACCAGCTGCAATCACTCGTGCTAAGCAATCTTGTCAGGTTGCTTGACGGAAATAATATTGGATTGCAATACCAAGATCGACTTGCGGAACTTAAGTCACAGCTAACCCATGATCCAGCATTCACAAAATATTTTCAAATCCAAATCGCCTCAATGGTGCGCGACATTTTCCAGATGGTTACCGAGAATTATGCCATACGCGAGCAATTTAGCAGAATTTCTCCGTTCATGGACGAGCTACAACGACAAGCTAGAGCGCCTTCGCCTGCGGTCGAAATGACTTTCATACCGGACAAATCTCCAGAGATCAGTGACATTCTGCTGATCGACGGCATGGCAAAAATGATTGCGCGGACCCGCGAGTACGATCCGGATTGCGTCGTCGTCATTGGCAACGGCGGTCAGATTCTGGGGAAGCTTGTCCAGAATAATTTCAAGAATTCCGCCAAGTTCATCTTCGTTGAGCCGGGAACAAACGTCGGTCTGCAGCGGGGAATTCCCCGTAACTGCTCTCGCATTCTGGTTCTCGACGATATCGCAAGAACGGGTGAAACGATGCGCGATGAAATCTCGCGCTGCAGGCACCTGCACACCCGGGCTGCAGTCCGGGGAATGGCGCTCGTCGGCACTACCAGGAGCTGCGAAACTCTTGGGGATGAAGTATTCTTTCCCAATCTATCAGCCGCTCCCGAACCGCAAGTGCCGTGGGACCGGCGCGGACAGTATGGGGCAACGGCTCAAAATTACATTCTGGGCCGAGGGGGCGAGACGCAATTCTCCTTTTCGAAGACCCTGCTGGGCCGCGCCGTGCTACGCATGATGCCGGTCTCGATCGCCTGATGGCGCCTGGCCCGGAGGCCGGAACACCCACGGCTATCACGGCTCGGCTTGGACTTCAGGGTCCTCTCCCTCCTGCGGAAACGGCGGTGGAAGCGGTTTCGGTCCCGGCGCCGTTTTCGGTGCGGCAGCAACCGGCACGGCGGGCGTTACGACTGGAGCCGGCCGCCACGGTTTTCCCTCCCCCGGCCGCTTGGCGGTCTCGACCGTCGGACCATCCGGCGTGAAGCGCAGGGTGGTCGAGCCATGTGCCGCCAGGAAGGTGCGGTCGAGGACGTGCTTGGCCGCACACCCGGCCGGCGCCTCGAGACGGCTCACCACCACGTCGGCGCGGGCGCAATCCTCCGGGAAGGCGCGCTTGTCGCGCACCAGCGCCACGCTGATCCCCCGCGGCCCGCGGCCGACGCAGCCGAGCTTGTCGCAGCGGGCTTGCGCGCCCAGCCCGGGATCGTCGCGGGAGCGGCCGTCGCCGTCGGCCTTGAGCCACTGTTCCAGCACGAAGCCGGGGGGCTTGCCCAGCACCACGAGGCGCCCGTCGGCCCCGCGCAGGGCCGCGCCGCCGCCCTCGCGGTCGACGTAGAGGTCGGGCCGCACCGGTGCCGCCGCGAGCGCCAGGCCGAGGAGGCCGGGGGCGAGGCCGAGCCAGCGCAGGCCGGAGACCGGCAGCACCAGGAGCAGGAGGGCCACCGTCATCAGCCCGAGCGCGCCGGGGCCGAAGGCCGGCAGCACCACGGTCGCGCGGTCGAAGCCCTCGATCCAGGCGGAGATGTCGAGCATGCCGCGCACCGCCAGCCCCATCGCCCACCAGACCGGCCGGTCGAGGGCGAAGGGATGGGCCAGCATGCCGAGCACCGCCGCCGGCATCACCACCAGCGAGACGAGCGGCAGGGTGAGCGCGTTGCCGACGACGCCGAAGGGCTGGACGGTCTGGAAGTGGTAGGTGGCGAAGGGCGCGGTGGCGATCTGGGCGACCAGCGTGGTGGCGAGCGTGCCGACCACCGTCGCGAGGCACCAGGCGAGCGCCCGGGTGACTGGCCCGCCGCCCTCCGGGTTCCACAGCCGCCCCTCGATCAGCCGGGCGCAGGCGACGAGCCCGGCCACCGCCCCGAACGACATCTGGAAGCTCGGGCCCAAGAGCCCTTCCGGCTCGCGGACGAGGGAGATCAGCGCCGCCAGCGCCAGGTTGCGCAGGCTGAGCGCCGGCCGGTCGACCAGGACCGCGCCGAGCATCACCAGTGTCATGACGAGCGAGCGCTCGGCCGCGAGGTCCCAGCCCGAGAAGGCGCAGTAGCCGGTGACCGCGATCATCGCCAGGAATGCCGCGATCTTCTTGATCGGCCAGGCCAGCGCCAGGCCCGGGACGAGGGCGAGCAGCGCCCGCACGAGCCAGAACACCACCCCGGCCGCCAGCACCATGTGCAATCCGGAAATCGAGACGACGTGATAGATCCCGGCCGCCCTCAGGGTGTCGTTGGTGTCCTGGTCGATGAGCCCGCGCTTGCCGGTGACGAGGGCCGCCGCCACCGCGCCGGCCTGGGTGACGCCGCCCTTGTCGCCGTTCGACTCGGCGATGCGCCGCGTCAGCGCGTTGCGGGCGTCGTCGAGGCCGGCGGCGAGCCGCAGGCTCCAGGGCGCCGGCTCGGGCGGCGGCTTGACGGCGGCGGCGCCGAGCAGCGAGCCCACCGCGCCGATGCCGCGGAAATACGCGTCGCGGGCGAAATCGTAGCCGCCGGGCCGCGCCGGCTCCGGCGGCGGCAGCAGGCGCGCCTTGGCCTCGATGTAGTCGCCCGGCCGCAGCGCGTCGCCGCGGCGATAGGAGACGCGCACCCGCACCGGCCGCTCGGCCGCCGCCATCTCGCCGAGGCGCAGGACCCGCACCACGAGCCGCGCGCCTTCTTCCCGCTCCTCCAGCGCCTCGACGAAGCCGTGCAGCGGCGCGATCACCGTGCGGGCGAGGACCGGCGCGGCGACGCGCGTCGTCCGGTAGGCGGCGGCCGCGAAGCCCAGGAAGACGAAGGACGCCGCGAGCATGAGGGCCGGCGCGACCGCGCGGGCCCGCAGCGCCAGCGCGCCGCCCGCCAGCGCGAGCCCGGCGCCCAGCGGGGCGGCGAGGACGACCGGCCCGTCCGCGACGGTGAGGAACAGCAGCGCGCCGGCGCCGAAGGCCACCGCCAGCCAGGGAAACAGCCGGCGCTGCGCGGCCTCCGCGGCGAGGCAGCCGGCGATGCGGCCGCCGAGCGCCGGGAGCAGCAGCACGGGCGCCGGCAGCGCGCCGGCGGCGCGTGCCACGATCCCCGTTCCTGCGCCCGGCCCCGCCATCGCCCCGCCCCGACGAGGCTGCGCGCAACCGCCGCTCCCCCGGGCCCCGGGCGCGAGCCCGGCCCCGATGACGGTTTCTTAACGGCTCGTCTCGCGCATGCTACAGGACCCGGCGCCGGCGGGTCGACTCGCCCGACCCTGCCCCGACGGCCCCGGCCACATCGTTTTTTTCGCTCTCACCCCGGTTCTCGAAGCGCATGTCCTCCGTCGTCACCCGCTTTGCCCCGTCGCCCACGGGCTTCCTCCACATCGGCGGGGGTCGCACGGCTTTGTTCAACTGGCTCTACGCGCGCCGGCACGGCGGCCGGATGCTGCTGCGCATCGAGGACACCGACCGCGAGCGCTCGACGCAGGGCGCCATCGACGCGATCCTCGACGGGCTCGCCTGGCTCGGCCTCGATTGGGACGGCGACGTGGTCTACCAGTTCGCCCGGGCAGGCCGGCACCGCGAGGTGGCCGAGGGCCTGCTCGCAACGGGTCGGGCCTATCACTGCTACGCCACGCCCGAGGAACTGACCGAGATGCGCGAGAGCGCGCGTCGCGAGGGCCGGCCGATCCGCTACGACGGCCGCTGGCGCGACCGCGATCCGTCCGAGGCGCCGGCCGGCGTCAAGCCGGTCATTCGCCTGCGCGCGCCGACCGACGGCGAGACCGTGGTCGAGGACGCGGTGCAGGGCCGGGTGGTCTGGCAGAACAAGGACCTCGACGACCTCGTCCTGCTGCGCTCGGACGGCACGCCGACCTACATGCTGGCCGTGGTGGTGGACGACCACGACATGGGCGTGACCCACATCATCCGCGGCGACGACCACCTGACCAACGGCGCGCGCCAGACCCAGATCTACCAGGCGCTGGGCTGGGACGTGCCGAACATGTCGCACATCCCGCTGATCCACGGGCCGGACGGGGCCAAGCTCTCCAAGCGCCACGGCGCGCTCGGGGTCGATGCCTATCGCGACCTCGGCTACCTGCCGGCGGCGCTCCGCAACTACCTCGTGCGCCTCGGCTGGAGCCACGGCGACCAGGAGATCTTCTCCACCGAGGAGATGGTCGCGGCCTTCGACCTCGCCCAGGTCGGGCGCTCGCCGGCCCGGTTCGACTTCGCCAAGCTCGAGAACCTGAACGGGCACTACATCCGCTCGTCCTCGAACGAGGCGCTGGTCGAGGCGATCGAGGCGATCCTGCCGACGCAAGGACAGCGCTGGGGCCTCTCCGCGCCGCTGGCCCCGGAGATCCGCGAAAAATTCATCGCCGCGATGCCGGGGCTGAAGGAGCGGGCCAAGACCCTGATCGAGCTCGTCGACAGCGCCTACTACCTCTACGCGCCGCGGCCGCTCGCCCTCGACGATAAGGCCTCGGGCCTCCTCGGCAACGGCGGGCGCGAGCGGCTCGCCGGGGCGCTGCCGCACCTCGAGGCGCTGACCGAGTGGTCCGCCGCCTCGACCGAGGGTGCGGTGCGGCAGTTCGCGGAGAGCGCCGGGGTCAAGCTCGGGCAGGTCGCCCAGCCCCTGCGCGCCGCGCTGACCGGCCGGGCGACCTCGCCGCCGCTGTTCGACGTGATGGCGGTGCTCGGCCGCCAGGAGAGCCTGGAGCGCCTGCGCGAGCAGGCCGCCTGAGGCGCAACCAGGCCGAGTCCCCCGCGAGCCCGGCCCCCGGGGGATTCGCCGGCCCGACCCGACGACCCCTGAACAGAATCTGAATTCTGTCATCCGGGTGGGGGCGTGCGGTTGATGCCGGTGCGGTGATCCGCTAACCCGGACGGCGAGTGAGCACCCGCAGCAAAGTCGCCGCCTGCCCCCGGGCGCCGCGGTCGAGGCTCCGACGCTCGGTCACGTTGATGGAAAGGGTCCGCAACCCCATGAGCCTCCCCACCAGCACCCTCACGGTGAACGGTCGCACGATCGAGCTGCCCACCAAGGCCGGCACGGTCGGCCCGGGTGTCGTCGACATCAGCAAGCTCTACGCGCAGACCGGGCAGTTCACCTACGACCCGGGCTTCACCTCGACGGCGTCCTGCGAGTCCAAGATCACCTATATCGATGGTGACGAGGGCGTGCTCCTCTATCGCGGTTACCCGATCGAGCAGCTGGCCGAGCACGGCGACTTCCTCGAGACCTGCTACCTGCTGCTGTACGGCGAGCTGCCGACCGCGGCCCAGAAGGCCGATTTCGACTACCGCGTCACGCGCCACACCATGGTGCATGACCAGATGAACCGCTTCTTCCAGGGCTTCCGCCGCGACGCCCACCCGATGGCGGTGATGGTGGCCTGCGTCGGTGCGCTCTCGGCGTTCTATCACGACTCGACCGACATCACGGACGAGAAGCAGCGCATGGTCGCCTCCATGCGCATGATCGCCAAGATGCCGACGCTCGCGGCCATGGCCTACAAGTACTCGATCGGCCAGCCGTTCGTGTACCCGAAGAACGACCTCGACTACACCTCGAACTTCCTGCGGATGTGCTTCGCGGTTCCGTGCGAGGAATACCAGCCGAACCCCGTGCTGTCGCGGGCGCTCGACCGGATCTTCATCCTGCATGCCGACCACGAGCAGAACGCCTCGACCTCGACGGTGCGTCTGGCCGGCTCCTCGGGCGCCAACCCCTTCGCCTGCATCGCCGCCGGCATCGCCTGCCTGTGGGGCCCCGCCCATGGCGGCGCCAACGAGGCGGCGCTGAAGATGCTGGCCGAGATCGGCACCCCCGAGCGCGTCGGCGAGTACGTCGCCAAGGCGAAGGACAAGAACGATCCGTTCCGTCTGATGGGCTTCGGTCACCGGGTCTACAAGAACTACGACCCGCGCGCCCGCATCATGCAGAAGACCACGCACGAGGTGCTGAGCGAGCTCGGCATCAAGGACGATCCGCTGCTCGACGTCGCGATGGAGCTGGAGCAGATCGCCCTCAAGGACGAGTACTTCATCGAGAAGAAGCTCTACCCGAACATCGACTTCTACTCGGGCATCACGCTCAAGGCGATGGGCTTCCCGACCTCGATGTTCACGGTGCTGTTCGCGCTCGCCCGCACCGTCGGCTGGATCAGCCAGTGGGCCGAGATGATCGAGGACCCGTCCCAGAAGATCGGCCGTCCGCGCCAGCTCTACACCGGCGCCCCGAAGCGCGACTACGTGACGACCGCCCAGCGCGGCTGACGTCCTCCGCGCCAGGCGCCCCGGTAAAACGATACGGGCGGCACGCGAGTGCCGCCCGTATCTTTTTGCGTCCGGTTCTTCTTGGCGGATCTGGCGCTGGGCCTCCCCTCCCACAGGGGAGGGGACCATCGCGCCCTGCCGTGTCCAGAGGGCCTGCGGGGGCGGCGATGCCGCCGCCCCCGCATCACGGTCGTCGCCTCAATGCGCCTTCTTCTTCGGCATGTAGAGGTCGGTGATCGTGCCCTCGAAGGCCTCGGCCGCCATGCCGACCGTCTCCGACAGCGTCGGATGCGGATGGATGGTCATCCCGATATCCTCGGCATCCGCCCCCATCTCGATGGCGAGCGCGGCCTCCGCGATCAGGTCGCCGGCCGAGGGGCCGACGATGCCGCAGCCGACGATGCGGTTCGATTCCTCGTCGAACAGCACCTTGGTCAGGCCCTCGTCGCGCCCGAGCGACAGCGAGCGGCCGCTCGCCGCCCAGGGGAACACGCCCTTGCCGACCTTGATGCCCTTGGCCTTGGCCTCGGTCTCGGACAGGCCGACCCAGGCCACCTCCGGATCGGTATAGGCCACCGACGGGATCACCTTGGCGTCGAAGAACGAGTTCTTGCCGGCAGCCGCTTCCGCCGCGACCTTGCCCTCGTGCACCGCCTTGTGGGCGAGCATCGGCTGGCCGACCACGTCGCCGATGGCGAAGATGTGCGGCGCCGTCGTGCGCATCTGCTTGTCGACCGGGATGAAGCCCCGCTCGTCCACCGCGACGCCGGCGGCCTCGGCGCCGATCAGCTTGCCGTTGGGGCGGCGGCCGACCGAGACCAGGATCTTGTCGAAGGTGTCGGTGGCCGGCGCCGAGCCGCCCTCGAACGTCACCTTGAGGCCCTCGGGCAGCGCCTCGACGGCCGTGACCTTGGCCTTGAGGTGGATCGCCTCGTACTGCTTCGAGATCCGCTTGAAGAGCGGGGTGACGATGTCCTTGTCGGCGCCCGGGATGATCTGGTCCATCAGCTCGACGATGGTCACTTTGGACCCGAGCGCGTGGTAGACCGTCGCCATCTCGAGGCCGATGATGCCGCCGCCGATGACCAGCAGGCGCTTGGGCACCCCGTCGAGCTCCAGCGCGCCGGTCGAGTCGATCACCCGCGGGTCGTCGTGCGGGATGAACGGCATCTTGATCGGCTCGGAGCCGGCCGCGATGACCGCGTTGTCGAAGCCGATGACCGTCTTCTTGCCCTCGTGCTCGACCTCGATCTGGTGCGGGCTGACGAAGCGGGCGGTGCCGGTGACCACCGTCACCTTGCGCTGCTTGGCCAGCCCCCCGAGGCCGCCGGTCAGGCGCTTGACCACGCCCTCCTTCCAGCTGCGCAGCTGATCGATGTCGATCTGGGGTGCCGCGAAGCTGATCCCGTGCGAGGCCATCGCCTGGCTCTCGTCGATCACCTTGGCGGCGTGGAGCAGCGCCTTCGAGGGGATGCAGCCGACGTTGAGGCAGACGCCGCCGAGGCTCGGCCAGCGCTCGACCAACACGACCTTCTTGCCGAGATCGGCGGCGCGGAACGCCGCCGTGTAGCCGCCGGGGCCGGCGCCGAGCACCAGCACCTCGGCCCGCATCTCCTCGCCGGAGACCGGGGCGGCGCCCTTCGGGGCCGGGGCCGTTGAGGCGCCCTGGCCGCCGGCGGTGGCGGGCGAGCCGTAGCCCGCCTGGCCCGCGCCCGCCGCGAGCGGCGAGCCGCCGGCGGAGGCCGCCGGGGCCGCCTTCTCGGCGACAGCGGGCTTCGCCGGGGCTGCAGCGGCGGCACCCTCCAGCACCAGGAGAAGATCGCCCTGCGTGACCGCGTCACCCGGCTTGATCTTCACCTCCTTGACCGTGCCGGCCACGGAGGAGGGGACGTCCATGGTCGCCTTGTCGGATTCCAGGACGACGATGGTGTCGTCGACCGCGATCGTGTCGCCGGCCTTGACCAGCACCTCGATCACCGGGACGTTCTTGAAGTCGCCGATATCCGGCAGACGGACTTCGTTGCTCATCGGATCACCTCGCTGCGTGGTTCGTCAGACGACGAGGCGCCGGACGTCCTCGAGGACGTGGGCGAGGTGGCGGGTGAAGCGCGCGGCCAGCGCGCCGTCGATCACGCGGTGGTCGTAGGAGACCGAGAGCGGCAGCATCAGCCGCGGCTTGAACTCGGTGCCGTTCCAGACCGGCGCCATCTTGGAACGCACCACGCCCAGGATCGCGACCTCGGGGGCGTTGACGAGCGGCGTGAAGCCGGTGCCGCCGATGCCGCCGAGCGACGAGATCGTGAAGGTGGCGCCCTGCATGTCGCCGCTGCCGAGCTTGCCGTCGCGGGCCTTCTTCGACAGCGAGCCGAGTTCCTGGCTGATCTCGACGATGCCCTTGCGGTCGGCATCCTTGACCACCGGGACGACGAGGCCGTCCGGCGTGTCGACGGCGACGCCGATGTTGTAGTATTTCTTGAGGATCAGCGCGTCCTTCTCGGGGTTCAGCGACGAGTTGAACTCCGGGTGCTGGCGCAGCGCCGAGACCGCGGCCTTGATCAGGAACGACAGCAGGGTGACGCGGTAGCCCTTGTCCTTGCCGGCGGTGTCGAGTTCCTTGCGGTAGACGTCGGTCTCGGTGATGTCCGACTCGTCCGAATGGGTGACGAGCGGCACGTTGAGCCAGGCGCGGTGCAGGTGCGGGCCGGAGATCTTCTTGATCCGCGGCAGCGGCTTCACCTCGGTCGGGCCGAACTTCGAGAAGTCGACCGCCGGGATCTCCGGGATGCCCATGCTGCCGGTGGCCACCGCCGTGCCGGCCGAAGCCGCCGGGGCGGCGGAGCGCACGAGCGAGCCCTTCACGTCCTCCTTGGTGATCCGGCCCTTCTCGCCGGAGCCCTTGATGCCGTTGAGGTCGACGCCGAGCTCGCGGGCAAGCCGCCGCACCGCGGGGCTCGCATGCACGTTCGAGAAGTCGGGGGCCGAGGAGGCGGGAGCGGCCGGGACCGGGGGAGCGGCGGGCCTGGCCGGATCCGGCTCCTGCTTGGGCATCAGGGCGGCGGTATCGGCGGCGGGGGCCGCACCCGCGGACGGGGTCGCGGCGGCCGCGGCGGCCGGCGCCTTCTCCTCGGACTCGCCCTTCAACAGCAGGACCGGGCTGCCCTCGCTCACCGTGTCGCCGACCTTGACCAGGATCTTCTCGATCACGCCGGCCGACGGGGAGGGGACCTCCATCGTCGCCTTGTCGGATTCGAGCGACACGATCGGGTCCTCGGCCCCGATCGTGTCGCCTTCCTTCACCAGGATCTCGATGATCGGGATGTTCTTGAAATCACCGATATCCGGGATCTTGACCTCGATCGACACTGCGCACTCTCCCGATTGATTTGCTTAATACGTCTTTACGAAGATGGAATTCCCGACTCGCGAGGCAGCTCTCGCCCGGGCATCCGCTATCGCAATCCCACAACTCGGTCTGATCGCTTTCTTCCCTTGGAAAGCGCGCACCTCTCCTCCCCCTTGTGGGGAGGAGTTGGAGGTGGGGGTGGTTCAGGAGGCACCGCATAGCTCTGCGCGGCACCACCCCCACCCCTGACCCCTCCCCACGAGGGGGAGGGAAAGCGCGTATCTTCAGAAGGGGTTAGCACTTAGAGGAGAGATGTGACCCCGATAGGATGTCCGAGATGGGCGACCTCGCAGCCGTGAGGGCTCAGACCGTCCAGGGGGCCGGCTTCTCCGGGTTCAGCCCGTACTTGGCGATCGCCTCGGCGACCTTGGCGGCCGGCACGGCGCCCTCCTCGGCCAGGCTCTTGAGCGCCGCGACGGCGACCCAGTAGCGGTTGACCTCGAAGAACTCGCGCAGGCGCACCCGGTAATCCGAGCGGCCGAAGCCGTCGGTGCCGAGCACCTTGTAGCGGCCCGGCACGTAGGGGCGGATCTGGTCGGCGAAGAGACGCATGTAGTCGGTCGCCGCGATCACCGGGCCCTGACGGCTCGACAGGCAGGTCTCGACGTAGCTCGTCTTCTGCGTCTCGGTCGGGTGGAGCATGTTCCAGCGCTCCACCGCCATCGCCTCGCGGCGCAGTTCGGTGAAGCTCGGGCAGGACCAGATGTCGGCGGCGATGCCGAAATCCTGCTCCAGCAGCTCGGCCCCGGCGATGACCTCGCGCAGGATCGTGCCCGAGCCCATCAGCTGCACCCGGTTCGCCGCACCCGCCTTGCCTTCGCGGAACAGGTACATCCCCTTGAGGATCCCGGCCTCGGCCCCTTCGGGCATGCCGGGATGCTCGTAGTTCTCGTTCATCACCGTGATGTAGTAGAACACGTCCTCCTGCTCGGCATACATCCGGCGCAGGCCGTCCTGGACGATCACCGCCACCTCGTACGAGAAGGTCGGGTCGTAGGAGACGCAGTTCGGGATGGTGGCCGAGATCAGGTGGCTGTGGCCGTCCTCGTGCTGCAGGCCCTCGCCGTTCAGGGTCGTGCGGCCGGCGGTGCCGCCGATCATGAAGCCGCGGGCGCGCATGTCGCCGGCGGCCCAGGCGAGGTCGCCGATGCGCTGGAACCCGAACATCGAGTAGTAGATGTAGAACGGGATCGTCGGCGCGTCGGAATGCGAGTACGAGGTCGCGGCCGCGATCCAGGACGACATCGCGCCGGCCTCGTTGATGCCCTCCTGGAGCATCTGGCCCTTCTCGTCCTCGCGGTAGTACATCAGCTGGTTGGCGTCTTCCGGCCGGTAGAGCTGGCCGACCTGACTGAAGATGCCGAACTGGCGGAACATGCCCTCCATGCCGAAGGTCCGGCTCTCGTCGGGCACGATCGGCACGATGCGGTTGCCGATGTTCTTGTCGCGCAGCAGGGTGTTGAGCACCCGCACGAACGCCATGGTGGTGGAGATCTCGCGGCCCGCGGTCTCCTTAAGCTGGGCCGAGAAGGCGTCGAGCGGCGGGATCTGCAGCGCCTGCGACTTCGCGCGCCGGGCCGGCAGCGGACCGCCGAGCGCCTTGCGGCGCTCCATCAGGTAGGTGTGCTCCGGCGACCCCTCGGGGAAGCGGATGAACGGGATCTCGGCGATCTGCTCGTCGTTGAGATCGATGCCGAAGCGGTCGCGGAACTGCTTGAGCACCGCCTCGCCCATCTTCTTCTGCTGATGGGTGATGTTCTGCGCTTCGCCCGCCTCGCCCATGCCGTAGCCCTTGACGGTCTTGGCGAGGATGAGGGTCGGCTGGCCCTTGTGCTTCACGGCCGCGGAATAGGCCGCGAAGACCTTGCTCGGGTCGTGGCCGCCGCGGGTGAGCCGCCAGATGTCGTCGTCGCTCCAGTCCTTCACCAGCGCGGCGGTCTCGGGGTACTTCCCGAAGAAATGCTCGCGGATGTAGGCGCCGTTCTTCGACTTGAAGTCCTGGTACTCGCCGTCGACGCACTCCTCCATCAGGCGCGCCAGCATGCCGGTGGTGTCGCGGGCGAGCAGCTGGTCCCAGCCCGAGCCCCACAGCACCTTGATGACGTTCCAGCCGGCGCCGCGGAAGTTGGCCTCCAGCTCCTGGACGATCTTGCCGTTGCCGCGCACCGGGCCGTCGAGGCGCTGCAGGTTGCAGTTGATGACGAAGACCAGGTTGTCGAGCTTCTCGCGCGAGGCGAGCGAGATCGCGCCGAGCGACTCCGGCTCGTCCATCTCGCCGTCGCCCATGAACGCCCACACCTTGCGGCCGTCGGTGTTGGCGAGGCCGCGATGGTGCAGGTAGCGCAGGTAGCGCGCCTGGTAGATCGCCATCAGGGGGCCGAGGCCCATCGAGACGGTCGGGAACTGCCAGAAATCCGGCATCAGCCAGGGATGCGGATAGGACGAGAGGCCCTTGCCGCCGACTTCCTGGCGGAAGCTCAGCATCTGCTCCTCGGTCAGGCGGCCTTCCAGGTAGGCGCGGGCGTAGATGCCCGGCGAGGAATGGCCCTGGACGTAGATCAGGTCGCCGCCGCGCTCCCCCTCGGCCCCGTGCCAGAAATGCATGAAGCCGGTGTCGTACAGGGTCGCGGCGGACTGGAAGCTGGCGATGTGGCCGCCCAGCTCCGACGAGTCCTTGTTGTTGCGCAGGATGATCGCGATGGCGTTCCAGCGGATCGCCGAGCGGATGCGGTGCTCGATCGCCCTGTCACCCGGATGGGGGGGCTGCTTGTCGACCGGGATCGTGTTCACATAGGCGGTGTTCGCCGAGTAGGGGACGGGCGCACCCTTCTTCCGGGCGCCCTCGATGACCTGCTCGATGAGGAAGTGCGCCCGGTCCGGGCCCTCGACCTCCAGCACGCCGTCGAGCGAGTCGAGCCACTCCTGGGTCTCGACCGGGTCGAGATCGCGACTGCGTTCCACGTTGTCCTCCCTAAGGTCATACTCGATCGGCGAGTCGAGCTGCCGCAGGCGTCAGCATTCTTCGTGCCACCGCCATGCTTTCGCAACTCGTCTGGCATTGCAAGGGTTTAGCTTACCTGATGGAGAGGCGGGTTCCGATCATCCGCACCTTGCGTATTGCTGCAGTGCGAAAATCCGGAACCGCCTCCAGTCCGGCGAAATCACGAGACCGAAACGCGAGGGCCCGGTTCTCAGGCTTCCGATTTGGGGCGAGAGTCCGACTTGGCCGGCGGCGACGCGGTGCCACCGAAACCCTGCTGGAACATCTTGAGAAACATGGTCTGCATCTGATCCGCGTTCTGGGGAAAGACCGTGAACCAGCTGCGCATGATCGCGTCGGGCGAGAAGCGGTCCATCTCGGCCATCATGCGCCGTTCGACCTCGGCCATCACCGCCGCCTGCAGCGGCTCGACGTTGGGAAGACCAACGAACTGGCGGGCCTCGACCGGGGTGCAATCGACCTCGACGCGGAACTTCATTGTTGTCTTTCCTCTCGGTCCCCGATCGAGCTTAGAGCACCTTTTGCTGCGGCTGGGAACCGGGCGAGGCGAAAAAAATGCCTTGAAATCAAGGGTCTAGTCTAGCACGCAGCATCGCTGCCGCGCCTCGCGCGGCCGACAGCCTCCTACGACGAAGGTCGTATGCGCCCCCTCGGCCATTCCGGCGGCCTTGTAAAGCCGCATTGTTACGCGCCGATGATTCTGTCACCGGTCCCGCTTGCCGTCATCCCGCTCGTACCGGCCTCCGTCCCGGTCTCGCCGCGGCCCGCCTCGCTCGCCCAGGGTGCCGCGGCGAGCCGGCGCTCGAGGAACGTCACCAGGGCGGTGACGCGGGCCGGGCGGGCCGCGCCCGGCGGCATCAGGAGGTTGAGCCCGACCGGCGGCGGCGACCAGTCCGGCATCACCCGTTCGAGCCGCCCGGTGCGCAGGTCGTCCCAGACCAGGAAGTCCGGCTGCACCGCGAGCCCCAGCCCGGCGCGCAAAGCCGGCGTGAGCGCATCGGCGTTGTTCGCCCGCAGCCGCCCGGCCGGCGTCACCGTCGCCTCGGTGCCGGCCGCGTCGCGGAAGTGCCAGCGCTCCGGGTTCGGCAGGTAGGCGTAGCCGAGGCAGGCATGGCCGGCGAGGTCGCGCGGATGCGCCGGCCTCCCGGCCCGGTCGAGATAGGCGGGGGCCGCCACCAGCGAGCGGCCGACGGCGCAGAGGCGGCGCAGGCGCAGGCTCGAATCGGCGAGCGCCGCGATGCGCAGCCCGAGGTCGAAGCCGTCGCCGACGAGGTCGACCTGCGCGTCGCTCAGGTGCAGGTCGACCGCGACCTCCGGATGCGCGGCGAGGAAGTCGGGCAGGAGCGGCGCGACGTGGGCGAGGCCGAA
Organism: Methylobacterium ajmalii; assembly: GCF_036448855.1. Taxonomy (NCBI): domain Bacteria; kingdom Pseudomonadati; phylum Pseudomonadota; class Alphaproteobacteria; order Hyphomicrobiales; family Methylobacteriaceae; genus Methylobacterium; species Methylobacterium ajmalii. The sequence continues at coordinate 54,339 of NZ_JAZFXT010000043.1, forward strand.
CGACATCGGGGCCGCCATCCGCACCAGGCCCCGTGGCGAGGCGGACTGCGCCATCGCCTCGGCCTCCGCCGACTCGCCGGCCGCCAGGATGCGGGCGGCGCCGTCGAGGGCGAGGCGCCCGGCCTCGGTGAGGGCGAGCCGCCGCGACGTGCGGTGCAGGAGGGCGGCGCCGAGGCGGCGCTCGAGCCGGCTCACCGCCTTCGACACCGTGGCCTTGGACAGGCCGAGCTCGGTGGCGGCGCGGGAGAACGAGGCGGTCTGCGCCACCCGGGCGAAGATCGCCCAGGCCTCGAAATCGGGCAGCGGCATGGGCGCGTCCGGAAACGATGGGTTTCGACTGTTTCTATTTTGGGGCTCGAAGGCAAGTCCTAGATTGCCGTCATCGCAAGGCGGCCCGGCTTATCCTTCCCGCCGCCGCCCCGGGAGCTCTCGGCCATGACCACCACCCACGCCTCCGCCGGCCTGCACCACGTCACCGCCATCTCCGGCCCGGCGCGCCGCAACCTCGACTTCTACACTCGGATCCTCGGGCTGCGCCTCGTGAAGAAGACCGTCAACTTCGACGATCCGGGCACCTACCACCTCTATTACGGCGACGCGGACGGTGCGCCCGGCACGATCCTGACCTTCTTCCCCTGGGAGCACGTCGCCCCGGGCCGGGTCGGGGTCGGGCAGACCGAGGAGACGGCGTTCCGGGTGCCGGAGGGGTCGATCGGCTACTGGACCCACCGGCTGGTGGCGGCCGGCATCGCCTTCGAGGCGCCCGCCAAGGTCTTCGGCGAGACGGTGCTGCCGTTCCGCGACCCCGACGGGATGCGCCTCGCCCTGGTCGGCGTGGCGGGGGCGGAGGCCGACCCGGCCTGGACCGGGTCGGACGTGCCGGCCGAGCACGCGGTGCGGGGCTTCCACGGCGTGACCCTGATGCTGCGCCAGGCGGCCCCCACCGCCCGGGTGCTGACCGAGGTGTTCGGCTGGGCCGAGACCGGCCGGGAGGGCGCGCTCGTCCGCTACGCCGGCGCGGCCGGGCTCGGCGCCCACGTCACCCTGCGGGAGGTCGGCGACTTCCTGCCCGGGCGCTCGGGCGGCGGCTCGGTGCACCACATCGCCTTCCGGGCCGCCGACGACGCAGGCCAGGCCGAGATGGCGGAGCGGGCCGGGGCGCTCGGGCTGCAGGTGACCGAGCAGCGCGACCGCAACTACTTCCGCTCGGTCTACTTCCGCGAGCCCGGCGGCGTGCTGTTCGAGATCGCCACCGACGCGCCGGGCTTTGCCGCCGACGAGCCGGCGGAGGCCTTGGGCGAGGCCCTGAAGCTGCCGGGCTTCCTCGAGCCTCACCGGGCCGAGATCGAGCGGGTGCTGCCGGCCCTGGCGTGAGGGGAGGGCGGTCCGGGTCCGCGGGCCCGGGCCGCCTTCCGCCCGCGGGCGCGACGCGACGGTAACCAATCGGTAAGCAAGCATGGTTACCCAAATCTTCCTGGATTTCTGGGAAGCTCGGGTCATGGTGGATCAGAACGACGTCGCCGGCGCGCCGGCCCCGGCGATGCTCTCGGCGAAGCGCGGTGTCGCGGCCCTGGCCGGGTGGCGCAAGATGAAGACGACGACGGTGGCGGCGCTGCTCTGCGCCGGCTGCGTCGGCGCCCTGTCGGGCGGCGCCACCGTGGCGCTGATGAATGCCGCCCAGGGCGGCGGCGCGGGCATCCCGCCGGCCGAGTGGACGCGGCTGAGCGCCCGGGTCGAGGCCGGCGGCACCGAGAGCGCGCGGCTCGCCACCGACCTGTCGCTCCTGCGCGACCGCACGGCGCAGGCCCACGAGGCGGCCGACAAGGGCCGCGCCGAGGCCGGGGCCCGCCTCGGGCAGATTTCCGAGCGCATCGAGCGGATGCAGCGCCAGGAGGGCGACCTCGCCGGCAAGGTCGCGGCGCTGACCGAGCGCCTGTCGGCGATGGCCGAGCGTCAGGAGCACGCCGACCGCGAGCAGGCCGCCCGCCTCGCGGCGGTGATGGACAGGCTGGAGAAGGCGGACAAGCGACCGGTTCCGGTCGCCGCGGTTGCGGCTCCGGTGGCCCAGAGTCCCGTGGCTCAGGCTCCGGCGGTCCACGCGCCGATGGCGGCCGCGCCGGTCGCGGTCAAGCCCGTCGCGGCGGCGGAGCCGGCCCTGACCGGCAGCCTTCCCGACAAGCCGGCCGACAAGGCCAAGCCGCCGGCCATCGAGGGCTGGGTGCTGCGCGACGTCTATGACGGGATGGCGATGATCGAGAACCGCAATCGGCGTCTCGTCGAGGTCGGGCCGGGCGATACGCTGCCGGGCGCGGGCCGGATCGAGGCGATCGAGCGGCGTGGGCGGACCTGGGTCGTGGTGACCACCAAGGGCCTAATCACGCCGCAGACCTGGTGAGCGCGAGGCGGGACGCTTGCCGCGCTCGCGCGGTCAGGCGTGCTGCAAGGTCTGCCCGGCGGGTACATCCTGTGCCGGGGCCTGTACCGGCAGGAAGCCGATCGCCGCACGGCGACGGCCGCGGGCCTTCGCTTCGCTCCGAGCGGACTTGGTTGGATGGAGAAGCTCGGCGAGGCGGGCGAGGCTCTCGGCGTCGTCGAGGTTCCGGGACTCGAAATCAGGCATGAGGATCCCCCGGGCGCGCGGCCCGTGGCTGTCTGGTAAGACGCATACTGGGTTAGAGAACCGACAACGGCTAAGAAATGCCATAGTTCCGTAGCCGGTGCCGTCGCGCAAGGAAAAGTTCACCGTTGCCGACTAAGGTGGCGGATTGCCATGCGCGACAGTGAAAAGGGGCTTAGCGCGGAGGTTGCATCGCGGCCGTGCGCCAGCGCACGCCCCTTATTGTGCGCCGCGAGATGATCTCGCACGCATCGCAACAGAGACAGCTTGTCGCAAAGCTTGGCAGTTCGGGCGCAGTCTACGGCGGCATGCTGTCCGAGGTCGTCCCCGCGCACGATATGGACTTGCGCGACCAAGTCTCGCGCGGACAAGTCTTGCGAAACGAGGTCTCGACCGCGCAATCCGCTCCGGTGCCTCCTCACGGCCGCATCCCGGAGGATTCACGGCTCCCAACCCGCAGGCGAGTCGTCCGGTTCCCGACGATTCTCGCGACGAGGCCGTGCGATGTCGGGCGCGGCTGGCGCCGAGCGCCGTCCTGCTCGTACCCGCCCGCGGGATCGTCGCCGGCTCTACCGTCAGGTCACGCCCTTGGATGTCGCGCCCTTGGATCGCGCCGCGGCCTCGACCGGCCGCGTGGGACCGGATCAGCTTCGCGGCTCGCTCGCGGCGAGGGCGGATTGGGCCATGCGGATCAAGTCCCGCGCTGTGAGCGCGTGGTGCTCGGCGCCGGGCTGCCGCAAGGCGGCATCGCGGATCGACGCAGCACGCTGCGCGCGCCGGGCGAGCCCTGCCCGCCAAGCCTCTCCCAGGCCCTTCATGATGGAATCCCCTCGTCGCGCAGCAACGCTAACAAGTGTTTTTGCAGGGATAAAGTCTTGACAGGGAGATTGTTTGTCCGCGCGAGCCGGCGGACCACCTCGCCCGGGGAGCCAAGCGCCTGACACGTCCGCGTTATTGGGACGAGGCGGGACTCACGAAAAAAGCGGAATTCTGTCCTGGCCTATGCTCGCGCACGACCGATTCGCCGGTCAGCGGGTGTCCTCGCGCAGGAGCTCGGTATTGACCGCGAAGGCCGCCATCGCGCCCTCGGCGGCGGCCACGATGGCGAGCTGGACCCGCCGCGAGGCATCGCCCGCCACGTAGAGCCCCGGCACGTTCGTCTCCTCGTACTCGCCCGTCCGCACCGTGCCCTTGCCCGAGACGTCGCAGCCGAGCCGCTCGACGAGCCGGGAGGGGATGCAGGGCCCGGTGACGAAGAACAGGGCGGCGCAGGCCAGGGCCTCGCCGTCGCGCAGGCGGATCCGGGCGAACCGTCCGTCCTCGCCCTCGAGCCGGGCGATCCCGCGCTCCTCGATCCGCACGCCGTGGCGGGCGAGGCGCTCGCGTTCCGGCGCATCGAGGCCGCAGGGCCCGTCGGTGCAGAGCGTCAGGTCGCGGCTCCAGGCGGTGAGCTCGAGGGCGAGCCCGTTCCCCGTATCGCCCTGGCCGTAGATGGCGAGCGGCCGGTCGCGGTTCTCGTAGCCGTCGCAATACGGGCAGTGGTGGACGCCGCGGCCCCAGAACTCCGAGAACCCCTCGATCGGCGGCAGATCGGTGCGCAGGCCGGTGGCGAGGATCATCCGGCGGGCCTTGGCGCGGCGCTGGTCGTCCATCACGACCCGGAAGCCGTCCGGCGCCGGCACGGCGTCGGCGACGCGCCCGTCCCAGATCTCCACCGTGTCGTAGGCGGCGAGTTCCCGGCGTCCCTCGTCGCGCAAGTCGCCGGGCGGGCGGCCGTCGCGGCCGAGGAAGCCGTGCATGTGCGGCGTCACCGCGTTGCGCGGGTGGCCGGCGTCGATCAGCAGCACCCGGCGCCGGCAGCGCCCGAGGATGAGGGCGGCCGACAGGCCCGCCGGCCCGCCGCCCACGATGATCACGTCCCGCATCTCGCCGTCCCGCGCGCCGTCACTCGGGGGTAGACGCATCGACGGGTGGCCGGGTTTCGCCGCACCGCCCACGAAAAAGGGCGCTCGCGCGCCCTTCCTCGTCCGCCTGTCCGGCGTGGATCCGCGGGATCAGGCCGCGGCGGTGTTGGTGGCGATGCCCTTCTCGGTCAGCATCTGCTGCAGCTCGCCGGACTGGAACATCTCGCGGGTGATGTCGCAGCCGCCGACGAACTCGCCCTTGACGTAGACCTGCGGGATGGTCGGCCACTGCGAGAAGGCCTTGATGCCCTCGCGGATCTCCATGTCCTCGAGCACGTTCACGCCCTTGAACGGCACGCCGAGGTAGTTGAGGATCTGGGCCACTTGGCCCGAGAAGCCGCACATCGGAAATTGCGGCGTGCCCTTCATGAACACCACCACGTCCTGGGACTTGATCTCGGTCTCGATGCGGCTGTTGACGTCGGTCATGGCTCTACCCCTGTGTGGGCTCTAGCTAGTGATGGTCGTTCGGGTTTTGCAAGATGGAGGCGAGGCGCAGGAGCGCCCCGTCGAGGGTGAAATCCTCGGCCACCAGTTCCTCGGGCGTGAACGGGCTCCGGTCCGGCAGCCCGGTCGCCAGCTCGTCGCCCCAGACCGCCAGTTCGGCCGCGGCCACCGCCTTCGAGTCGCGCCAGAGGCCGTCCCAGTCGATCCGCTGCCGTATCGATCGCGTGTAGCGGCGCCTCGCCGTCGCGTGGAACGCGATGATCTCGGCCCGCCACGAACGCACCAATTGGGCCCTCGGGGCCGACAGGTATTTCAGGACGTGGACCAGCATCGCCTGCAGGGTGCCCTCGAGGGTCCTAATCTGCGACCGCCCCACGTCCTCGACCTCCTCGATGATGTTGTCCCAGTCGAGGGTGTTCGAGAGGTCCGGCCGCGCCCCGAGGGCGCGGAGAGCCGCCGCCTGCTGCTCCGCCCAGGCGACGACGTCCTCGTCGTAGAGGCTCGGCCGATCCGTGCGGATCTCGTCCATGCGGCAGACCTCCGGGGAAATCGATCCTTGAGGCGTCGATCCTTGGGGCATCGATCCTTGGGGCCTCAATCCTGCGGCACGCCCGTGGTCAGGGCAAGGGCGTGCAGCACGCCGCCCATCCGCCCCTGGAGCGCGCCGTAGACCATCTGGTGCTGCTGCACCCGCGACTTGCCCTTGAACGCCGCCGACACGACGGTGGCGGCGTAGTGGTCGCCGTCGCCGGCGAGATCGCGGATCTCGATCGTGGCGTCGGGCAGGGCCTCCTTGATCATCGCCTCGATCTCGCGGGCATCCATCGGCATCGGGGTCGTCTCCTACTCGGAATCGGGATGGCTCGAAGATATCCGGGGCATGTGAACCGGTTCATTCCGGCCCGCAACCTCATCCTGAGGTGCGAGTGAAACGAGCCTCGAAGGAGGGCTCCAGGGACCAAGTCGATGTCTGGAGCCCTCCTTCAAGGTCAGTCCATCGGAGATGGACTGACGTCTCAGGATGAGGTCGTGAGTGGGATCGAGCGCAAGATGTGCTCGAACGAACCCTCAGGCCGCGTCGGCCGCCGGCCCGGCCATGTAGCCCGGCAGCCAGCCCTCGTGCGCCTGGCGCAGATCGTCGAGGGTGACGATCTCGTCGCCCGGCAGGGTCAGCGAATCGGCGCCGGTGACGCCGATCACCGCCGCGTCGATGCCCTGCGCGCTGGCGCTGTAGAGGAGGTCGGCGACCGCGTCGGGCTCCACCGCCAGGAGGTAGCGGCCCTGGTCCTCGCCGAACAGGTAGGCGTGGCAGGCCACCGGCAGCGGGCATTCGGGCAGCACCGCGCCGATGTTGCCGGCGAGCGCCATCTCGGCGACCGCCACCGCGAGGCCGCCGTCGGAGAGGTCGTGCACGGTGTCGACGATTCCCGAGGTGATCAGCCCGCGCACGAAGTCGCCGTTGCGCTTCTCGGCGGCGAGGTCGACCGGGGGCGGCGCCCCCTCCTCGCGGCCGCAGACCGTCGCCAGGTAGGCCGACTGCCCGAGCCAGCCCTTGGTGGCGCCGATCAGCACCAGGGCGTCGCCGTCGCGCTTGAACGCGACCGTGGCGATCTTCTCCACGTCGTCGACCACGCCGACGCCGCCGATGGTCGGGGTCGGCAGGATGCCCACGCCCTCGGTCTCGTTGTAGAGCGAGACGTTGCCGGACACGACCGGGAAGTCGAGGGCGCGGCAGGCCTCGCCGATGCCCTGGATGCAGCCGACGAACTGGCCCATCACCTCCGGCTTCTCCGGGTTGCCGAAGTTGAGGTTGTCGGTGATGGCGAGCGGACGGCCGCCGACCGCCGTGATGTTGCGCCAGGCTTCCGCAACCGCCTGCTTGCCGCCCTCGACCGGATCGGCCTCGCAGTAGCGCGGGGTGACGTCGGTGGAGATGGCCAGCCCCTTCGGCCCGTCCTCGACCCGCACCACCGCGGCGTCGCCGCCGGGCTTCTGCACGGTGTTGCCGAGGATGAAGTGGTCGTACTGCTCGTAGACCCAGCGCTTCGAGCACAGGTCCGGCGAGGCGACGAGCTTTTTCAGCGCGTCGACGTTGCGCATCGGCGCCGCCACGTCCTCTGCCTTGATCTCCGGCTGGTGGGCGTTCTGGCGGTGCGGCCGGTCGTAGAGCGGCGCCTCGTCGCCGAGCTCCTTGATCGGCAGGTCGGCGACGGTCTCGCCGCCGTGCTTGATGACGAAGCGGAGCGTGTCGGTGGTGTGGCCGATGATCGCGAAGTCGAGGCCCCACTTGACGAAGATGGCCTTGGCCTCGTCCTCCATGCCGGGCTTGAGCACCATGAGCATGCGCTCCTGGCTCTCCGACAGCATCATCTCGTAGGCGGTCATGCCCGGCTCGCGGGTCGGCACCGCATCGAGGTTCAGCTCGACGCCGAGATTGCCCTTGGCGCCCATCTCGACCGCCGAGCAGGTCAGGCCCGCCGCGCCCATGTCCTGGATCGCGATGACGGCGCCGGACTGCATCAGCTCCAGGCAGGCCTCGAGCAGGAGCTTCTCGGCGAAGGGATCGCCGACCTGCACGGTCGGGCGCTTCTCCTCCGACGAGGCGTCGAAGGCGGCGGACGCCATGGTGGCGCCGTGGATGCCGTCGCGGCCGGTCTTCGAGCCGAGATAGACGATCGGGTTACCCACGCCCGTGGCGGCGGCGTAGAAGATCGCGTCGGTCTTCGCGAGGCCCACCGCCATGGCGTTGACCAGGATGTTGCCGTCGTAGCGGGTGTGGAAGCCCACCGCCCCGCCGACCGTCGGCACGCCGAAGGAATTGCCGTAGCCGCCGATGCCCGCGACCACGCCCGAGACGAGGTGGGGCGTGCGCGGATGGTCCGGCGCACCGAAACGCAGCGCGTTGAGCGCCGCGATCGGCCGCGCGCCCATGGTGAAGACGTCGCGCAGGATGCCGCCGACGCCCGTGCCCGCGCCCTGGTAGGGCTCGATGAAGCTCGGGTGGTTGTGGCTCTCCATCTTGAACACGCAGGCGAGGCCGTCGCCGATGTCGATGACGCCGGCATTCTCGCCCGGGCCCTGGATCACCCACGGCGCCTTGGTGGGCAGCGTCTTCAGGTGCAGGCGGGAGGACTTGTACGAGCAGTGCTCGTTCCACATCGCCGAGACGATGCCGAGCTCGGTGATGGTCGGCTCGCGTCCGATCAGCCCGACGAAGCGCTGGTACTCGTCCTCGGTCAGGCCGTGCTGGCGCACGAGCTCGGGCGTGATGGAGACGTCGTTGCGGATCATGCGGCATCCTCTCGCCGGTCGGGCGGCCCTGCTGCCCGTGCGCTTACTGCCTGATGGGACCGAAAGGCAACTCGCGACCGAGGGTCAGGCGGCTTGCTCGGGCCGCATGCCGCCCGGGGTCCGCGCCGTCCCGGCCGCCGGGGCCGCGGCATGCCGGCGCCGGCTGCGGCGTCGACCGAGGTAGAGCAGCAGCCCCGTCACCCCGAAGAGCGGCATGGCGAGCGCCGCCAGCGCGAACGCTACCGTGCCGACGGGCCCGAAGAAGCGGCCCTCGTGCAAGGCCAGCATGCTACCGGTGAGCCGGGGCCCCAGCGCCCGCTCGGCGTAGAGGTCGCGGGAGTCGAGCGTGCCGTCGGGACGGAACCGCCACTCGTCGCGGGCCTGGAAATGCGCCGCGTCGGGCGCCACCGACCGGATGCGGATGGTCTCCCCGGCGCGGGCGGGGGCGAGCGTCGCGGTCGCGTAGCGCCCGCCCGTCGCCGCCGAGAACGCCGCGAAGGCGGGATCGAGGGGGACGGCCGCGGCCTCGCGCTTCGTCGCCTCCCGGGCTCCCGCGATCCGCGCAGAGGCGGCGGGCGGCCGGCCGGTGAGCAGGAAGGTCGCCCCGTCGCGGTACCAGTCGTAGGACCACCACAGGCCGGTCAGCGCCATCACGAGGTAGAGCACGAGCACCCAGGTGCCGACGACCGCGTGCAGCGACCAATAGAGCGCCCTGCCGCGGCGGGCGAGCGCCGGCTTCAGCCAGATCCGCCAGTCGCGCCGGCCCTTCGGCCAGCGCAGGTACAGGCCCGACAGCGCGAGGTAGACGAGCGCGAGCGCCGAGGCGCCGGTGAGGCTGCGGCCCCAGCCGTCGCCGTTGCCGGGAAGCAGCAGCCAGCGGTGCAGCCGCAGCACCGCATCGAAGAAGGCCTCGCCCCGCGCCGGTCCGAGGATCCGCCCGTCATAGGGGTCGACATAGGTCTCGGTCCCGCGGCCCGGGCCATCGGCGAGACGGACCCGCGCCGCCCGGTCGGGGGCGCCGTTCAGCACCATCAGGGTCACGCGGCGCCCCGGCGCGTCGCCCGTCAGCCGGGCGACCAGCGCGTCCGGCGTCAGCCGCGGGGCCTCGCGAACCTGGACGGTGACGATGTCGGGGCTGAGGAGGCCGGCAATCTCGTCCTCGACGCTCAGCACGCCGCCCGTCGCCCCGACGACCATCAGCACGAGGCCGGCGGTCAGGCCGAGGAACCAGTGGAGCTGGAAGAGCGCCGATCTCGCGAGCGCCGCTCTCACCGGGGGGGCCCCGCGCGGGCCGGGTCGGGCTGAATCATGGTCGGTATCCCCGTCGCGGGCGCCGGGCCGAACGAGCGCCGCCGGCCGCTCGCCGGCCGATGACCTGGATCACCGCGACGCTTAGGCCGGTGATGGAGCGGATGTCAACGGTTCGCGTTGCAATCAGGGGTATAAGTATAATTATAATCATTCCAAATTGCGCGTTTTCCAAGCATATACGAAAAACAAAAACCGAAGATTGCCGTATCATACGCTTCAGATGATGACGATTGCGAATTTTTTCTGTCGTGATCCTTCGAATTTTCACGATCGCGATTGGGGTAAGCAGGTTCCGGGACGGTGTCGCATGTAACGCCGGGCGAGTGACCTCGGGCGGTCGCAGTTTCCGCTTGACGCGCTCGCGTCCCGCGCCGGACCTTTCGACCCGGCAACGCGGCACCGACCCGGCAGGGACCCGAGACGACCGCGGCCGAGAGGAGAGGAAGCATGATGACCATTCGCGAGGCGCTGCGTGGCGCCGCCTTCGTCGTTGCGACCTGCGGCCCGGTCTTTTGCAGCGCAGCCTTCTGCGGCGCAGCCCTTTGCGGCGCAGCCGCCGCGCAGGAGACGGTCAAGATCGCCTTCATCGATCCGCTCTCGGGCGGTGGCGCCCCGACCGGAGAGGCCGGCCTGCGCCACTTCCAGTACATGGCCGAGGTGCTGAACGCCCGCCAGAAGGCGTTTCGCTTCGAGGTCCTGGCCTACGACAACAAGGTGAACCCGCAGGAGACCCTGATCGCCGCCCAGAAGGGCATCGATGCCGGTGCCCGCGTGGTGGTGCAGGGCAACGGCTCCTCGGCGGCCGCGGCGCTCACCGATTTCGTCGCCAAGCACAACGAGCGCAACCCCGACCGCCAGGTCATCTACATCAACTACGCGGCGGTCGATCCGTCGCTGACCAACGAGAAGTGCAACTACTGGCACTTTCGCTTCGACGCCAACTCGGACATCAAGATGGAGGCGTTGACGAACTTCATCAGGACGCGACCCGAGATCAAGAAAATCTATCTGATCAACCAGGATTACTCGTTCGGCCAGTCGGTGCGCCAGCAGGCGCGGGCGATGCTGAAGGCGAAGCGGCCCGACATCCAGATCGTCGGCGACGAGGTGACGCCGCTGCAGAAGGTCAACGACTTCGCCCCCTACATCACCAAGATCAAGGCGTCGGGGGCCGATTCGGTCATCACCGGCAACTGGGCGCAGGACATCAACCTGCTGCTCAAGGCGGCGGCGGAAGCCGGGCTGCAGGCGAGCTTCTACACCTATTATGCCGGCGGCACCGGCGGGCCCACCGTGGTGCGCCAGACCGGCCTCGCCCACCGGGTGTTCGAGGTCAAGCAAGGCGGCGCCAACGAGGGCGATGCCGCCACGCAGGATTTCGAGGCGGCGTTCCGCGCCCGCACCGGAATCGGCTCGACCTATCCGCGCGCCTTCAACGCAATGAACGCGCTGCTCACCGCGATGCAGGAGGCCGGCTCGTCGGAGGCGCGCAAGGTGGCGCAGAAGCTCGAGCAGGCGCGCCTCAAGCCGTATGTCGGCAGCGAGGGCTTCGTGCGGCCCGACGACCACCAGTACTTCCAGACGATGTTCGTCTCGTCCTTCGGGCCGATGGAGCCCGGCATGCGGTTCGACGAGGAGGGCACCGGCTGGGGCTGGAAGATGGCCGGCCGGGTCGAGACCAAGGACACGCTGCTGCCGACCACCTGCCGGATGGACCGGCCGAACTGATTGGGGCTGGGACCTCGGGGTGCCGGGGCCTTAGGGTGCGCGGCCTTGGGGTGGAGGCGGCGCCTGCGGAGCCCAGTCCGCCTCCGCCAGCGCGTCCAGGAAGGCGTCCAGCATGGCGGCCGCGAAGGCCTCCATGTTGGCGGCCCGGTCGGCGAGGCCGGTCTCGAGGGTCGCGCGGCGCGGGGCCGGGCCGGCGACCGCCAGGCAGGTATGGCCGGCCGCGTCGCCGTAGCGGTTGCCGCCCGGGCCGGCGGCCCCGGTCTCGCACAGGCCCCAGACCGCGCCGTGGCGCTCGCGCACAAGGACGGCGACGCGTTCGGCATAGGGCTCGCTGGCACTGCGCAGGCCCGCCATCCCGGCCTCGTCGAGGCCCAGCAGTGCGCGGCGCGCCGCGCCGGTATAAACCACCGCGCCGCCGAGGAAGTAGGCCGAGGCGCCCGGCACCGCCAGCAGCGCGGCCGCGACGAGCCCGCCGGCGGAGGATTCGGCCACCGCGACGGTCTCCCGCCGGGCCGTGAGCCGGGCGGCGACGCGGCTGGCCCTGTCCATCAGTTCGCGCATCGTCCCGTCTCCCGCGGGGGGGCCCCGCTCCGGCCGCGGCCTCTACTCGGTCAGGGCGCCGTCGTCGCCGCCGGACGGCGCCTGGCGCACCCAGGCGTCGAGGGCCTTGCCGATCCCGACCCCGGCGAGAGCCACGAACGTCATCGACCCGGCGATGTGGAGGAAGAGGTACGCATCAGACATCGAACTCACCCGACATGAGGGCTGCGCGGCAGGGCCGTGGCGGTTGCAAGCCGCCCGGCCACGAGACCGTCGTCGCCCCGTGGTGTGGTGGAAGGCCGGAGCGGTCCGGCCTGCGGGAGCCGGCTGTGCCGGCGCGAGGGAGAGCCCGGGGGATCGCCTCGGGGATGAAGCCCATCCCGTTCGGGAACTGTGTCGCACCGCCTTTGGGCGGAACGATGGTCCCGATGTGGCAAGGCTAGCGCCGGCCACGCTCGATGCGCGGTGCGCTCGCGCACCCGGGGGATCGCCGGGTTCCGAGCCGGGTTCCTGGCGGCCGCCGGCTTCACGGCTCGGCCTGCCCGAGCACGCGCTCGGCGAGGGCGAGCCCGCTCAGGTAGGCGAACTCGACCCGCGGGCCGAGGCAGCCGTCGCCGGCATAGCCCAGGCCCGTCTCCGGCGCGAACAGGCACGGGGTCCCGACGGCCCGCTCGACCTGGGCGTAGCGCCAGCGATGGGCGGCGGCGTGGCGCACCATCCCGAGGGGGACGATGGCCTGCAGGGCCGCGACCAGCCGCTCGGCGACCGCGTCGGCACCGTCCTCGAGGTTGGCGCGCGACCAGGCCGGTGCGGCGTGCGCCACCACGTTGCCGCCGCCCTCGCGGCCGGGCCTGGTGCCGTCGCGGGCGATCCAGGCGAAGACGGCGGCAGGGTCGTCGTCCTGCCGCGCCGGCTCCTCGAAGGGCGGCGGGCCGTCATGGGCGAGCATCAGGGTCCAGCACGGGGCGTAGCGCACGTCGGCGAGGCCCGGCAGATCCTGGCCGCAGCCGGCCAGGAGCGCGAGGCCCTGGGGCGAGGGGCAGGTGAGCAGCACTCGCGAGAAGGCGGCCCCGTCGGCGAGGGCCGTGCCGTCGGCCTCCTCCAGCCGCCATCGGTCGTCCGCCCGCGCTAGGCGGCCGACGGCGCGGCCGCAGGACAGGTCGATGCCGGCGAGGAGGTCGCGGGCCGGGGCCGACATGCCGGGGGCTCCGACGGACCGGTGGGGCCCGCCCCAGGGGGCGGCGATACCCCGGGCCGTCCAGTCCTCGACGCAGGCCGCGAAACGCGGGTCGCGGGCGGTGAAGAACTGGGCGCCGTGGTCGAAGCGCAGGCCGTCCGGCCCGCGCCTCGTCGCCATGCGGCCGCCGGGACCGCGGCCCTTGTCGAGCACGACGACCCGGTGCCCGGCATCGTGCAGGCGACGCGCCGCCGCGGCCCCGGCGATGCCCGCCCCGATGATCGCGATGGTCCCGTCCCGGCCCAATTCCGTCGCTCCCGCCTTCCGACCGCGCCATGAGAAGTCGTTGCGTCAACGCACAACAATTCGCCGCGGTGCCAATCAATCGCGCAAAATCTCTCGCGTCAGGTGCGGAACTTTTCGCCGCCGGCTTGAGGCCTCGAACTTGCAGGCTTAAGGCCGCGCTTCGTCTTCAAGTCCGGGATTGCCGCTCCGTGCCGAACCTCGAAACCGTCGTCCGCGAGATCGCCGACGAGATGCGCCAGCGGAGCGACCGCGGCGAGGTGGCGCGCTACATCCCGGAGCTCGCCCGGGTCGATCCGAACCAGTTCGGCCTCGCGGTGATCGGCGCCGACGGCACGGTGGCGGCGGCGGGCGATTGCGACGTGCCGTTCTCGATCCAGAGCATCTCGAAGGTGTTCACCCTGACGCTGGCGCTCGGCATGGTCGGCGACCGGCTGTGGCAGCGGGTCGGGCGCGAACCCTCGGGCAGCCCGTTCAACTCCGTCGTCCAGCTCGAATACGAGCGCGGCATCCCCCGCAACCCGTTCATCAATGCCGGCGCGATCGCCGTCACCGACCTGATCCTGTCGCGCCACCAGCCCCGCGAGGCGATCGGCGAGATCCTGCGCTTCATGCAGTACTTGGCGCAGGACAATACCATCACGATCGACGAGGAGGTGGCGGCCTCCGAGCAGCGCACGGGATTCCGCAACGTGGCGCTCGCCAACTACATGAAGTCGTTCGGGGTGATCGACAATCCGGTCGAGTACACGCTCGGCGTCTACTTCCACCACTGCGCCATCAGCATGACGTGCCGGCAGCTCGCGGCGGCGGGCCGGTTCCTGGCGCATTCGGGCCGCGATCCGAGCACCGGCCTGTCGGTGGTGCAGGCCGAGCGGGCGCGGCGCATCAACGCCGTCATGCTGACCTGCGGCCATTACGACGGCTCGGGCGAGTTCGCCTACCGGGTCGGCCTGCCGGGCAAGAGCGGGGTCGGCGGCGGCATCCTGGCGGTGGCGCCCGGAACGGCCTCGATCGCCGTCTGGGCGCCGGGGCTCGACGCCGCGGGCAATTCCCATCTCGGTCGCATCGCCCTCGAGCGGCTGACGAAGCGCCTCGGCTGGTCGATCTTCGGCGAGTAGGGGACTTCCCCGTCGTCCCTACGGCTTGCGCGCGCGCTCCTCGCGGATCGCCGCGTCGTGGTAGCCGCCGCTCGCCGGCATGATGTCGGGGGTGCGCTCGCGCGCGGCCGGGCTCGGGGCCGACCAGTCGTTGCGGCCGCCGCGGCTGCGGCCGCCGGCCGGGAACGCGTAGATCTTCGCCGTGCCGTGCGGGCTGGTGGTGCTCATCGAAAGAGTCTCCCGTGAGGGCCGCCGCGTCGCCGGGGCAGCCTCTGAGATCGTGACGGAGTGTGCCCGGCGAATGCTCGGTTTGACCACGGAAAAATCAGTGGTTGGCTATAATTCGTGCATGCCCGCGCTTGCATCGACGATCGATTTGGCGGGTGTGGCGCACCGTTGGGCGTCGTGGCGCCCTGGCGCGCAACTGAGCAGCCGCATGTTGCTCGACGCGCACGTCGCTCAGGGCGGTGGAGCCTCCCGGGCCGGGGTGTCGTCGGCAACGCCCCGTTCCGGCGATCGTTCCGGCTCCGGCCACGTCCTGGCCGGCGCTTGGCACGGGTCGTGCTAGGCAGGAGATGCCGCTGGCGGGTGATGGGCGCCACGAGGAATCATGGGCACCATCGGAACCTGATAGAGAGACGCGAGATGACCAAATACAAGCTCGAGTATATTTGGCTCGATGGTTACACCCCGACCCCGAACCTTCGCGGCAAGACCCAGATCAAGGCCTTCGACAGCTTCCCGACCCTCGAGCAGCTCCCGCTCTGGGGCTTCGACGGCAGCTCGACCCAGCAGGCCGAGGGCAGCTCCTCCGATTGCGTGCTGAAGCCCGTCCGCCACTTCCCCGACCCGGCCCGCACCAACGGCGTCCTGGTCCTGTGCGAAGTCATGATGCCGGACGGCAAGACCCCGCACCCGTCGAACAAGCGCGCCACCATCCTGGATGACGAGGGCGCCTGGTTCGGCTTCGAGCAGGAATACTTCTTCTACAAGAACGGCCGCCCGCTCGGCTTTCCCGAGACCGGCTACCCGGCGCCGCAGGGCCCGTACTACACCGGCGTCGGCTACTCGAACGTCGGCTCGGTCGCCCGCCAGATCGTCGAGGAGCACCTCGACCTCTGCCTCGCCGCCGGCATCAACCACGAGGGCATCAACGCCGAGGTGGCGAAGGGCCAGTGGGAGTTCCAGATCTTCGGCAAGGGCTCCAAGCGGGCCGCCGACGAGATGTGGATGGCGCGCTACCTGATGCAGCGCCTGTGCGAGAAGTACGAGATCGACATCGAGTACCACTGCAAGCCGCTCGGCGACACCGACTGGAACGGCTCGGGCATGCACGCCAACTTCTCGACCGCCTACATGCGCGACGTCGGCGGCAAGGCCTATTTCGAGAAGCTGATGGCGGCCTTCGGCGATGCCCGCGAGGACCACATCGCCGTCTACGGCCCGGACAACCACATGCGGCTGACCGGCAAGCACGAGACCGCCTCGATCCACACCTTCAGCTGGGGCGTGGCCGACCGCGGCGCCTCGATCCGGGTGCCCCACAGCTTCGTCAACAACGACTACAAGGGCTACCTCGAGGATCGCCGCCCGAACTCGATGGGCGACCCCTACCAGATCGCCTCGCAGATCCTGAAGACCATCTCGACCGTTCCGACCGAGGTCTCGGCCGCGGCCTGAGATCGCCCGATCCGGTGATGGCGTGAGCGGCGCGGGCCCCGACGAGCCCGCGCCGTTCTGCGTTGGAGTGGTGCGGGATCGCGGTCTCCGCCGGGTGATGAAACGCCCGCGGGGCGTCCGTCCTCACGCGGGCGGCAAGATTGTCCAGAGTCTGTTTGACTTACGACAACATAATTGCGAGCGGATTTTCTATCCTACCATCGACCTCATCCTGAGGTGCGGGCGATCGAAGATCGCTGAGCCTCGAAGGAGGGATCCAGTGATCTCGGAGGTTCCTGGAGCCCTCCTTCGAGGTTAGTCGATCAAAGATCGACTAACACCTCAGGATGAGGTTGCTCGTCGGATACAGCAGATCGATCGGCAAAACACGCTCTGAGATCAAGCGTGGGATCCCCTCTCCCACACGGGAGAAGGGGGGAAGCGCCACCATCTTTCCCGGACGCTCTTGAGCCTGCGGGAAGAAGACAGGCGCCCATTCAGGGTCGGCGTTGCAGGCTCAGTACGTCGCCCGGCCGCCCGACACGTCGAACACCGCACCGGTCGAGAACGACGCCTCCTCGCTCGCCAGGAAGCAGATCAGCGACGTCACCTCGTCGATGGCGCCGAAGCGGCCGATCGGGATCTTCGACAGCATGAAATCGATGTGCTGTTGCGTCATCTGGTCGAAGATCGCGGTGCGCACCGCCGCCGGCGTGACGCAGTTCACCCGGATCTCGGACTTCGCCAATTCCTTTCCGAGCGACTTCGTCAGCCCGATCACCCCGGCCTTGGAGGCCGAGTAGGCCGAGGCGTTGGGGTTGCCCTCCTTGCCGGCGATCGACGCGACGTTGACGATGCGGCCGTAGCCGCCCGCCTCCATCGCCGGCACCGCGGCGCGGTTGCAGTAGAACAGGCCGTTGAGGTTGACGTCGATCACCCGCTGCCAGGCGTCGACGGGATAGTCGCGCAAGGTGGTGTTCGGCCCGGTGATGCCGGCGCTGCACACCAGCACGTCGAGCCGGCCGCCGAGCGCCGCCAGGGTCCCGGTCATGGCGGCCTCGACCGCGGCGGCGTCCGCGATGTCGATCGCCCGCGCATCGGCGGCGCCGGACTCGGCCTTCGCCGCCTCCAGCGCCTCCGCGTTCAGGTCCCACAGCGCCACCGTCGCGCCCTCGGACCTCAGCCGTGCGGCGACCGAAAGCCCGATGCCCGAGGCGCCGCCGGTGACGAGGGCGGTGCGGCCCTCGAAGCGGTTGGGGAAGGATCTGGGGGAGGTCACGGCCTCACGCCTCCCGGCGCTGCCAGGCGGTCACGTCCTGGCGCTGCTCGCCGAGCTTCTCGATGCCGAGCGTCATCACGTCCCCGGCCTTGAGGAAGACCGGCTCGGGCTTCATCCCCATGCCGACGCCCGGCGGCGTGCCGGTGGTGATGACGTCGCCGGGCATCAGGGTCATGAAGCGGCTGACATAGGAGACGATCTGCGCGCAGGTGAAGATCATCGTCCGGGTGTTGCCGGTCTGCATGCGGCGGCCGTTGAGGTCGAGCCACATGTCGAGGTTCTGCGGGTCGCCGACCTCGTCCGAGGTCACGAGCCAGGGGCCGACCGGCCCGAACGTGTCGCAGCCCTTGCCCTTGTCCCAGGTGCCGCCGCGCTCGATCTGGTACTCGCGCTCCGAGACGTCGTTGACGAGGCAGTAGCCGGCGACGTGATCCAGCGCCTGCGCCTCTTCGACGTAGGACGCGCGGGTGCCGATGACGATGCCGAGCTCGACCTCCCAGTCGCTCTTCACCGAATCCCTGGGCAGCATCACCGGGTCGTTCGGGCCGGACAGCGAGCTGATCGCCTTGGTGAAGACGATCGGCTCCTTGGGCACCGGCAGGTTCGACTCGGCGGCGTGGTCGGCGAAGTTGAGCCCGATGGCGATGAACTTCGCCACGTTCGCCACCGGCGTGCCGAGGCGCGGCGCGCCGTCCACCACCGGCAGGCTCGCGACGTCGAGCGCGGCGAGGCGGGCGAGGGCGTCCTTGCCGAGCGCCGCCGGGCCGAGATCCGGCAGGTGGCCGGACAGGTCGCGGATGCGGCCGTCGCCGTCGAGCAGGCCGGGCTTCTCCTGGCCCGCCGGGCCGTAGCGCAAGAGCTTCATGGGCGTGTGACCTCCGTCGTGGGGCGCGCCGCGGCGCACCGGGTTCGGGCGTGGCCGGGACGGGAGGCTGCTCGCGGCGGCCGCTCGCGCGGCGCCCGCGGGGTGTCCTCCGGCGGCCCTGGCGACGCGCCTGCAGATCCCATATATTGGGATCTTGTTCTTCTATATGGGACGATACGCGCATGGTCGCGAAGCCGTCAACCGGGCCGGAGGGGCCACCGCCGGGCAGCCAGACGCTCCTGCGCGGCCTCGCGATCCTGGAGGCGGTGGCGGGCGGCGCCCGCGACCTCGCCGGGCTCTCGGCGGCCCTCGGCACCACCCGCAGCACCACCCACCGCCTCGCCGCGGCCCTGGTCGAGCAGCGCTACCTGACCTTCGCACCGCGGGAGGGCTACGGGCTCGGCCCCAAGCTCCTCGAGCTCGGCTTCCGGGCCCAGCAGGCGGCGCCGGTGACCCGGGTGGCCCGGCCCCACCTCGAGCGCTTGTCGGAGGCCTGCGGCGACACCATCCATCTCGGCGTGCTGGATGGGGAGTGGGCGCTCTACCTCGACAAGCTGCCGGGGCGTCGCCGCATCGCGATCAGCTCGCGGATCGGCGAGCGCCAGCCGGTCTGGTCGACGGGTCTCGGCAAGGCCCTGATCCTCGATCTCGACGAAGCGCGCTGGCGGCGCTTCCACCGCCTCGGCGAGGCGCGCGGCGGCCACAGCCCGGACCTCGCGACCTGGCTCGACCGGATGCGGGTCTACGCGTCCCGGGGCATCGCCTACGACCGCGAGGAGAACGAGCCCGAGGTGCGCTGCGTCGCCGGGCCGATCCGCGACGCCAGCGGGGCGATCGTCGCGGCGTTCAGCGTCACCAGCACGGTCCAGTACATGGACGAGGCGCGGATGGAGGAGCTGGCCGGGACGGTGCGGGAGGTCGCCTCGGCGATCAGCCGGGATCTGGGCTTTGCAGGGTGAGGGGCGTGGGCCGGCCCGACTCCCGGGCTTGGCCGGGGGATGGCTGTCCCGCCCTGCTTGCCCCCGCCCCCCGCCTCCGGCACACCGGCGGGATCGCGGGCGGGTTCGGGCTCCCATGGCACTGGTCAAGAAGGCGAAGCTCGCGGCCCGGGACGGGATGTCCCCGGAGACGGCGGTCGCCGAGAGCCGTCCGCCCGCCCCCGGCCGGACCCAGGCCGCCCCGAAACCACTCGAGAAGGGCGGCCGCGGGCCGGCGCGGGCGCGCCGTCAGAAGGCGGTCGAGCGCCTGGGCGCGGCCACCGAGGAACTGGCGGCCAGCACCACCGAGGCCGCGGCGGCGGCCGAGGAGCTGAGCCGGGCGATGGAGCGGATCGCCGGCGGGGCCGAGGAATCGGCGGGCGCGGCGCAGGAATCCCTCGCCGCCGTCGCGGCGATCGTCGGGCGCCTCGGTGCCGCGCGGGAGCGGGCCGACCTGTCGCGCCGGCGCACCGGCGCGTTCCAGGCGCGGCTCGCCGAGGCCGGCGCCCAGGTCACCCAGTCGGTCGCGGGCCTCGAGGCCGAGGCCGGCCGCCAGGACGCCACGGTCGGCATCGTCGACGACCTCGACCGGGCGGCGGCGCGCATCGGCGACGTCACCGGGACGGTGGCGGGTCTTGCCGACCAGACCGGGTTGCTCGCCCTCAACGCCGCCCTGGAGGCGGGCCGGGCCGGCGAGCACGGCCGCGGTTTCGCGGTGGTGGCCGACGAGGTGCGGGCGCTCGCCGAGACCGCCGAGGCCGCCGCCGGCGAGGTGCGCGACCAGGCCGGCGCGATCCGCACCGAGATTCGCGCGCTCGGCGCGGCGATCCGGGAGGCCGCCGCCCTGGCCGTGGCCGAGGCGGCGTCCGGCGCCCGGGTCGCCCGGCGGATCGAGGCCGCGCGGGCCGATCTCGGCGGTCTCTCCGAGGGCGCCCAGGAGATCCTGGCGGCGGCGCTGCGGGCGGAGGCGACGATCCGCGAGGCCCAGGCGGGCGCCGAGCAGGTCGCCGCGGCCGCCGAGGAGCAGGCCGCCGCCACCGAGCAGGCCCAGGCCGCGGTGGCCCAGCAGACCGATGCCCTCGAGCGCGGGCGCACCACCGCCGAGGCCCTGGCCGCCCTCGCCGAGGGCTTGCGTGGCGGGACTGCCGGGCGAGTGGGCACGGGCGAGATCGCCGGGGCCGCCGACGGGCTCTCGGCCTCGATCGAGGAATTGTCGGGGGCCGCCGCCGAGATCCTGGCCGCCGTCGACCAGATCAGCCGGGGCCTCGCCGTGCAGAGTGCGGCCGCCCGGCAATCCTCCGCCGCCCTGGCGGAGATCGAGCGTGCCGCCGCCGACGCCCGCAGCGGCGCCGACCGGGCCCTCGCCCGGGCCGCGGCGATCGCCGGTTCCCTGCAGGAGGCCCGCGGCACGGTCGACGCGCTGGCCGACGGGGTCGGCCGGGCGCTCGACGGGATGCACGCCTCCCTCTCCCGCCTCGACGCGATCGAGGCCGGGGAGCGGCGCATCGAGACCGCCGTCGAGGGCATCGCGCTCGTCGCGGTGCAGATCGGCATGCTGGCGGTGAGCGGCGCCATCGAGGCGGCCCGGGCCGGCGAGGCGGGGCACGGCTTCGCGGTGGTCTCGGCCGACATCCGGGCGCTCGCCCGCGATGCCGCCGGCGGCGCCCAGGGCATCCGCGGCACCGTGCGGGCGATCCGCGACGGCGCCGCCGCCCTGCGCCGCGCCCTCGAACGCTCGGCGGCCGCGGCCGCGGCCGAGGTGGCGAAGAACCGGGCCCTGACCGCCGGCCTCGCGGCGGTCGCCGCCGAGGTGGCGGAGCTGGAGGGGACCAACCGCGAGATCGCGACCGGCGCCGACGAGATCCTGACCGCCGCCGCCGAGATCGCGGCCGGCGCCCGCCAGATCGCCGTGGCGGCCGAGGAGGCCGACCGGGCCTCCAGCGAGGCCGCCACCGCCGCCCGCCAGCAGGCCCGCGGGGCCGAGGACCTGGCGGCGGCGGTCGAGGAGATCGCCCTGCTCGCCGACGAGCTGCAGGGCGCGGATGGCTGAGGCCGGTTCCGGGCGCTGGCTCGTCGTCGCCCTCGGGTCCGGCTCGGGCGGCCGTCCCGTCGCCCTGCCGGCCGCCCGGGTGCGGGCGCTGGCCCGCGTCCCCGGCCTGACCCGGGTGCCCGGAGCCCCGCCCGCGCTCGCGGGCCTCGCCGGGCTCTCGGGCCGGGCGCTCCCGGTTCTCGACCTCGCCCGGCTGCTCGACCCGGAGGCGGCGCCGCCCCTCCCGACCCGGATGGTGGTGGCCGAGGCCGCCGGCCCGGTCGGGCTCCTGGTCGCCGGGATCGTCGGACTCGTGGCGGATCCGGGCCCGGCCGCGCGCCTGGACCTGCCGGCGCTCGTCGCCGCCTGCCTGCCCCGGCGGGCGGCGGGAGCGGCCGGGCCGGCGCCTCCGGGCGAGGCCGCGCCGCCGCCGCCGCGGGACGCCCGCGTGGCCCTCCTCGCCCTCACCGTCGCGGGGCGTCCCTACGCGCTGCCGCTCGCGGAGGTGGAGGCGGTGCTGCACCGGCCCGAGGCCGCGGCATCGCCGCCGGGCCCCGAGGGACTGTCCTGGCGCGGCCGGCCGCTGCCGCTCCTCTGCCTCGCGACCCGGCTCGGGTTCGGGGCCGCGCCCGCCCGCCGGGTCGCGGTGGTGCGCGGCGTCGGGCTCGCGGCCGGACGGGTCGGGCCGGTCCTGCGCCTCGAACCCGGGGCGATCGATCCGGTGCCGCGGGCCCTGCGCGGCGACCCGGCGCTCGCGGGCTTCGCCCGTCCCGGGGACGGGCATACCCTCGTCGGCATCCTCTCGGCCCGGGCCCTCGCCGGCGACGCCCCGGAGGCCGCCCCGGCGCCGGTCCCCGCGCGCCCGACGGACAGGGCCGTGACCCTCGACCTCGCCGGACAGGCCTACGGCCTGCCCGCCGGGGCGGTGCTCAGCGTCGCGCCGGCCCCCGGCTCCCTGGTGCGGGTGCCGCGGGCGCCCGATTTCCTCGCCGGGATGATGCCCGTCCGGGGCGGCGCGATGCCGGTGATCGACCTCGCCCGCCGCCTCGGCCTGCCGGCCGGCGGGGAGAGGCGGCGCCTGGTGGTGGTCGAGGCCGACGGCGTGCGGGCGGGTCTCCTCGTCGACGGGGTACGGTTCGGGGCGGGCGGCCGCACCCTCGATCCCGCCGCGCTCCTGGCGCCGGCCGGAGGCCTCGACCCATGATCCGCCTCCTCGTGGTCGACGACTCGGCGCTGATGCGCAAGGTGTTGGGCGGCATCTTCGCCGCCGAGGGCGATTTCGAGCTGGCCTTCGCCCGCGACGGGCTGGAGGCCCTCGACCTCCTCTCCCGCTTCGCCCCCGACGTGATCACCCTCGACGTGACCATGCCGGGCCTCGACGGCCTCGCCTGCCTCGATCGGATCATGCTGGAGCGGCCCTGCCCGGTGGTGATGCTGTCCTCGCTGACCGCCGAGGGGGCGGAGGCGAGCCTGGAGGCCCTGGCCCGGGGCGCGGTCGACGTCCTGGCCAAGCCCGCCGGCGCGGTCTCGCTCGCGGTCGACCGGCTGGCGCCGGTGCTGGTCCGGAAGGTGCGCGCGGCCGTCCGGGCCCGGCCGCGCGGCCAGGGCCTCGCGGCGCGCCTGCGCGCCCGCCATGCCGGCCTCGTCGCCGCCCCGCCCCGCCGCCGGGACGCCGCGCCGGATGCGCCGCGACCGGACCCGGACGGGCCGGCGCCGGATCCGGGCCCGGGGCACGAGCCGGCCGGCCTCGTGCTGGTCGGTGCCTCGACCGGCGGCCCGCCGGCCCTCACCGCCCTGCTCGGCGCGCTGGCGGCCGGCTTCCCCTGGCCGATCGTGGTGGCCCAGCACATGCCAGCGAGCTTCACCGGGGCCCTGGCGCGGCGGCTCGACGGGCTCTCGGCCCTGGCGGTGCAGGAGGTGACCGCGCCGGTCGCCCTCGTCCCGGGCCGGGTCTATGTCGGGCGCGGCGACGCCGACGTGATCGTGGTGCGCCGGCCCGGCGGCCTGATGGCCGCCCCGGCCCCGGCCCGGGCCGACTACCCCTGGCATCCGAGCGTCGACCGGCTGGTGGAGAGCGCCCTCGACCTCGTCCCGGCCCCTCGCCTCGTCGGCGTGCTGATGACCGGCATGGGCCGCGACGGCGCCCGCGCCATGGCGGCCCTGCGCGAGCGGGGCGGGCGCACCATCGCGGAGGCCGAGGCGACGGCGGTGGTCTGGGGCATGCCGGGCGAACTGGTGCGGGCCGGCGGCGCCAGCGTGGTCGCCCCGCTCGAGGCCATCGCGGCCGAGCTGACGGCGCTGGTGCCATGAGGCGCAAGGCGGCCACCGGGGAGCCTGCCCTCCTGGCAGATGCCGACCTGGCCCGGGTCTGCGAGCTGCTCTACCGCCAGACCGGCATCCTGGTGCCGGCCGACCGGCGCCCGTTCATCGAGCGCCGGGTGCGCGAGCGGATGGGCGCCACCGGGACGGACGGCGTGCCGGGCTATCTGGCGCGGCTGCGGGCCGACACGGACGGCGAGGTCCAGCTCTTCGTCAATGCCTTCACGGTCAACGAGACCTACTTCTTCCGCGAGGCCCACCAGCTGCACTGCCTCACCGCCTCGCTGATGCCGGCGGTCGCCGCCGGACGCGACCCCGCCGACCCGATCCGGATCTGGTCGATGCCCTGCGCCACCGGCGAGGAGCCGTATTCCCTGGCGATCTGGCTCCTCGAGCACTGGCCCGAGGTCGACCGCTGGGAGATCGAGATCGTCGGCTCGGACATCGACACCCGGGCGCTCGCCGCCGCCGGGGCCGGGCGCTACGGCGCCCGTGCCCTCGGCCGGCTGCCGCCGGACCTCGTCGCGCGCTACTTCACCGCCGAGGCGGGGACCGCCGTGCCGTCCTGGCGCATCCTGCCGGAGCTGCGCGACTCGGTGCGCTTCAGCCGCCGCAACCTCGTCGATGGGCCCGGCATGGCGCAGGAGGGGCGCTTCGACATCGTGTTCTGCCGCAACGTGCTGATCTACTTCGACGACGCCTCGCGCCGGCTCGCGGCAAACACCCTTTTTTCCGCCCTGCGGCCGGGCGGCTTCCTGTGCCTCGGCCACACCGAATCGATGGACCGGATCCCCTCGCGGTTCCGCACCCGCCGCTTCCCGGAGGCGATCGTCCACCAGCGTCCGGCGGATGCGCGCGAAGGGGATGCCCCGTGACCGACACGCCCCCGCCGACACCCGGCCTGCCGCCCTTGGACGACCTCGTCGCGGATTTCGTCGCCGAGGCGCGCGAGCTGATCGAGGCCGCGGCCGAGGACCTGCTCGCCCTCGACGCCGCCGCCGATCCGGCGGTGCTGAACCGGGTCTTCCGCGCCGTCCACACCCTCAAGGGCTCGGTCGCCCTGTTCGACTGGCCGGCGATGCTCGCGGTGCTGCACGCCGCCGAGGACGGCCTGTCCGCCGCCCGCGCCGGGCGCCTGCCCGCCGCCGACCTCGTCGACCCGTCCCTCGCCACCCTCGACGCCGCCGGACGCTGGACCGAGGCGATCGCCGCGACGGGCCGCCTCCCGGACGGCGCCGGGGCGGAGGCCGAGCGGATCCTCGCCCGCTACCGCGCCCTGCTGGGGCCGGGCGAGGATGGGGCCGGTTCCGCGGCCCCCGCGCCGCCGGGCCCCGTGCCCCGCTGGGCGTCCGATCTCCTTGCCGAAGCGAGCCCCCATCCGGACGGTGCGCTGACGGCCCTGCTCTACGTCCCGCGGGCCGATTGCTTCTTTGCCGGCGACGACCCCCTGGCCCTGGTGCGCCGGCTGCCCGGCCTCTTCGCCCTGCGCCTCCACCCCGCCGCCCCCTGGCCGCCGGTCGAGACCCTCGACGTCTTCGCCTGCAACCTCGCGGTGACGCTGCTGACCACCGACGCGCCGGCGGAAGTCGACGCGGTCTTCCGCCTGGTGCGCGACCAGATCACCGTCGCGACAATCGTCCCGACCGCGGACCCCGATGCCGCGAACGGAGCCGGGCCGACCCGGGATGCCGCCACCGCTCCGGGTCCCGATCCGGCCCGGGGTGCCGACGCGGACCAACGGTCCGACACGGACCAACGGTCCGACAGGACCTTGCGGGTCGACGCGGCCCGGGTCGACGCCCTCGTGGCGCTCGCCGACGATCTCGCGGCGGCCCGCGCCGCCCTCGGCGAGGTCGTCGCCCGGGCGGTCGCGGGCACCGACCTCGCCGACCTCCTCCCGGCCCTGCGGGCGGGCGACGAGCGGATCGGCCGGCTCTCCGCCGAGCTGCACCGCGAAGCCTTGGGCCTGCGGCTCCAGCCGCTGGCCCGGATCTTCCGCCGCTTTCCCCGCGCCCTGCGCGACGTCGCCCGCCAGCTCGGCAAGCAGGCGACGCTCACCCTCGACGGCGAGGCGACCGAGCTCGACCGGGACGTCGCCGAGGGGCTGTTCGAGCCGCTGCTCCACCTCGTGCGCAACGCCGTCGACCACGGGATCGAGCCGCCGGAGGCGCGGCGCCTCGCCGGCAAGCCGGAGGCGGGCCGGATCGCGCTGCGGGCCGAGGCCCGGGCCGACCGGGTGGTGGTCTCGGTCGAGGACGACGGCCGCGGCCTCGACCCGGCCTTCCTCCGCCGCCGCGCTGCCGAGCGCGGGCTGCTGGCGCCCGACGCCCTCGCCGCCCTCGACGAGGCGGGGGCGATCGACCTGATCTTCGCCCCCGGCTTCTCGACCGCGGCCGAGGTCGGCACCGTCTCCGGCCGCGGCGTCGGCATGGATGCGGTGCGGGCCGCCGCGACCCGGCTCGGCGGGACCTGCACGGTCGAGAGCCGGGCCGGACGGGGCACGACGGTGCGCCTCGTGCTGCCCCGGACCCGGACCCTCGCCCGGCTGCTCCTCGTCGGCATCGGGCCGGAGCGCTACGGCCTGCCGATGGAGGCGGTGGTCGAGCTCGCCCGGGTCCCGCGCGAGCGGATCCAGTCCCTCAGCACCGGCGCCGCGACGGTCCTGCGCGGGCGTACGGTGCCGGTCCTGGCGCTCTCCGCCCTCCTCGGCCTGCCGCGGGAGGAGTTGCCGCGAAACGACTTGCCGCGAAACGACTTGCCGCGAAACGATCTGCCGGAGGAGGCTCGGCTGGCGGTCTTGCGCGTCGGCGGCGGTGATTGGGTCGCCGTCGAGGTGGATCGGTTCGCCGGCCGCCTCGACGGGCTGGTGCAGCCCCTGCCGGCGCTCGCCGCGCTGCCCGGGCTCGCCGGCACGGTGCTGACCGGCGACGGCGCCGTGCTGCTGGTGCTCGATGCCGAGACCCTGGTGGGCGGCCCGGACGGGGAGGGGCGGGCATGAGCGTGCGGCGCGACGGCGAACTGATCCGGCTCGAAGGGGCCTGCCCGGTCGAGGAGGCCGAGACCCTGGCCGCCCTGCTGCTGGCCGAGCCGGGCCTCGGCGTCGAGTGGAGCGCCTGCACGGGTCTGCACACCGCGCTGGTCCAGGTGCTGCTGCGGCTGCGCCCGCCGCTCCACGGCACCTGCGGCGATCCCTTCGCGGCGCGCTGGCTGGCGCCGGTGCTTGCCGCGCCCCGCGCTCCGTCGGAGCCCGGTTGATCCGGGTCGAGTTTTCCTGGCCTCGACCTCCGTCGAGACAGGCCGATCAGTTGTAAGTGGCGATCTTGTCGGAAAGCTTCGAGTTAAGAATCTGGTCGATTGATGATTTTGATGTTGGGATATGTCTTAATTCTATCAGCGACCTCATCCTGAGGTGTCAGTCCATCGAAGATGGTCTGACCTCGAAGGAGGGCTCCAGGGATCACTGCGCCTGCTGGAGCCCTCCTTCGAGGTCGGTCGATTTTCAATCGGCTGATGCCTCAGGATGAGGTCGAGGGCGAAACAAAACCTTCGTATCGTGGCGAGCAGGTCCCGGAAGACGCATGCCGCAGCGGCGCCGCGCCGCGCCCGCAGCGGCACTTGCGCCGCCGAAAAAACCTCGCGCGAGAAAACCCTACGCATGGATGCCGGTTTTCCGCTATGCCGGCCCGGAGCATACGGCTCCGTCTTTCGCCCTCCCCACGCGCCTTTCCCGCGGGGCAGGCGTTTCCCTCGCGGCGCAAACGACCTAGATGCCCTCCATGACGCAGCCCCCGTCGCCGCAAACCGTGACCGTCCTCGTCGTGGACGACAGCAAGCTCGCCCGGGCGGTGGCCGTACGGCTGCTGCGGCAGCTCAAGCCGGATTGGGCGGTGCGCGAGGCCGCGAATGCCGAGGAGGCCGCGGCGATCGCCGCCGCCGAGCCGGTCGGCGTCGCGCTCCTCGACTTCAACATGCCGGGCAAGGACGGGCTCGCCCTCGCGGCGGAGCTGCGCGCCCAGAACCCCGGCATGCCGATCGCCGTGATCTCGGCCAACATCCAGGACGAGGTGATCGCCCGCGCCCGGAGCGTCGACGCGACCTTCATGCCCAAGCCCCTGACCGGCGAGGCGCTGGCGGGCTTCCTGTCGGGCGCGTCCCTGCGCCTGCGCCGGGGCGCCCCGTGACCGTTCCGGCTCCCGGCGCGGCGCCCGCTCCCGCCATCGGCCTGACCAAGCTGCAGCAGGACGCCTTCACCGAGCTCGTCAACATCGGCGTCAGCCGCGCCGCCGCCAGCCTGCGCACGATGATCGGCACCCAGGTGCTGCTCTCGGTGCCCTCGGTCGAGATCGTCTCGCGCGCCGCCGCCGCCCGGCTGATCGGCGAGCGCGAGGCGGCGCCCCTCGTGGTGGTGCACCAGGATTTCGAGGGCGCCTTCGCGGGCCGCGCCCTGCTGATCTTCCCGCAGGAGAACGGCCGCGAGCTGGTGCGGGCGGTCGCCGGCGGGGACCTGTCGCCCGAGGAGGTCGCGGCTTTGGAGGACGAGGCGCTGGCCGAGACCGGCAACATCATCCTCAACGGCTGCCTCGCCACCATGGCGAACATGCTCCAGCGCACGCTCACCATGTCGCTGCCGGGCATCGCGCGCGGCGACGGCCCGCGGATCTTCGGGGCGGAGGCGGGTGCGCCGACGGCCGCGGACGCCCTGGTGCTCTTTCTCTACATCGACTTCTCGGTGAGCGAGCGCGACATCCGCGGCTACCTGGCGATGCTGATGGACCTGCCGTCGATCGAGAACCTGCGCGGGCTGGTGGACGAGTTCATCGCCCGCGCGCTCGGCGACCTGGACGCCTGATGACGCTCCCCCCTCAGGCCGGCAGGCTGCCCGCATGAGCGCCCCGGACGGCACCGATCCCGGCCGCGCCGAGGCGCTCGCCGCCGCGATCGCGGCGGCGCGGCACCGGGCCGGGCCGTTCCTCGCCGCCTTCGAGCAGTCGCGCCAGCCGATGCTCGTCACCGATCCGCGCCTGCCCGACAACCCGATCGTCTACGCCAACCCGGCCTTCCTGACGCTCGCCGGCTACTCCGCCGAGGAGGTGGTGGGCAGCAACTGCCGGTTCCTGCAAGGGGCCGAGACCGATCCGGGCGCGGTGGCGGCGATCCGCGAGGGGCTGCGCGAGGAGCGCGTCACCCGGGTCACGCTCCTGAACTACCGCCGCGACGGCAGCCGGTTCTGGAACCAGCTGCTGATCTGCCCGATCCGCGACGAGGCGGGTCGCCTCGTCAACTACTTCGCCTCGCAGGTGGACATGTCGCATGTCCACGAGGCCGAGGCCGGACGCACGCGGCTCGCCGACATCGAGCGCCGCCTCTCCGAGGCGCAGCGCCAGCTCTCGCTCACCCTCTCGTCGGCCGGCATCGCCGGCACCTGGGACTGGGACATCCCGGAGAAGCGCCTGCACGTCGACGCGCGCTTCGCGGCGCTCACCGGGCTCGCGCCGCCCGCGCGCCCCGGAACGGTGCCGCTCAGCCCCGGGCCGCTGCCGTCGAGCGCCTTCTTTGCCGGCATCCACCCTCTCGACCGGGGGCGGGTGCGGCTCGCGGTGAGCGGCATCCTCGGCGGCGCGGAGGTGTTCGACAAGGAGTACCGGCTGCTCGGGCCGGACGGTGCGGTACGCTGGGTCCATGCCCGCGGCCGCTGCCATTTCGGCGCCGATGGGCGGCCGGCCCGCTTCACCGGCGTGCTGGTCGAGGTCACCGACCAGAAGCGGGTCGAGGAGCGGCTGCGCATCGCGCAGTCGGCGGGGCGCGTCGGCGCCTTCGAGCACGTCCCGGGCTTCGCCACCGTGGCGGCCTCGCCGCAATTCTGCAGCCTGCTCGGCCTGGTGCCGGCCCGCACCGTCGCGGCGAGCGCCGTCAATGCCCTGGTGGTCGAGGGCGACCCGCCGCTGATGGCGCCCGACCAGCGCCAGGAGGGCGAGCTTCCGCCGATCGAGACGCGGGTGCGGCTCGCCGATACCGGCGAGGTGCGCTGGCTGGTGCGCCGGGGCGAGGCGATCCGCGACACCGAGACCTCGGGCCTGCGCCATGTTGGGGTGATCTACGACGTCACGGAATCGAAGCGGGCCGAGGTGGCGCTCCGCGAGCTCAACGACACCCTGGAGGCGCGGGTGCGCGAGGCGGTGGCCGAGCGCGAGCGGGCCGAGGAGCAGCTGCGCCAGTCGCAGAAGATGGAGGCGGTGGGCCAGCTGACCGGCGGTATCGCCCACGACTTCAACAACCTGCTCACCGGCATCGTCGGCTCGCTCGACCTGATGCAGACCCGCATCAACGAGGGCCGGACCGAGAACCTGACCCGCTACGCCGGCCTCGCCATGGCCTCGGCCCAGCGCGCCGCGGCGCTGACCCACCGGCTGCTCGCCTTCTCGCGCCGCCAGCCGCTCGAATCGAGGCCCGTCGACGCCAACCGCCTGGTGAGCTCGATGGACGAATTGATGCGCCGGACGCTGGGCGAGCGGGTCCAGCTCGAGGTGGTGGTGGCCGGCGGCCTGTGGCTGACGCTGTGCGACCCCAACCAGCTCGAGAACGCGATCCTCAACCTCGCGATCAACGCCCGCGACGCGATGCCGGAAGGCGGGCGGCTCACCATCGAGACCGCCAATTCCCGTCTCGACGACGCCTACGCGTCGCGCGAGATCGGGGTGCGGGCGGGCCAGTACGTCTGCGTCAGCGTGACCGATACCGGCACCGGCATGCCGCCCGACGTGATCGCCCGGGCCTTCGACCCGTTCTTCACCACCAAGCCCCTGGGGCAGGGCACGGGCCTCGGCCTGTCGATGATCTACGGCTTCGCCAAGCAATCCGAGGGCAACGTCAAGATCTACTCGGAGGCCGGGCAGGGCACGACGGTCAAGCTCTACCTGCCGCGCTACCACGGCGAGGTCGAGGCCTTGGCGGAGGTGCGGGGCGAGGCGCCGCGGGCCGAGCGCGGCGAGACGGTGCTGGTGGTCGAGGACGATCCGACGGTGCGGTCCCTGGTGATCGAGGTGCTGCACGAGCTCGGCTACCGCACCCTGGAGGCCGGCGACGGCACCGCGGGCCTGCGCCACCTGCAATCGGACGCGCATATCGACCTGCTCGTCACCGATGTCGGCCTGCCGGGCCTCAACGGCCGCCAGCTCGCCGACCAGGCCCGCCTGGTGCGCCCGGCCCTCAAGGTGCTGTTCATGACCGGCTACGCCGAGAACGCGACCTTCGGCAACGGCCATCTCGGCCCCGGCATGCAGATGATCACCAAGCCGTTCCCGGTCGAGGGACTGGCGACCAAGATCCGGTCGATCATCGAGGGGTGACGGGACTCCGGGCGCATGAGCCGTGCCCGCAGGGGACGGGGCGCACCCCGTCCTCCGCTCAGCCCGGCCAGGCGAAGGTCGCGAAGCCCGGCTTCTCGACCGTCGCCGCCCGCCCGCCCGCCGAGACGGTCTCGCCCGCCGCCAGCGCCTCGCCGAGCCGGTCGATGCGCAGCATCGCCAGCCCGCGCGCGCCGGCGCCGCCGCCGGTCTGGCCGAGGCTGCGCTCGCCGGCGCTCACGGCCGCGCCGGCCGGGGCCGCTTCGCCGTCGCGGTAGGTGAGCGGCACGATGCGGGTGCGGGCGGTGCCGCGGTGCTGCATGCGCGACACCACCTCCTGGCCGACGTAGCAGCCCTTCCTGAAGTCGACGCCGCCGAGCTGGTCCATCAGCGCCTCGTGCGGAAAGGCGTCGCCGAACGGGAAGTCGGTTCCGGCCTCGGGCACGCCGACGCCGATGCGGTGGGCGGCGTAGGCCGAAGCGTCCGCGTCCGCCGCCGGAGTCTCGCCCTCCGGGGCGTAGAGGCGCCAGCCGAGTTCGGCGAGGCGCCCGTCGCGCAGGGACGGGGAGGGGGCCGGCCCGTCCCAGCCCGCCGCCACCGCGAGCGGCAGCGCGGCCACGGTCACCTGGGCCCGCAGCTTGTAGAGGGTCAGGCGCTTGAGGAGGTCGGGCGCCTTCTCGCGGGCGACGTCGAGGTGGAAGCCGTCGGGCGCGCGGCTCGCCAGGAAGTCGAACAGGATCTTGCCCTGGGGGCTGAGCAGCGCGCCGAGCCGGGCTTCCCCGTCCGGCAGGGTCTCGACGTTGCAGGTCACGAGACCCTGGAGGAAGCTCGACGCGTCGGCGCCGGTGACCGCCACGACGGCACGGTCGGGCAGGAGGGCAAGCGGCATCGGGGGTCCTTTGCTTGAACCGGGAGCAGGGCTGACATAAGCCGCCTGCGCCCGGCCCTCAATCGCGGCACGGGGGCGAACGAGGAATGCGACCGATGAGCCAGAGCTTCGACCTCCTCCTGCGCGGCGGCACCGTGGTCAACCACGACGGCGAGGGACTGGCCGATATCGGCGTCACGGCCGGGCGCGTCGCCGCCATCGGCGACCTGTCGCAGGCATCGGCCGGCCGCACCCTCGATTGCCGCGGCCTGCACCTCCTGCCCGGCGTGATCGACAGCCAGGTGCATTTCCGCGAGCCGGGCCTCGACCACAAGGAGGACCTGGAGACCGGGTCGCGCGCCGCCGTGATGGGCGGCGTGACCACGGTGTTCGAGATGCCCAACACCGTGCCGCAGACCACGAGCCCGGACGCCCTCGACGACAAGCTGAAGCGCGCCCATCACCGGATGCATTGCGACTTCGCGTTCTGGGTCGGCGGCACGCACGAGAACGCCCGGGACGTGGCCGAGCTGGAGCGCCTGCCGGGCGCGGCCGGGATCAAGGTGTTCATCGGCTCCTCCACCGGCTCGCTTCTCGTCGAGGACGATGCCGGCATCACCGAAATTCTCAAGCGCACCCGCCGCCGCTCGGCCTTCCACGCCGAGGACGAGGCGATGCTGCGCGACCGCAAGGGCCTGCGGGTGCCGGGCGATCCCTCGTCGCACCCGGTCTGGCGCTCGCCGGAAGCCGCGCTGAAGGCCACCGAGCGGCTGGTGCGCATCGCCCGCGAGACGGGGGCCCGCATCCACATCCTGCACATCTCCACCAAGGAGGAGATGCGCTACCTGGCCGAGCACAAGGACGTCGCCACCTGCGAGCTGACGCCCCACCACCTGACGCTCGACGGGACTGAGGCCTATGCCCGCCTCGGCACCCTGGTGCAGATGAACCCGCCGGTGCGGGGCGCCGACCACCGCGACGGGCTGTGGTGGGGCCTGTCGCAGGGTGTCGCCGACGTGCTCGGCTCCGACCACGCGCCGCACACGCTGGAGGAGAAGCAGAAGACCTATCCGGAATCGCCGTCGGGCATGACCGGCGTGCAGACCCTGGTGCCGGTGATGCTCGACCACGTCGCCGCCGGCCGGCTCTCGCTGCAGCGCTTCGTCGATCTCACCAGCGCCGGCCCGAAACGGATCTTCGGCATCGCCCGGAAAGGCCGGCTCGCGGTGGGCTACGACGCCGACGTGACGGTGGTGGATCTGAAGCGCCGCGAGACCATCACCAACGCCTGGATCGCCTCCAAATGCGGCTGGACGCCCCATGACGGGCGCGAGGTCACCGGCTGGCCGGTCGGCACCGTCGTTCGCGGCCAGGCGGTGATGTGGGAGGGCAGCCTCACCGAGCCGTCGCGGGGCGAGGCGGTGCGGTTCGAGGAGGGGTTCCCGGCGCGGGGGTGACCCACCACGGTCAACCCTCCCCCCCTCTGCGGGGGAGGGTGGCCTGCGGAGCAGGCGCAGCGGGACGCAGTCCCGCCGAGAGGGGCAGCGCGACGCTGATTCAGAGGGCGCCCGTCAGAACGGTTCCGCCTCATCCGGAAGCGGGGTCCCCTCTCCCGCCCGGCTCCGCCGGGCACCCTCCCCCGCAGAGGGGGGAGGGTTATACCGCGGCGCCATACTGCGTCTTCTTTGCCTCCATTCCACCCACCACCCTTGGCTCGGGCGCACTTCTCGTATAGGAGCGCCCGGAATTGGAGGTCCGGACGCGTCCGCGTGCCGGCCGTTGCCACGTTGGCGGCCCGAACAGGGCCGGCCCGGAAGCCCGATGCAGACCGTTCTGATCGTCGTCCACCTGATCATCGTCCTCGCCCTGATCGGCGTGGTGCTGCTGCAGCGCTCCGAGGGCGGCCTCGGCCTCGGCGGTGGGGGCGGCACGCAGGGCTTCATGACCGGCCGCGGCCAAGCCAACGCGCTGACCCGCGCCACCGCGATCCTGGCGGCCCTGTTCTTCACCACCAGCATGATCCTGGCGATCATGTCGCACCGGGGTGCGGGCCCGCGCTCGATCTTCGAGGGCGCGAGCACCAAGGCCCCGGCGGGCCAGACCGGCGCCCCGCCGGCCGGCAACGTCCTCGACCAGCTGCGCCAGCAGCAGGGCGACGCGCCCGCGGCCCAGACCCCGGCGGC
This sequence comes from Methylobacterium ajmalii, assembly GCF_036448855.1. Taxonomy (NCBI): domain Bacteria; kingdom Pseudomonadati; phylum Pseudomonadota; class Alphaproteobacteria; order Hyphomicrobiales; family Methylobacteriaceae; genus Methylobacterium; species Methylobacterium ajmalii. The sequence continues at coordinate 88,339 of NZ_JAZFXT010000043.1, forward strand.
GCCCGCCGCTCCGGCTACCCCCGCGGCGCCCCAGTCCCGCTAGGACACCGCGCGAGCGACGGCGGCGCCTTCGCGCCGCCGCTCCGGTTCTGGAAAAATCCTGTGCATCCGGCCGGCCCTGCCGCCCGGACATGACCCCGTTGAGCTGGCGGCGTTTGGCAACCCGGCCACGCCTGTGTATGGAGCAAGTCCCATGACGCGGTATGTTTTCATCACCGGCGGCGTGGTCTCCTCGCTCGGCAAGGGTCTCGCTTCCGCCGCCCTCGCGGCCCTGCTCCAGGCCCGCGGCTACAAGGTCCGCCTGCGCAAGCTGGACCCCTACCTCAACGTCGATCCGGGCACGATGAGCCCGACGCAGCACGGCGAGGTCTTCGTCACCGACGACGGCGCCGAGACCGATCTCGATCTCGGCCATTACGAGCGCTTCACCGGCGTGCCGGCGACGCGGGCCGACAACATCACGACCGGCCGGATCTACCTCGACATCATCACCAAGGAGCGCCGGGGCGACTATCTCGGCGCCACCATCCAGGTGATCCCGCACGTCACCAACGCCATCAAGGAGTTCGTCCTCGACGGCAACGACGCCTACGACTTCGTGCTGGTCGAGATCGGCGGCACCGTCGGCGACATCGAGGGCCTGCCGTTCTTCGAGGCGATCCGCCAGCTCGGCCAGGAACTGCCCCGCGGCACCTGCGCCTACGTCCACCTGACGCTCCTGCCCTACATCCCGTCGGCCGGCGAATTGAAGACCAAGCCGACCCAGCACTCGGTGGCGGAGCTGCGCTCGATCGGCATCCAGCCCGACATCCTGCTCTGCCGCTGCGACCGCGCGATCCCCCGCGAGGAGCGCCGCAAGCTGGCGCAGTTCTGCAACGTGCGCGAATCGGCGGTGATCGAGGCGCGCGACGTCGGCACGATCTACGAGGTGCCGCTCTCCTACAAGGAGGAGGGGCTGGACCGCGAGGTGCTGGCGCATTTCGGCATCGAGACCGGCCCCGAGCCGAAGCTCGACCGCTGGCACGACATCGTCGGCCGGATCAAGAGCCCGGAGGGCGAGGTCTCGATCGCCATCGTCGGCAAGTACACGGGCCTCAAGGACGCCTACAAGTCGCTGATCGAGGCGCTGAGCCACGGCGGCATCGCCAACCGGGTCAAGGTCAACCTGGAGTGGATCGAGGCCGAGGTGTTCGAGCGCGAGGACCCGGCGCCGTTCCTGGAGGGCCTCAACGGCATCCTGGTGCCGGGCGGCTTCGGCCAGCGCGGCGCTGAAGGGAAGATCCGCGCCGCCCGCTACGCCCGCGAGCGCAAGATCCCGTATTTCGGGATCTGCTTCGGCATGCAGATGGCGGTGGTCGAGGCGGCCCGCTCGCTCGCCGGCATCGCCGACGCCAACTCGACCGAGTTCGGCCCGACGCCGGAGCCGGTGGTCGGCCTCTTGACCGAGTGGATGCGCGGCAACGAGCTCGAGCGCCGCCTCGCCGAGGGCGATCTCGGCGGCACGATGCGGCTGGGCTCCTACACCGCGGCCCTGGAGCCGGATTCGCAGATCGCCAAGATCTACGGCGGCACACGCATCGCCGAGCGCCATCGCCACCGCTACGAGGTCAACATGGCCTATCGCGAGCGGCTGGAGGCCAAGGGGATGCGCTTCGCCGGGCTGTCGCCGGATGGCTTGCTCCCCGAGACCGTCGAGGTGGTGGGCCACCCGTGGTTCATCGGCGTGCAGTTCCACCCGGAGCTGAAGTCGCGCCCGTTCGAGCCGCATCCGCTGTTCCAGAGCTTCGTCGCCGCGGCGATCGAGCAGAGCCGCCTGGTCTGATCCGCTCTCCTGAACGCTCCTTCCGGAGAGCGTATCAGAGCCCGCGCGGCGCCTGAGCGAAGCCGCTTCCGGTATCGCGAAACGATGAACCGGAAACCGTATGAGACACCGACGCCCGGACGGGTTCCGTCCGGGCCAAGCGAGGCCGGCCCGAGAGACCGGGACCGCCATGCGTTGATCGGCGGGCATCGCGCCGGCCCCTCGGCGCCGATCGACCGCGACAGCGATACCAGCCCACGGTATAGGTGCCCGATGAGTCGAGCGTCCGGCCCGAGGCCGGACCCCGGCATGGAGCCCGACAGGCGCGAAGACCCGGCGGGCATGGGTGAGGTATCGGTGATGCGTGACATTCCTCTGGCGGCGATCCGGGCCCGCGCCTACGACATCTGGGAGCGCAACCACCGCCCCGCCGGATTCGAGATCCAGTTCTGGCTGCTCGCCGAGCGCGAGCTGCGGGCCGAGATGGAGAACCGGCGCGACGTCGAGGCGCTGGAGCCCCGGATGATGCAGGGGCAGACGGCGTCCGCGGAGGTCGATTTCGTCCAGGCCAAGTCCGGGCAGTCCCAGATGGCCCAAGCCTCGGGCGGCGGCCGCACCGAGACGGTCGAGGGCTGAGCGCCCGCCTCGGTCAGCGCGCCGCCATCCGGGCCCCCGCCCGCAGGAAGCGCTGGGGATCGACCGGTTCGCCGTCGATGCGGGTCTCGTAGTGCAGGTGCGTCCCGGTCGAGCGGCCGGTGGAGCCGACCCGGCCGACGGTCTGGCCCGCCGCCACCGCCTGGCCGGGCACCACCATGATGGCCGAGAGATGCGCGTAGCGGGTCGCCAGGCCGTGGCCGTGATCGATCTCGACCATGTTGCCGTAGCCGCCGGAATAGTCCGCCATCGTCACCGTCCCGGCCGCGGTCGCCCGCGCCGGGGCGCCGTATTCCGACCGCAGGTCGATGCCGGTATGGAGGGCGAGGCCGCGGGTGAACGGGTCGGACCGGTAGCCGAAGGTGCTCGACAGCCCGCCATCGACCGCGACCGGCCGGCGCAGGGGCAGGGCGCCGACGATGCGCCTCAGGGCGTCGCGCTCGCCGAGGTCGCGCTGGGCCTGCAGCACCGCGGTCTCGAACGGCCCCGATCCGGCCGGGACCAGCGGACCGCCGATCCCGCCGCCGCGGCGGTCGGCGAAGCGAGCCGCCTCGAGTCCGGTCTCCGCCATCACTCCGCGCAGGCGCGCCGCCTCGCCGCGGCTGCGGGCCGCGAGGCGCCCCACCATCAGGCTCTGGCGCGCCTCGAACCCGTCGAGGGCGTGGCCCAGCATCGCCATCCGGGCGCTCACCCCGGGAGAGGGGGCGGGGAGGGGGGCGCCCGTCTCCGCCTCGGTGCGCAGGCCGAGCGATTCCGGCGTCGGGGCCGGCGCGGGCGCCCGGGCGGGCAGCGGGCGGGCAGGGGCTAAGGAGGATTGTACCCCGTCCTCGTCCATCGCCATGCCGGCGCCGCCGGCCTGCTCAGCGAGGCCCATCAGCATCGCCTGGCGGCTTTCCAGCGCCACCTGCCGGCCGGCGAGGTCGGCGAGCCGGGTCTCGACCCCGTCCTGTTCGAGGAGCTTCTGCGTCGCCACCCGGTCGAGCCGGGCCCGCAGGGCGCTGACCCGCTCCTCGTAGGCGTATTGCATCGCCGCCTGGCGCTCCATGAACCGGGCCAGGGCCTCGTCGCGGAACACGATGAACCAGGTCGCTGCGCTCGCCCACAGGGCCAGCGTCCCGAAGGCCAGGGCCGCGATCAGCAGGGTCCGGCGCCGCACCACCCAGACGCGCTCCGGCTCGGGGGAGGGGAGCGAGGATGGCGGGCGGGTGAAAGCCGGGAGATCGGGGCGGGGGGAGAGCATCGGCGCGGTCCGGTAACCTGAGCCGAACCGTCGCGGGTTAAGGTTAAGGATGTCTCAAGTCTCGGACACGCTTCGCGTCCCGCGCCGGCATCACGATGCCCCAGACGCAGACGCAGAGGCGGCCGGGTCGTCCGGCCGTCCCGCGCTCGCTCGGGCGCCGTGCCCTCAGAGAGCCTTGGCCGCCGCCAGCACCGCGTCGGCGTGGCCCGGCACCTTCACCTTCGGCCAGACCTGCGCGATGGTCCCGTCCCGGTCGATCAGCACCGTGGTACGCTCGACGCCCATGTACTTGCGGCCGTACATGCTCTTCTCGACCCAGACGCCGTAGGCCTCGAGCATCGTCTTCGTCTCGTCGGAGGCGAGTGGGAAGCCGAGGCCGTACTTCTCGCGGAACTTGTCGTGGCTCTTCATCGGGTCGGGCGAGACGCCGATCACCACCGTGTCGGCCGCCGCGAAGGCGTCGGCCAGCGCGTTGAAGGCCTGGGCCTCCAGGGTACAGCCGCTGGTGTCGTCCTTGGGGTAGAAGTACAGCACCGCCTTGCGGCCCTTCAGGCCGGCGAGGCTCAGGGTCTCGCCGCCGGTCGCCGGCAGGGAGAAGTCGGGGGCGGGGTCGCCCGGGTTCAACGCCATCGTGCCTTCCTTTCGGCCGATTGATGGTGTGCCTCTGGGTGAGGCGATCGGGGCGCGGCGGCGGGGTCCGGCCCGGCGCGCCGTCCGAGGCTTTAGCGGCGGGACGTTACCCTCCGGTCACCGGATCGGGCAATCATTGGCGGTGGGCCTCGGGCGCCCGGAGCGCGGACTCCGGCCCAAGGGTCCCTCAAACGGCGGCGCCCGCGGGCGCCCGGAGTGGCGGCGCACGCGTGACGACAGGTCGAGCGACACCAGGAGACGCCACGCCCCAGGGGGAGAATGCGGTCGAGACGGCCTGCGCCGTGCCGGCCAAGCTGCGCCGCTCGTTCCTGCGGACCTGCATCCGCGGCGTGCTGTTCCTGAAGCTCGCGGCCGTTCTCCTCCTCCTGACGGGGCTCGGCCTCGCCTACCTGCGTCTTGCCAGCGGGCCGATGAGCTTCGCCTGGCTCGAGCCCCGGGTGGCGGCGGGCATCGCCGAGCGCCTCGGCCCGGGCTGGACCGCGAGCCTGCACGACAGCGCCATCGAGATCGACCGCGACGGCGCGCTGGCGCTGCGCACCACCGGCCTCGACATCCGCAACCCGGAGGGCGACCTCGTGGTGCGGGCGCCGCTCGCGGTCGTCGCCATCGACCTGTGGTCGCTGTTCGGCCTCTCGGTCCAGGCCCGCTCGGTCGAGTTCCGCGACCTGCAATTGCGCGCGCTCCTCCACCACGACGGCTCGATCGCCTTCGCGGCCTCCAACGACCCGGCCGAGGCCAAGCCCCACACCCCGCCGGCTGTGGTGGCCGCCCGCGGCACCGTCTCGCCGGTCTCCGCCACGGTGGCGTCGATCCTGAGCGTGGTGCTCGACCCGTCGGGGGTCATCGGCAGCCTCGACCGGGCCCGCCTGACCAATGCCCGCCTGACGCTGCTCGACGAATCCGGCGCCGAGCGGGTGGTGTTTCCGCGGGTCGACGGCCTGTTCAGCCGCGACGCGACCCGGCCGGCCCGGGTGTTCGAGATGCGCATCGTCGGCCCGCACGGGGCCTGGCGCTTCGGCGGCGACGTCGAGGAGGCGCCCGACGGCGGCCGTCACGGCGTCCTCACCCTCGACGACCTGCCCGCGCCCGACCTGCTGCTGCTGTCGGGCCAGTCGCGCCTGCCGCTCACCACCGACCTGAAGCTCTCCGGCCGGGCCCAGGTGGCGATGCACGGCGCGCGCCTCGACGGCATGACCTTCCGGCTCGCCACCAGCGAGGGCAACCTGCTGATCGAGGAGAAGGACTTCAACCCGGTGACGATCGAGGCGGTGACGGTCGACGGCGCCTGGGACGAGGCCCGCCGGACGCTGGCGGTCGAGTCCCTCGACTATCGCGGCGGCGGCAACCGGGTGCGGCTCGCCGGCACCTGGGCGGCGCCCCCCGACGGCGGGCCCGGCTGGACCGCCGCGCTCTCGGGCACCGACGCGGTCCTGCGCGGCGCCGCCCCGGGCGACGCCCCGGTCAGGATCGCCAAGGTCGATGCCCGCCTCACCGGCCGCGACGGCGGCGTGCAGATCGACGGGCTGACGCTGACAGGCGAGAGCGTGCGCGGCACGGTCAGCGGCACGCTCGGCACCAAGGCCGACGACGGCGGCCTCACCCTGCGCATCACCGCCGAGCGCACCGACGGCCGCGCCGCCCTGCGGCTGTGGCCCGAGAACGTCGCGCCGCCGATCCGCGCCTACCTCGTCGACAACCTGCGCACCGGGCGGCTCGACAGCCTCGACATCTTGGTCGACATGAGCATGGCCGAGTTCGCCGCCGCCACCCGCGGCGAGCCGATGCCCGACCAGGCGGTGCGGATCGCCTTCGCGGTGAGCGAGGGCGGCCTGACGATCTCGTCCGAGGCGCCGCCCCTCTCCCGTGCGCGGGTGTCCGGACTCGTCACCGGGCGCAACACCACGATCCGCGGCGCCACCGCGGAGATCCGGATGCCGGACGGGCGCGCGCTCGCCCTCCAGGACGGCTCCTTCGTCATCAAGGACGCGGTGCCCCACGACGTCTCGGCCCAGATCGGGCTGCGCCTGACGGGTGGCGCCGACGCGCTCGCCTCGCTGCTCCAGACCAGGCTCTTCCGCTCGCTCGCCGGCGCCGAGATCGACCCCGCGTCCTTGCGCGGCCAGGCCGACCTGCGCGTCGACTTCCCGCTCTCCCTCGAGGCGGTACCCGACATCGCCGACCTGCCGGTGACGCTGAGCGGCAGCCTCACCGACATCGTCGCCGACCGCATCGTCGGCAAGGAGCGGCTCGAGAACGGCCGCTTCGCGCTCGCCTACGACCGGAACGGCTTCAGCCTGAAGGGCGACGGGCGCCTCGCCGGGGCGCCGCTCACCGTCGACCTGCACCAGGCCAAGGCCGGCGCCCCCGGCGAGGCGGTGGTGACGCTCGCCCTCGACGACGCGACCCGCGCCCGCAAGGGCCTGCCGACGGCGCCCCAGCTCGCCGGGCCGATCAGTGCCCGCGTCGTCGTGCCGTTCGGCCGTCCGGGCAAGAATCCGGTCCGGATCGAAGCCGATCTCGCCCGGGCGAGCGTCGACGGGCTCGTGCCGGGCTGGACCAAGGCCGCCGGCCGTCCCGGCCGCTTGACCCTCGCCCTCACCGAGACCCCGCAGGGCAGCGAGCTGCGCGACATCGTGCTCGAATCCGGCCAGGTCCAGCTGCGCGGCAGCGCCTTCCTGAACGGCGAGGGCGGGTTCGAGCGGGCCGACCTCACGAGCCTCAAGCTCTCGCCGGGCGACGACATCCGCGCCCAGGTCGAGCGCAGCGGCAACGGCTACCGGATCACCGCCAAGGGCGGCGTCGCCGATGCCCGGCCGTTCCTGCGCGCCATGACGGCGCCGCCGCGCAAGGGCGGGCGGGACGCCAATTCCCGCGACGTCGAGGCCGACCTCAGCTTCGCGATCCTCACCGGATTCAACGACGAGGCCCTGACCAACGCCAGCCTGAAGCTGTCGCTGCGCGGCGACGACCTGCGCCAGGCGCGGATCCAGGGTCGCCTGCGCTCGGCCGGGGTGAGCCTCGAGGTGGCGAAGGCCGACCGCTCCGGCCCGCCGGTGCTCAACGCCGAGACCAGCGACGCCGGCGCGGCGCTGCGCTTCCTCGACATCTACAAGCGCATGCAGGGCGGCTTCCTGTCGCTGCAGATGGGCCTGAACGACGGGCCGCAATCGGGCCTCGTCCAGATCCGCTCCTTCGCCCTGCGCAACGAGCCGGCGCTCGGCCGGATCATGGCCCAGGGCGAGGAGGGCGCCGACCGGCGCAGCGACGCCAACGACGTCGGCTTCGACCGGCTGCGCGCCGCCTTCCAGCGCAACGGCACCCGCGTCGCCTTCGCGGAGGCCGCGATCTCCGGCCCGGCGATGGGCTTCACCCTCGGCGGCTGGATCGACACCGCCAAGGACCGCACCGACATCGCCGGCACCTTCGTGCCGCTCTACGGCCTCAACAACGTGGTGTCCCAGGTGCCGATCTTCGGCCCGATCCTGGGCGGCGGCCACAACGAGGGCCTGTTCGCGATCAACTTCCGGGTCGCCGGCGCGATGAGCGCCCCCAACATCAGCGTCAACCCGCTCTCGGCGATCGCCCCGGGCTTCCTGCGCAAGCTCTTCGGCGCCGGCGGCGGCGACCCGACCGCCGCCCAGGCCCCCCGCTAGAGCGTCGCCATTTCGGGGTGGACAGCGCCGGGGCGAGCCCGTATGACGGACCCCGCTGCGGGCGTAGTTCAGTGGTAGAACGTCAGCTTCCCAAGCTGAATGTCGTCGGTTCGATCCCGATCGCCCGCTCCACTCCTTTTCTCTTGTTGTTACAGGCGCTTGCAGGGGTTTCCTCAACAACCTCGCGTCACCCCCGAAAGGGCGGGATACAACGGGGATACAACGCGGGGACCTCCGCCCCGTTGTATCCGCCGGCCAGGGAAACCCTAACCAAGCCCCCAATCGGCCCTTGCCGGCTCCCCTCGGATCGCGGATCCTGCGTCGAGATCGGGAGCCGCCTGCCATGACCCTCAAACGGAAACGCCGCCTGGCCTGAGCCAGCCACCCGCCGCCGGGGATCCCCCGTGCGGCCAGCGTTCTCCTGTTCGAGGGGGGTTTCCCCATGGCGACATATTTCACATCCGACACACACTTCGGCCATGCGGGCATGCTGTCCGAGCGCATGGGAAGACCACGGTCGTTCTCGTCTCCTGAGGAGATGGACGAATGCATGATATCGTCCTGGAACAATCGCATCCGCAAGGATGATCGAGTTTTTCACTTGGGGGACTTCGCGTACGGATGCTCTCAAAAGCATGCCAAGTCGATATTCGATCGCTTGAACGGCCATCGCACTTTGATCCGCGGGAACCACGAGGCGCGCGGTGATCGCTTGGCGTGGGAGGGAGGGATCCACGACGTCTTGAGGATATCTATCCAAGACCGCGGGATGCCGGAGCCAGCCGCGCTCTGGCTGTCGCACTACGCCCACTTGGCTTGGCCGGAGAGCCACCGGGGGCGAGTTCACTTGTTCGGTCACTCGCACGGGGCCATCCCCGCGACTCCCCGTGCCTGCGACGTCGGCGTGGACGTCTGGGGCTTCCGGCCAGTGACCCTGGCGGAGATCGGAGAGCTGCTCGCCGAGGCAGGCCGCCGCGAGGCAGGCCCCGCGGTGGCGGCGGCCCTGGCCGAGGCGGCCTGACCGTGCGGTCCGGCTACTCCTATTCGGAGCCCCCGCCGGGCGCGGTGACCTGCAAGACCTGCGGGCGCATGGCGATCGCGATCACCCTCGCCGAGGCGGAACGCCGCGCGGCCGAGGCGAACGCGAACCGGCGGCCGGGTGACCCCCGACCGCCGGTGGATGCGGGCTACTGGTCCTGCTGCGTCCGGCCGCGGTTCAGACGAGCCCGGCTGGGGGACTGCCCCGACGGGTCGACTTACGGGGCGGTGATCTGCGAGGGGCTGGACGAGGGCTAGCGGCCTCGCGCTCTTTAGCCTCGCGGGCGAGCGTCCTCGGGGATGGGCCCGGATATGCGCCGCCCGGGATCGATGCGAGGAGCTCGTGCGGGTAGAGGCCGGACGGGCGGTAGACACGCCCGGTCCCCTCGGCGAGGGCGCGAGCTTTCCAGTCCGCCGGGCGGCTCTGCGGCCCGGGATCGCCGAGCAGGTCGAAGATGCTCGATTGCTCCATCACCCCCTCGCACGCTTGGTCGGGCTCGGCACGCCGAGGCGCTTGGCCTGGTTCCGGATCGTGTGCGGGGCGACTGCATACCGCCGAGCCAGGTCCGTGAACCGCGCGCACGTCTCCAACTCGCGCTTGAGCGTGGCATCATCCGGCAGGCCGGCGCGCGTCTGTCGGCGGGGATCCACGCCGAGGCGTTCGCCCTCCTCCAGTATCAGCGCCTCCGTGACCCCGAGCCGGCGGGCAAGCTCCGCCATGCCACGCCCGCGCCCCGCATCCGCCAGCATCCTTTTCAGCCGAGCGTCGTCAGGGAGGCGCTCCACGCCGTAGCGGAACTGCGTCCGGACACCGAGGCGCTCGGCCTGCCGCCTCGTCCACGTCTTCGACATTCCGAGGACGGACGCGGCTTCCTCGAAGCTCGGGGCTCGCTCGATTGCCCGGCGAAGGGTGGCGTCATCATGTTGTTGCACGTGGGCCTCCATGCCTCAGGCGTTCCGAAAGGGCTGCGGCGAGCTTGGCGTCACGGGCGAGCTCCTTGGCCCGCTCCCGCAGGAGGGCCCCGAGGGCCGGGGCGACCCACGGCGGGATCGGGCGATCCCCGGCGGCCCATCGACGGACGAGGCGCGGGTCCAGGCGCTCTCGGGCGCCCTCGGGGTGATAGGGCCCCAACAGCGTCGCCATCGGCAATTTCCAGTCGTTGCCGAGCAGGAGGCGACCGGCTTGGTCCAGGGTTTCCTGATCCACGCTCACCTCCCCTCCGAGGCGGCCCGGCGGCCGTCGGCGCATCCGGCCTCATAGGCGTCGATCAGCGCGAGGACCGCCGTTCGGTCGAGCCCTCTCGGGTAGCGGAAGGCGAGCGTCTCATCGCCCTCGCCCCCCTTGCGGTAGACCGCGATCCGCGGCGAGATCCACGCGGGGACGAGCCTATAGGGCCTGCCGTCCAGGCCCCCCAGCGCCTGGATCTCGACGTATCCGGCCAGCAGCGCGCGGGCGTCGGAGAGCTGCCCCTCGACGGCCGTGATCTCGCGGGAGAGCTCCTCGCCGGCGGCAGCCCGGTCGTGCAAGGCGCGCAACCTAGCGGCATCCTTCCCGACGATATCGGACCACCGCGCGACGTCACCGAGCCTCGGCCGCGTCTCGGGTACTGGGGGGCAGGCGTCGATCAGCTCTTCGAGGATGGCGTTGACGAGAGCATGGGGGCCCAGGCTGGCGATGGGCGCGGTGCTGGTGTGAGCGTTCACGGTGCGGGTCCTTCGAGCGAGGGGTTTTGGTGAAGATGGCCGGGGGTCGGACCCGGTCCGGGGCGCCTCAGCGGCGAGCCAGCCTGCTCTCCAGGTCGGCCAACTTCGCAGTCGAGATCTCCGAACCGTCGTCCGCATCCATGTCGATCGTGCTGTAGTAGCCGAGCTTCCCGAGCGCGAAGTCGATGACCTCGCGCCGCGTCGGCAGAGGATCCATGACGACCGCGCCCAGGTGCTTCTCCGTTCCGTCCGCGAGATCGGCGAAGACGACGACGGCGATCTCACCGCCACCGGCGGGCACTACCTCCGCCCTGTAGGGCCCCTTTATGATCGTGCGATCCACGGCACGGTCGAAGCCGTCCCGCTCGATTTCGGCGGCGCGCTTGGCCTTCCTCTTGTCGTTGCGCTCGATCGCGTCGTCGAGGGACTCGTTCACCCGCGGGATCGCCGGGATGGCGAAGGCGTCCATCAGGAACGGGATCGTGTAGGGGCGGTCCAGGGTGCCGCAGCGCGTGCCGGTCGCCGTGATCGAAAGGCGGTCGCTGCTACGGGGCTCGGGGACGCAGTGCGTCACGCCGGGCATCTGCGCGAAGAGCGGCGCAAGCTCCTCCAAGTCGAGCTTCGGGGCCCCTGCGAGCTCGCGGATCCGGGCGTGAAGCGCCTCGATCCGCGCCGCGCCGGCGTTCGCCTGCTGAAGCTGAGCCTGCTGCGGGGTCATCGCTGCCGCCTTTGCGGCACCCCACGCGGCCTTCATCGCGGCGCCGATGTGGGCGCGAACGCCCTCGCCGGCGGCGGCCGCGGCGGCGCGCGCGGCGGTCCAGGCGGCCCTGAGGATGGAGGCGCGATCGAAGTTGGATTTCTGAGACATGTCGGGTTTCCCGCGAATCGGTCGGCAGCGCCAACCGGTCCCTAATAGTAGGGACTGAGACGGTGAGATTCCAGGGGCGAATTTGTCGCACCCGGGGTGTCAGCTGATCCGGATCGCCTGGCGCTTGAGCTCCCGGTGCCGGGCGTGAGCGCGCTCGAAGATCCCCTGGAGCTCCTCCCGCAGGCGGATCGCCTCATCGAGGAGTGGATGGCCCTGCCATCGCGGCTGCGTCACGAGCACGAGGCGTGCCGCATCTCCGGCGCAGGACGAGGCGAGCCGGCCCCAGTACCGGGTCTCCTCCTCGGCGGCGAGGCGGCCTTTGAATTCGGGGGTCCGACGCGCCTCGGCGGCCATCTCGCGGGCCGCGATCACGGCCTCAGCCAGGGCGTCCAGAACCCGGCGCGGCCCTGTAGGGACCGCGGGGGCGGCAGGCTCGGCCACCGGGGGTGAAAAGGGCGGCCGAGGGCGGCCTCCCCGCCGCCCTGGACTGCCGCGGGGGTCGGGGGCGCCTCGCCCCGGAGGAGCGCCAGGGCGAAGGGATGGATCGCCGCGACGCCGTGGTGCGCGCGGACGTACGCGCGCACGACATCGACCGGGACGCCGACGTGCCGGGCTTCCAGCCCGATTTCGCCGCCGACCGATTCGTACGCATCGAGGCCCGCTTCCCGGCGAAGGCCGTCCCTCGCAAGCGCGTAGACGGCCAAGGCGCCGTCCAGGCGCTCCACGCGGAGGCCGGTGCCATCGCGGCACAGCACGCTATTCGGCTTCGGGTGACGGCTCACAGCAGGGCCTCCAGCGCGTTGGCGTCGTCGGTGGGGATCTCGGCGTGCCGCGGCTCGGCGGCCCGGGCTCTCGCTCGCTTCTCCGGGCGACCCCTCGCCAGGATCCGCTCTAGATTGAGTTCGCGGATCCAGGCCTTGAGCGCGGCGGGGTCGAGATCGGCCGTATGGTGCGCCTCACGGACGACGCCGGCGTAGGCATCAAGCCGCTTGCCGATCGCCTGATCCGGGAGACACCCACACCTCTCCCACCGCTGCGGCACGACGGCGTCAGGGTCCTCCCGCAGGATCCTCTCGACGAGCGCGTCGATCTCTTTCGACGCTTTCGCGCGGGCGTTCCGAGCGAGCGTGGCTAGCCGCTTCGCGTTCGCCTCCTCCTTCCGGTACCGGGCGGCCTGCGCGGCCGGGGGCAGGCCACGCACCTGGACGGCCTGCTTCCTGTACCCGGTCCCCTCCACAATCCAGCGCAGCTCGCGATGAAGCAGTCGCCAGCCCCGCTCACCGTCTGGCCCGGCTTGCTCCTCAACGATGCCTAGTCGCAGGGCATGATGGATGAGATTTCCCGCATCACCCCACGTCCTCGGTTGGTCAGGGGTGCCCTTGTACTTCGTGAAGCGCGCTCGCATCCAATCGGAGTAGCGCTCGACGATCTTCCCACGAGGGAGCCAATCATCAGTCTCCCACACGCAGAGCGTGTCTCTATTTACGTACGCGTTCCAGCACGTCTCCGACTGATACCCGCCCGTGATGACGGCCGCGTCGAACGTGGCCGGAAACGATGGAGCGGTAGCGGTCTCAGCCACAGGCGCGCTCCTCGATGATGAGGGCGCGGCGTGCCCCCACGCTCGCCATCAACCCCGACGTCGGGGGGCGGTGACCGCGCAATGCGTTCGACAGATCGGCCTCGCTCACGCCGTGGCGACGGGCGTAAGCGACCTGCGACCCGGCCGCACGGACGCCGTCACGGATCCTGGCGACGACCTCCTCAGTAGAGACTACGCGCGCACGTGGGCGCGCTTCCTCAAGACGTTCCTTGGGCACGGGGACCTCCATCGCCACCTCGGCGAGGTGCCATGAAGTATGGCCTTGAGTTTCAGATTTGCAATATGGCAAGCTCCAATTTGTAGCCTCCGTCACCTCGAAAAAAACGCCAAACTCTTTGGCGTTTTTCCAAGGGAGATGGATCGGTAATAGATCTACTGTCAAAATCCACTCGCAATACGAGGCGCCGATCATGGCCATTCCCTATACCGAGCCCCCTCTCGACCTCGGCCTGGCGTGGACCGATCGCGGCCTTGGGCGCCGCTACGGGCACACGATGCAGTTGTGGACGGGCGAGGGAGACCCCTCGGAGTTCTCCGTGGCGTGGAAGCGCGCGAAGCCACAGTTGGAAGCCTGCGGCTATTCGTGGACGAGGCTCGCCAGCCAGGAGCTCGTGCCCTGCTTCTGGCGTCTCCCCGAGCCTGCCCCGGCCGAGCCGGCGCGCCAGGCCGTGGAGGCAGCCCTCACCGCGGTGGCGGCCGAGCAGGCCGAGCGGGCGCGGCGCGAGGAGGAACGCGTCGCCGCCGAGGTCGCCCGGTGCGCCTCGCGCGCGATACCGATTCGCAGGGATCTTGAGGAGGTCGTGCGCTCCCACGCCTGGCAGCTGCGGCGGCAGCTCTCCGATGCGGAGGCGCTCCTCGCGAGCGACGCCTGGCGCGAGTGGGACTGCGAGCAGGCCGCGCGGCTCGTCACGACCGCCCGGGGCAACGCCACCCGCGCGACCTCCCGCCTGAACGCGCCGTCGCTACCTCACTGGCACGAGCGAGCCGCGGATCCCGCGGTCCAGGTGGCGGCGCTGGAGGCCTGCCGGCACCTCTCCGCCTTAGACCTCGATTGGGCATCCGACCGCAATTCGGCAGGCTGGAGCCAATCCACTTGCTGGACGGGCCACGCCCTTTCCGAGCGCGCTTCGCTCGATCAGGGCGCAACCGCGCACGCCCTGGCGCTCCTTCATCAGCACAGGCGCCAGCTGACCGATTCGCTCAGAGCCGCGCTCTTCGGGGAGCCCGAAACCGCCCCGGAGCCGACCCTCGCGCTCTAGGCGACTTTGCAGCTTGCAAAGGCACGCGCTTGAATTCTGCCATGGCCGGGCGGGACCCGGCCCCCACCACACGGACACGGGGACGGACGATGGCGAAGATCTTTGCGAGGATGGAGGCGGCCCGCCGCCTCGCGGAATTCCTGATGGCCCTGGCGCGGGCGATCGCTCGCTTCGTGCGCAAGCTGCTCGGCATCGCCGACGAGGCCGGCGACCTGCTCGCCGGGGATGCCCGCTCCGCTTGGCACGCCGCGAAGGCCGTGAACGAGGGCGTCGGCAAGGGGCTCGACTTCGCCGTCGGCAAGCCCGGCATGGCGCTCGCACGCACCGCCGGCGGCGCCGCGATCGGCGCGGCCACCGGCGTCGGCCGCTTCCTCGGCGCCGTCCTCCCGCAGCGGCCGGCGAGCCCGAGCCAGCTCGCCGCGCAGGTCGCCGCCGCCGACAGCGCGCGGACCCGCAACGACGGCCCGGCCTACAGCGCACCGGCACCCGCCCCTCGGCTGCAGGACCTGTCGCTGCCCGCGCTCGTCCGCCGGTACGCCGGGGCAGGCCTGCGCGAGGACGGGGTGATGCGGGTCACGACGCTGCACGCGCAGCGGCCCCTCCCGCCCGAGACGATGCAGTGGCTGGAGGGCCTGGAGCCGGTCGCCCGCATGCGCCTGGCGATCGCGAGCCCCACGGCGATCGAGCGCCACCTGAACGCCCGCGGCGAGGCCGACATGATCCCCGGCGTCCCCCCGTGCCCGAAGGCTCCCGATCTGGATGCGGCTCTCGCCGCGGCCCGCGCGAGCTTCCGGGCCGAGAAGACGGCGATCGCGGCGGGCGTCTCCCCGGCGCCCGCCGAGCCGGAGGCCCGCCCGGAGAAGCGCCCTTTCGCCGATCTGGACGACGTTGATCTCGGGGCCGCCTACGCCCGCTGAGGGCACCATCCGCGAAACGCAAAGGGCCGCCGGATCCCCTCCGGCGGCCCTTTCTCGTTGGAGGCGCCCCCTTAGATCAGGCCGGCCATCTGGGCGTAGGCGACGGCCTCGCTCTTCAACCCTGCGATCTGAGCCTTCGCCGCGGCCAGCTCCCGGCGCAAGCGGGTGTTCTCGGCGTCCAAGGCGGCGGCCGCGTCGATCGCCTCGGCCTCGATCGCCCGGCTTTCCTCCAACCGGATCTGGAGATCGGCGACCGCGTAGACCCCATCCCGGCGGCGGCGGGCTTCCTGTTCGCGGACGTTGGCAATCGACAGCTGCAAGGCGCTGTAGATGGTGGCCCCGCGCATGGCGACGTCCGTGCTGATGTGCGCTGCGTGGTTCTGCATGGGGGCCTCCGGGGGATCTCGTGTGCCCCCAAGATGTGCCTGGCCGACGTCCCGCCGCAAGTGGCCGAATTCGCGTTTCAGCATTCATCCCTGGCCGCGGGTTAACGCGTGACAGCGGGAAGTCGACTTTTGGGCAGAGACATCTTCTCCCCCCGTTACTCCTAGGGTTTGCAACGCGGAAGTCGAACTCTGCAACGCGGCCCTCATGGTGCCGCACGCGACGCTTTCGGGGGCGTCAGAACCCGCTTCCGGATCGCCTCGACGACGGCGGCTTTCTCGTATTTCGGCTTCGACGGGTCTGCTTCATGGGCGGAATGCGCCCGGGACATCGCGAGGTCCCGGGCGTAGCGGAGGAGCTCGACGGGATCGATCCGCCGAGAGGTGGCGATCTTGGGGTCGCACATGAACAGCCTCAGGGCGTCCACCAACGCGCGCTCGATGGCGGTCGGATCCGGGACGCCGGCGTCACGCTGGCGCTCCCGTTGCTCGGCCTTCCTCCGGGCGGCCTCGCGGCGCTCGAATGCGGTCTGCTGTCTCGGCGACCGGGCATACCGGTGGACGGGAAGGTATTCCAAATCTGTGGGGATCGCGATGGTCATGCCCACAGCATGTGACCGGGTCACGCAAGCCACAACGACACTGTCACAGATTTCTGAACAACGTGAGTGCAGAGAACTCGTGTTGAGTGCACGGCGACGCGAGGTGCACTCATATGGGTTGCCGGGTGCACGGGCTGGCCTGACGCTCCCCCCATGAAGATCGAGATCGAATTCGACGTCTCGGCCTACGAGGCGCAGGCGGACGCGGTGGTGGAGCGGGTCGTCGGGCCTGCCCTGATCGACGCCGTGAACGCGACCGCCCGGGCCGCCCGGATCGCGGCGGTCACCGCGATGCCGGCGTTCATCGACCGGCCGACGCCGTTCACGCTCGCGGGCATCGGCATGCTACCGGCCAGCGGAAATCCCGATGCTCCCCACGGCTTGGAAGCCTTGGTATCGGTGATGCCGATCCAAGCGCAGTACATGCAGTATCAGATCCTCGGCGGCACCCGCGGCCCGGGCGACTACGCCACGACCGCCGAGGGCCCGCTCGTGCCGGGGCCCGACGCGCGGCTCGACGCATACGGGAATTTGCCGAGGGACTTCGTCGACGATGAAGTCGCGAACGGGGCGGTCTGGGTGCACCTCAAGCTCGATGAGCCGCCGGCGCTCGTCCGCCACAACCCGGGCGGCCACACCGAGATCCTGGCGCTGATCGTGCACGAGCTGCACTACGACCGGCCGCCCTTCCCATTCTACGACATCGTGGCCAATGCCGCGATCGCCGCCTTCCCCGCGGCCTTCGAGGCCGCGCTCGCGGCGCGCCTCCCGGCCGACGGCTAGGTGTAGAACTCGGGCTGCGCGGAGCCCTGCAGGTCGGTGTTCTCCGCGGGGAGGTCCGGCGGCCGGGGCGCCGTCGGCTTCGTCGATCCTCGCGGGCCCCAGCCGGTGAGGCTGACCCAGGTGGTGCCGAGGTCGAAGCTGCCCCACCCGGTTCCGTACTCCAGGATCGGGCTCATCAGTAGGTCGGCCGAGGCCAGCAGGATCACGCTGTAGCTGTAGCCGCCCCCGCTCTGGACGTAGTTCGGCGGGAAGCTGCCGGTCCGCACGAACGTGCCGGCGAGATCGAGGACGTTCCAGGAGGTCAGCGCCAACCCGCCCCTGGCGTCGTAGGGGGCGGTGAGGAGGTTGTTGACCGTTACCTTGATCGGCGTCGCGCCCGCCATGACGAGCTGGGGCTGGATGTAGGACCAATAGCCGTACCCATCCATGACGAACTCGCTCGACGGCGACCCATCGGCGTTGACGTACTGGGCGACGTCGTAGCCCGTGTCGTCCGAGGCCTGCGCCGTGGCGATGAAGCGGACGCTGGACTTGTCGATGACGATGAACCCCTCCAGCTTGGTGAGGTGCACGGTCATGCGGTGCTTCGTGACGGCCTGTCCCCCGAGCGTCCCGGATCCGGTTGAGGGGCCGAGCTCGATCTCGTGCACGGTCAGGTACGCCCCGCAGTAGAGCCGCCCGCGCCGGTTCGCGGACTGCATGAGGTTGGAGCTGCCGACGGTCTCGTACTGGATCTGCAGGCTGTAGGCGCGCACGCGGGTGTCGGCCGTCAGCGGCCGCCTCCACGGCAGGAGGTGGACCCTCTCGGGCGTCGCATCGGCCCTCATCCGCCAGAAGGCCGCGACGCCGGCCTCGTCGTAGACCTGGCGCGGGACATACGCCCTGGACGCGCGGGGGCCATTGCCCTGGAGGGTCTGCGCCCACTCGTTCGACGAGCCCTGCTTGTACCCGAGGAACGTGCCCCGGAACGAGCCCGTCAGCGCGAGGCAGTCGTCGCCGGTGTTGAGCGCCCCCGGATCCCCGAGGCCATAGGTCTGGATCGATCCCATCGGGTACCGGGTCCCGGTGGCGATGTCCACGTGCGTCAGGGCGTAGGACAGGTTGCCGTTGAAGGCCGATCCGGAGGGGGCCGAGACCAGGGCGGCGCGACCGTAGAACTTCCACAGCGTCCCGGTCGGAGGGGCGTAGTTCGCGAGCGGTGCACCGATCGGGCCCGTCTTGTCGGTCGCGAACAGGCTGATCCGCCGGGTCCCGCCGGAGGGCGTGTTCACGACGAGGATCTTGCCGTCCGTGCCGACGGTGCCGGCCGTCGCATAGGTCGGCCGGCTGCCGGTGGTGCGGTAATAGATCCGGTTCGCCCGATCCAGCTCATAGAGCGTCGAGGGGCTGTAGAGCCCGACGTCGGAGACCTGCCACTGCGGCCCGGTTGGGATCGAGGTCGTCGTCATGAGGAGGTGGCGGGCGAACATCTCAGGCGAACTTCCGGCCCGAGACGAAGGCGAAGGTCCCGCGGTTCGGGATCCTCACGACCGTGAAGGCGTCGATCTGCGCGTCGGCCGACGCGGCCGCGAAAGGATTGTCGGATCCGATCGCTCCGCCGCGGACCTCCACGCTCCACTTCCAATCGCTCGGCCAGGTGATGCTCTTGTCCTTGTTCCGCACCACGAAGATCGTGATTAGCTCGGCCTGCTGCGCGGCCGGCGCGTACTCATCGACGCCCTGGACGGGCTCGGCATCCGCGATCTGGATCGTGACCGATCCGGCGCAGTCGATCCACCAGGTCGCGGCGCGGCCCGGGTCGAGCGTCACGATGGCGCCGTCCTTGTCCGCGGGCGCGAACTCGACGCGCTCGCGGTACCCGCCCATCGAGAGCCGGTTCTGGTCGCGCCAGGCCATGTCGTTGGGCGCGCCGCGATAGGCCGGCCCCCGGTCGTCGCGATCGGCGTAGGTGTCGCTGCGCCCCTGCTCGATCCGGCCCGATACCTCGCCGTCGGCGCTGTCGCTGTAGGGGATCGCCTGGTTGCCGAGGGTCTGCGGGACGGTGTTGGAGCCCGCGTCCCGATCCTGGCTCGCCATCATCCGCCGCATCAGGCGGGCGAGCTCCTGCGCATTCGCCTGCATCTCAGAACTCCTGGTAGGCGACTTGCGCCGGTCCGCTCCACGCCGAGGCCGCGAGCCCGTAGTCGACGCGGAGCGTGGGCTGCCCGTTGATGGGCGTGTAATACTGCTTCAGCTTGGTCTTGACCTGCGCGAGCAGGTGCTTCGGGTCGTTCTTCGTCTTGTCGTTGCGCGGGAACTCCCCGGTGAAGTCGTTGGCCTGAACGTAGGCGACCTGCTCCTGCGGGGCGTTCTCGACGACGATGACCCCGCCGGGGACCGGGGTCGCCGGGTAGGGCTGGCCGATCGCCGACGACAGGGTGATCCCGTCCCAGAGCTCGCCCGACGGGTTCACGCCGTGCTGCTGGTCGGGCCCTGCGACCCCGCCGCCGTCGCAGCCCTCGGCAGTGACGATGACCTTCGCGAAGTCGGTCGGCCCGCCCTTCGCGATCTCGACGCCGATCACCTTCCCGAAGAACCGCCCGTCCTTGATGAGGGGGTGGTCGACGCCGTCGAGCTGCACGGTCCAGCGCGTCGAGGCCTCGATCCAATCCTCCAGGAGCATGGTGAAGCTCGCCTGGATGCAGCGCTGGGTCAGCGAGAGCTTCTTGATCCCCTTGTGCGCCGCGGCCACGCAGGTCGCCTCGCCGCGGCGCGAGCCGAACCACGTGGCGAGATTCGCGGTGCCGGCGGGCGAGCCATTGGTGAGGAGCTGCTCCCACTGCAGGGTGCCGTCGGCGGCGTAGAGGTCCTCGCTGAAGCTGCCGCGGGTGACGTGGGCGCGGCGGGCGATCCACAGGTAGATCCCGACCCGGCGCACGTCCCCGAGGGCGACGTTCTGGTTCGGCAGGTAGGGCGCCGTGCTGGTGTCGACGGTGCCGTCCTCGCACCGCAGCGTGAGCTTCTCGATCGCGCCGTCCTGGTAGGCGACGTTGCGGTTGGCGATGAAGAAGTTGGCGTACTCCTCACGCCGCTGGCGCAGGCTGTACTGCACCGCGAGCGAGGCATCGAAGTAGGCGACGTCGAACCCGAGCCCGATCGGGTCCTTGAGCTGGGTGTCCCTGGTGAAGTCGTAGCGCGCCTTCTGCCCCCTGAGGGCGCCGGTCCGCGTGGGGGCGCCGGGCGGCGGCTCCATCGCCACGCACCGCGCCGCCAAAATCGTGTAGCCGGAGGCCCCGCCGACGCCCGAGCCGCGCTCCGGGAACGAGCTCTCGAACGCGTCCGGCGTGAGGGTGGAGACGACGTTGCGCGGCACCAGCTTCGAGGGCGAGGGCCCGGAGGCGGTCCGGTCGCCGATGGCGCCCTGTCCGAAGGCCGCCTTCAGCGCCGGGGTCATGTCGATGAAGCCGTCGTCGGCCTGCTGCCAGGCCATCGACAGCTCGACCTGGACGCCCGCCAGCGGCTGCTTCGAGCGCCGGATCTTCACGCCGCCGCCGTTGCGCCAGCCGACCCGGCTGCGCTTCGGCACCGCCTTCACCGGCAGGCCGACGCCGAGGAGCTCGGGGGTCGTGCACGCGCCGGTGACGCGGTCGAAGTGGACCACGCGCCGGTGGCCGTCGAGGATCTCGACAGGGTCGTTCAGGCGCTCGGACGAGACGAGGATCGGGTCGAACCAGGGCAGCACCTTGAGGGGGGCGAGCGTCACGTCGCGCCGCGCCATCCAGTCGGAAGGGAGCACGTCGAACTCCAGCTGGACCTCGCCCTGCGCCTCGGCCGGCGCCGCGGGCCGGCGCTTCATCCGGGCGATCGGCGCCGCCGTGCCGTCGCGCAGGACGAAGGAGAGCCACGCCCAGCGCCGGCCCGCGATGTCGGCCGGCTGGATCCCGGAGGTGGCGATCGTGCAGACGTGCGTGTCGACGCCCTCCTCCTCGCGGACGGACACGCTCTTGATCCCGATGTCGCGGCGCTTGTGCGCGACCGGGTCGAAGGGGGTGTCCTCCCGGTCGAGGAGGGCGATGCAGAACGTGAGGGCCCAGGGGTCCACGTCAGACCTCCCTGAGCTTCATGGTGACGCCGACCGTGGCGCCCCATTCGTCGAAGGAGAGCTTCCACGGCTCCATGAGCATCATCGTCATCCGGGGCCGGTAGCAGCGGAAAGCCGCCTCCGGATAATTTCCCCGATTCGGGGCGTCCGGCGCAGGGACTTCCATCGCGTCGGCCTCGTCGATGTAGAAGAGCGACCCCGGCGCGGCCGGCCGGATCTGCGCGATCTCGACCGGCTCCTCGATGATGAGCGGGAAGTCGATCGTCAGGATCGAGCCCTTCCACAGCCCGAACACCGGGGGCATGTGGACGTCCTCCGAGGTGATCGTCCCCTCGAACTTCCGGCCCGCCGGCGAGGTCTGGTCGCGCAGGGAGAAGTCGTCCATCTCGACGATCGGGCCGTTGTCGATCGGCGCCAGCTCCCCCTTCAGGCCCCGCATGGCGCCCGAGGGGATGCGCATGCCGACGATGCGCAGGTCGGTGTCGGTGAGCGCGCTCATCAGGCGTCCCTCGCGATGTCGGTCTTCACACGCATCCCCACGTCGGTGAGCTGCTTCACGATCCTGTCGATCCCCTCCTGGCGGCCGTAGAGGCCGTCGTCGCCGGGCTGGATCACGAGCCCGACGCGCCTCACGTCCTTGCGGGCGTCCTCGCCCTCGCCGCCGCGCTCGCGCCGGCGCCGGGCCGCCTCGCGCTGCTGCGCGTCGAGGATGATCGGCTCCGGCACCCCGCCGGCGAAGTCGGACTGCCCGGACAGGCCCTGGTCGAGGCCCCCCAGCATCCCGCGCACGTCGAGGCCCGCGCGGCGCTCGCGCTTGCGCGGCGGCTCGGGGTCTCGCCCGCCGGGGAGGTAGCCGGACAGGCCGCTGGCGCCGATCACGAGGTCGTCCTCGCGGCCGCCGGCCGAGGCCCCTGACAGCCCCTTGCTTGCGCGGTGGAGCTCGCCCCAGATCCCGGGACGCTCGCTCGGGTCCTCCTCCTCCTCCGCGACGGCGGGCTGGAGCAGGCCTTTGATCTTGGCGTTGAAATCCGGGACCTCAGGGACCTCGACCTTGGCCTCGGCCTCGTTGCCCTTCAGGGCGTCGAGGAGCCCGCCGAGGAAGCCCTTGCCGTCGCCGAACTTCTCCTTGACCTTCTTCTTGACGTCGGCCTCGCCCAGGCCCTGCGCGCGCAGCTGCGCGGCGTACTTGTCCATCTCCTCCTTGGACGGCGCCTTGAACGCGCCGAACAGGCTGTCGAGCAGGCCGCCCTTGCCGTCCTTGCCGCCGCCGCCGAGCCCGAGCAGCTCCATGCTGCGGTCCAGGAAGCCGCGGTCCTGGCCCTTCGCGTCCTTCGCGGTCGCGCCCCAGCGGTCGGAGAGCGACTTGCCGGTCTGGCGCAGGAAGCCGTCGAAGCCTCCCTCCTTCTCCTCGGCGGCCTTCTTGTCCTCCTCGGCCTTCTTGGCGGCGAGCTCGGCGTTGGCGGCGGCGGCCGCCTCCTCGCCGGTCTTGCCCGATGCCTCGGCACGGGCCAGGGCGGCGCGCGCCGCGCGGCGGCGGGCCATCTCGGCCGGGGCCGGCAGGTCCGGGTTGTTCGGGTCCTCGGGCGCGAGCTTGCCCTCGGCGCGCAGCCGGGCGATCCGGTCGACCTGGCGCTGCCGGATCCCCTGATAGTCCTCCTTCGACTGCCCGAGGCGCTTCTTGACCTCCTCGTCGTAGGCCTCCTGCGCCCGGTTGATGTAGGCGGTCTCGGGCAGGCCGAAGAACGACTTGAGCTTGTTCCAGACCGCGATGCCGATGTTGAGGAAGTCGTCCCAAAACTTGCGCCCCATCATGCCGATGGCGCGGAAGAAACCGATCGTGGCCCCGTCCTCGTCGGAGAACACGTCGATGAAGAAGCCCCAGGTCGCCCGCAGGGCGTCGACCGCGACCCCGAAGGCCGAGACCATCGCCCGGCACAGGCCGGCGAACGCCTTCCGGGTCTCAGGGAAGAAGTAGAGGATCGCCCCGAAGGCGGCCGCGGCCAGGACCACGATGCCGCCCATGGCGAGGGCGAACTGGAGCGGGGTCAGCGCCGCGGTCACCAGCATGAAGGTGCGGAAGGCGATGAAGCCGGCCCGGATCGCGGCGAACACCCCGTTCGCGACGGCGGCCAGGGCCGACATCAGGAACACAGCGAGCCCCATGGCCCGGACCGCGAAGATCACGGTCTGGGACAGCAGGGTGAAGGTGAATGTCCCGATGCCGATGATGTAGAACAGGCCGGCGAACGTGGTCGTCGCGAGCAGGGCCATAGCCTGCATCGCGCCGAGCGCGCCGGTGGCGTAGAGCACCGCGATCACGATGCCGGCGACGCCCGCGAGCACGCCCTTGGCGCCCGCGCCGTTGACCCCTAGGGCGTTGCCGATCGCGGCGCCGATCCGGGTGAAGATCCCGGTCACGGCCGCGCCGAACCCGTTGAAGATCCGCGCCGCCGGCGCGAGCTCGCGCCCGAGCAGGGTCATGCCGCGGGTGAACCAGGTCAGCAGCGGGAAGGCGGCCGGCAGCGCCACCGCGGCGAGCGGGAGCGCCGCCTTCTGCACGAGGGAGGCCGGCGTGGCCATGGCGGCGCCGTCGGGGCCCCGAGAGCGCTCGGCCGCGGCGGCCTGCTCGCGCCCGCCGGACAGGGTCTTCATGTACTTGTCGAGCAGCGCGGAGAGCAGCACGACGACGCTGCCGACCTGCAGCGCCGGCGAGCGCAGCGCCAAGCCGATGCCCCCGGCGATCAACGGCAGGACGATCGAGGTCTCCGACAGGAGCCCGCGCAGCCCGGCGCCGATGGTGCCGAGGATGCCGCCGACGCCGCCCGCGTACCCGCGGAACCGCTCCTTCGACGCGTCGAGGATCCCGCCGAGGCGGCCGACGAGCTGCTCCTTCGCGCCGTCGACGGCGAGGGAGGCCGGCTGCGCCAGGCCGCCGTTGGCCTTGAGCCGGTCGCCGGTGGCCTTTGTGAGCTGCTCGACGGCGGTCATGGAGCCCGCGAAGGCCGCGACCGCGACGCCGATGATCTTGAATTCGAGGCTGCGGAACGCGAACCCGTAGAGGGCGATCGCCAGGCCGATGAAGCGCAGCAGGGTGCCGCCCGGGCTCAGGCGCGACAGCGTCTCCATGAGGCCGCGCGCCGCCGCCGCGACACCGCGCAGGAAGCCGTCGAGGAGCCCGCGGCCCTGCTGGGTCGCCGCCTGGATGCCGCCGACGACGACGCCGAGCTGGCCGCGGACCGAGCCCGCCAGGTCGCCCGCGACGAAGCTCGACGGGGTGATCACCGGGCCGCCGCGCGCGATCTCGGCCTTCGTGGCGCCGACGCGCTCCTGGATGAACAGGAGGCCGGTGAGGATCGCGCCGACGAACGAGCCGAAGCCGAGCGTCGCGCTGTTGAACGTCCCCGACAGGAAGTACAGCGCCGTCGAGGCGATCGCCGCGATCTGGCGCGTGTTCAGGGACCCGAGGGCCCGCATGAAGCCCTCGGCGAAGTCCTTCGCCTTCTGCAGGAGGAAGTCGAGCAGGCCGGACCCGCGCTGCACGGTGCCCCGCAGGTCCTCGACCACGCCGGCGGCGCGCTCCCGAACCTGCGGGCGAGCCTGGTCGACGGCGCCCGCCACGGCGCGCCCGGCCTCGCCGGCGCCCTGCGCCAAGCCACCCAGGGCCTCCCGTCCGCGATCGGAGGCGTCGCGCATCGCGCCGGTGACGGCCGCGACGCCGCGCTCGGCCTCGGGCTTGAGGGCTTCGAGCCGCTGCCCGAGGTTGCGCGAGGCCTCCCGCGCCGCCTCCGGCAGGCCGCCGAGGGCGTCACGCCCGCGCTCCACCGCGTCGCGCACGCCGCCGGTGACCGCGTCCACCCGGTCGGTGATCTCCGGCCGGGCCTCGTTCAGGACATCGAGGAGCTTGCGCCCGGCGGCGAACGCGCCCTCGGCCCAGCCGTCCAAGGTGCCGCGGCCGCGCTCGACGGCGACCTGCATCCCGTCGGACACCGCGCCGAGGCGCCCCTCGACCTCCGGCCGCAGGGCATCGAGCCGCTGGCCGATCGCGTCGGCCGCGTGCTCGGTGAGCTCGGCCACCACCCCGAGGGCGTTGCCGCCGCGGCCGACGGCGCCGCGCATAGCCTCGACGACGTCGGCGACCCGCAGCTCCGCCTCGGGGCGCAGCTGCTCCAGCGAGCGCTTCGCCTCCGCCCCCGCATCCGCGGCGCCGCGCGCCAGGCCGCCGAGCGCGTCGCGCCCGCGGTCCGCCGCGCCCTGCATCCCCTCGACGACGGAGCCGAGCCCCGCCTCGACCTGCGGGCGAATTCCCTGGACGGCGCCGGTCAGGCGGTCGCCCGCCGAGCGCGCGTCGGTGGCGAAGCCGTCGAGGGCCTGGCGCCCGCCGGCGAGCATGCCGTTCAGGCGGTCCGCGCTCAGGGGGCCGGCGAGCCCCTCCGCGACGCGCATGCCGAAGCCGAGCGTGCCCTGCGCGAACCCGTCGAGCATCCCCCGCATGCCGGACAGGACCGCGCCGATCACCGGCACGTACGAGCCGATCCCGAGGGCAACCCGCATCCACGAGCCGTTGACGGTCGCCCACAGCCCGGCGCCCCAGGTCACCAACCAGACGAGCCAGGACCCGAGACCCAGCCGCACGGTCCCGAGCACGCCGGTGAGGGCGGGCCCGATCGAGGTGAGCGCGCCGGGCAGGCCGCGGAGCATCCCGGTGAACGCCGAGAGCTGCGCCGCCGCGGACACGAGGAGGCCCTGCAGCATCTGCCAGGCGGCCGTCGCGAACGGGGTCAGGCCCCGCAGCGTGGCGAAGACGTCGTCGGCGGCGCGGCGCAGGTCGCGCGCCCACCGGGTCCGGAACCCGCGCTGCAGGCCGCGCCGCAGGTCGGCGAAGGCCCGGGCGATGCCGTTGAACATGCCGGTCAGGGACGGCGCCGCGCCGGTCACCCCGGCGACGCCCGTGACGATGTATCCGCCGAGCGAGGCCATGGCGCGGCCGGCCTGCGCGCCGGCGTTCCCGACGGCGCCGACGAGGCCGACGAAGTCCGCGAAGGCGCGCGAGGCGATCGCCCGGAACAGGCCGCCGATCGCGGCGCTCAGGCCCGAGACGACCCGGGCCACTTGCCCGAAGACGGGGTAGTTGAAGACGCGGCCGCCGAGCCCGCGCATCTCCTCGTTGGCGCGCCGGACGGCCAGGCGCACGCGGCGGCCGTTGACCTCGGCGAAGCGCTCGGCCGAGGCGGCCACCTTGGTCGCGGCCTCGGGCACCATCATGGCGCCGCCGGCCTCGATCTCCTCGCCCTCGGAGGTGGCCTCCTGCTCGACCGGCGCGGCGGCGGCGTCGCCACCGATCCTCATGCCGAGGCTGTCGTATTGCGGCCCGCCCTTCGCGCGGGCGGCGCGCGGGCCCTGGCCCGCGACGTAGCCGCGACGAAGGCCGAGGCTGTCGTAGTCGGGCCTGCCGTCGCGGACGACGGCCGGGCCCGGCGTGGCGTCGGTGCGCGGGGCGGGGTCCGAGAACGGCCGGGCGGCGCCCGTCGCTTCGAGCGGGCCGAGGTCGCCCTTCGCGCGGGCGGCGGTCGCGGTGCCGGGCGCGGTCTTGCGCGCGGTGGCATCGAGGTCGTCGAGGTCGCGCGTGCGGCCGTTGACGACGACCTTCCGCGACCTGATCAGGGGCGTGAGGTATCCGTCGCCCTCGTCGTCGGTCGAGCCGCGGTCGCCCCAGCGCCGGCCGCCCATGCCGCCGGTGACGAGCGAGAACACCGTCTTGAGGTCGGTCTTCACGTTCTCGGCCACGTCCCTCACGCGGCCCAGGAATTTCTCGATCGCCTCGCGGTTGTTGTTGAGCCAGTCGGACAGGCCCTTCGAGCTCTCCGTGAAGAAGGGGAAGAACACGCGGGTCAACGACAGGCCGAGGCCCTTCAGGCTCTCCGCCAGCTTGCCCTGCGCGCTGATGCCCTCGTCGAAGCTCTCCCGCGTGGCGTCGTCGACGACCGTGCCGAAGCGCTCGATGTTCTTCTCCGCCTCCTCCAGGCCGAGGGACCCCTCGTGGACGAGGGACCCGAGCTCGGCGCCGGACTTGCCGAACAGGTCGAGCGTGGCCTTCGCCCGCAGCGCGGGGCGCTCGACGTCGGCGAGGCGGTCGAGGACGAGGTCGAGCTGCTGGCGCGTGCCCAGGAGGTTGCCGTTCCCGTCGCGCAGGTCGCGCATCGAGAGGCCGAGCTGCCCGAAGGCCTCGATCGCCTGCTCGTTGCCCTTGGCCAGCAGCAGGACCTTGCCCTGCAGGGACACGAGGCCTTCGCCGAGCTTGTCGCCGTCACCACCGTTGGTGCGGAAGGCGGCCTGCAGGCGGGTGAACTCGCCGACCGTGAGGCCGAGCTGGTCCGCCAGCCCGGCGGTGCCCGAGACGGCCTCGGCGATGGTCTGGGTGTAGCTGCGGGCCGAGTAGACGAGCCCGGTCAGGCCCGCCCCGGCGATGCCGGCGCCGAGCGAGATCTGGCCCGAGGTCTCGACGACCTTCTGCAGCACGAAGGAGAACGCGTTGGCGATGCTGTCCCCGAAACCGCGGAGGGTCGAGGCCAGGCCGCCCACGGACGAGTTCACCGTGGCGACGGCGCCGACTGACCTGGTCAGGGAGGCGGTGACGCTGCTCGAAGTAGAGCCGGCGACCCGGTCGACCGAGACGAACGTATCCTGCGCGTCCCGCCGGATCAGGGCGAGCTGCTGGCGGATCTCCTCGCTGCCGGACCCCTTGATCCGGACGCCGATTTCGGGTGCGCCGCCCATCTCAGATCTCTCCCCAGATCGCCATGGCCGCCTCGAAGGCGGCGTCCGCGTGAGCCTTCTCCTTCGCCGAGAGGACCTCCGCCTTCGGCGCCTTCCCGGCCTCGCCCTCGGCGGGGCGGGGACGAGGCCGGCCGGGCGGGGCCAGGGACTTGTCCATGGAATGGAAAGCCTCGCCGCCGTCGACCGCGGACACCGACGCCGCCATCATCACGTGGAGCTGCTCGCGAAGCGCCACGTTGCGCTGCCTCATCTCCAGGTCGTGGTAGTAGAAGAGGTCGAAGGGGCAGGCCTCCTCGATCCAGGCCTGGCCCCGGGCCTTGCCCAGCGTGTGCTGGGCGTCGGCGATCCGGGCCCAGAATGGCTGGGGCGCCGGCTCTACGCCGCCTTGGCCGCCTCGATCGCGTCGCCTGCGGTCTGGCCTCGGGCGGCCGCCTGCACGGCCGACAGGATCGCCCCGCCCTGCTGCAGCACCGCCGCCAGGGCTCGCACTAAAGGGGCGCGGAACTCCGGCATGTTGAGGTCGACCCAGCCGGTGATCGCGTCGACGAGGCCCGAGGGGCCGAGCTGCTCGACCCAGTCGCGGTAGTCGGCGCGCTCGTCCTCGGAGGCGAGCACCGTGTCCTCGACCAGGATCTCGATGACGATCGTGGGCACGCTGGTGACGAGCTCGCGCAGGACCTTGCCGGCGTCGAGCCCGCTGTCCTCGGCCGCCGCGGCGACGGCGTCCTTCAGCGCGTCGACGGTGCTGGCCTTGCTCTTGAGCGAGGACCCGATGAGGTGCTGGATCGCGTCCCCAAGGACCTTGTTCCGCGCGATCTTGTCGAGGAGCCGCGGCGTCCCACGCTTGCGATAGGTCACGTCCTGACCCTCGACCGTGTAGGTCGCGGTCTTGCGCAGCGCCTTCCAATCGACCGACTTAACCATTTACCGTCCCCTGTGCCTGTCCGGATTGTCGAGATCGTTGGGGCCGGCCACGCGGGCCGGCCCTATTCATGCGGGCCGCGCGGCGATCAGGCCGCGAGCGAGCGCCAGCGGCCGATGCCCTTGTCGGTCTTCACGCAGCGCCCCTTGAGGACGGTGCCCTCGAAGTCCTCGTTCTGGGTCACGAACTGCTTCTCGCCGTCGGGCGAGGCGTTCCACTGGTAGAGGTGCAGGACCCCCTTCTGGCCGATGTCCGAGACCATGCGGATCATCACCTCCATCTCGACCTCCGGCTCGGTGCCGACGTCGATCTCGGTCGCGGCGGCCGCGTCGCCGGCCGTGACGGTGACGTGCGAGCGGCCGGGTACCTTGCCGCCGACGTCCTTCTTGGCGTCCGGGGGCAGGCGCAGCAGCTGGATCACGCCGAGCGCGGGATCGGAGAGGCGGTAGAAGGACGGGTCCAGGATCGCCAGGGCGGCGGCGCCGGTCGAGTATTCGATCACGGGATCCGAAGCGCCGTAGACGCCCGTCCAGTAATACATTCCGGGCACGAGATCATCGATGTCCTGCGTGAAGTCGCCGGCGTCCTGCTTGACGCTCAGCGGCACGCCGAGCAGCGAGGCGGCGCGCACGAAGGCGGTTTCCTGCATGAACTTCGCGCTGAGCTGCGGATCGATGCGGGTCGTCTTCTCGGTGGCGAGGTAGGAGACGTTGCCGTCCTTGCCGTAGCGCTGCTTGCGCGTCGGGCTCAAGTTGAAGCCGACATTATCCATGTCGCCGCCGTTGTACCAGCCGCCCGTGCCGGGCCGGCGGTACAGGAAGTTGGCGTACCCGATCGAGTACAGCTCCTGCGGGAGCTTCTGGTACGAGGCGGGGTTCATCGCGTTCTCCTTAGGGGGCTCGGTTCATGGGGTGGGCGGGATCCCCCTCGCGGTGGCGCGCGACGGCGGAAAAGTTCAGCCAGAGGAGCACCAGCTGCAGACCCGCCGATTGCGGATCGAGCCCGGAGCCCGTGGCCGTGAGGAAGAGGTCGGTGTTGAGCGGCTCGCCCTCCGGATCCCGAAGGATCGGGTCGTTCCCGAGCGCCCCTTCGATGAGGACCTTGAGCCGGCCGATGTCGGCCTCCAGGGTGTTCACCGGGCTGGCCGGGCGGCGCAGCGGGATGATGATCTGGAGCCTGATCCCGCGGCGCTGCATGCGCTGTCCGGGCATTCCCTTCCGGTTCGAGATCGCCTCGTCGGGCACGAACACGTTGAGCGCCGGCAGGTCGCGCAGGTCGGTCGGCCACACGCGCGAGATGTGGACGGCCTTCACCGTCCCGCTGCCGAGCTCCGTCCCGACGATGGGGGCGAGGCGGTCGGCGGCAGCCTGAAGGATCTGCGTCGTGACGTGGTCGACGTCGCTCAAGTGACGGGCCCCTGAAGGTGCAGGAGCACCAGCCCGACGCTCCCGAACTCGATGTTCGAGACGCACCAGGTCTGTCCCTGCACGATCAGGCTCTCCCCCTCTCGTGCACCCGCCAACACATGTCGCAGACCTTTCGCGAAGGCCGCCGGCGCGCCGATCGCCTGCCGGATCCCCATGCCGGGCGCGGAGACGCTGAGCTGCCCGCGCGTCTCGCGGAAGATGACGCGCGTTTGCACGGGCTCGCCATCGCGCGGCCGGTACTCGGCCGGGATCGGGTCCATCGCGTCGAGCAGGTCCTCGTCGACGCCCTGGCGGTATGCGGGCGCATCGGCGCTCATCAGCCACCTGCCGCAAATACGGCATCAACCCCGGCGCGGTCGGTGATCGTCCCTGCGCGCAGGCCCCGCAGGACGGCCGCCCGCTTCGCGAACGTGCCCTGGACGTGCCGACCGACGAGGAGGCCCAGCGTCAGGCAGGCGTCCCGCGACAGCGTGAGGATCGGGTCGCCGGCCGATACCGGGATCCCAGTGTCGAACTCGACCTGCGCAAGGCTCGCGTCCTTGTCGAGGAGGTTGATGGCGCGGTCGATCATGCCCTGGGAAGAGCGGTCGGTCGCGATGCGCTGCCCGCCCAGGTCAACGCCGCCGGTCTCAATCTCCCAGCTGCGCAGCCGGGCGTAGGAGTCGAGGGTTTCGACCGATCCGGGTGCGAGGGTGCTGGGATCGACCCAGTCGCCCGAAGGCGAGCGGGTCCAGCCCTTCCAGGCCTCGCCCGCGAGCCCATCCCGCAGGACGAGCTCGCAGCCGGGGCGCGGCTCCAGATCAGAGGGGGCGCCGCAGGCCACGTCGAGAACGAGGCCTGTGGCGAGCTCGACGATGAGCGTGACCGGATCCATCACGGTGCCTCATACTTGTAGAAGTGCAGACGGATCGCGCCGCGCGCGCCGGGGCCGCCGGCGCTGCCCCCGACGGATCCGCCGGAGCCCGAGGGGATGCAGCCACCGCCGCCGCCGCCCCCGCCGGGAAGGCCGCCGCCGCCACCTCCCCAGTTGATGCCGG
Organism: Methylobacterium ajmalii; assembly: GCF_036448855.1. Lineage (NCBI taxonomy): Bacteria > Pseudomonadati > Pseudomonadota > Alphaproteobacteria > Hyphomicrobiales > Methylobacteriaceae > Methylobacterium > Methylobacterium ajmalii. The sequence goes on from NZ_JAZFXT010000043.1 coordinate 119,736, forward strand.
ACGACCCCCCGCCGCCCGAGCCGTATCCGAACACGTCACGCGCGTTCTGACCGTTGTCGCCCGGCTGCCCGGTCGTGATCGCGGCACGGCCACTGCCGCCGTACGTGCGAGAGTTCGGCAGGTGCATGCCGCCGTCGCCGCCGGCGCCGGCGAAGTTCTGCGTGTTGAACGTCGTGTTCATGAGCCCGGCGCCGCCGGAGCCTGGCCCCATGCTGGGCTGTGCGTCGAGGTGCGAGCCCGATCCGCCTGGATTGTAAGGCAAGCCGTTGAGGCGTCCGGCCCGCCCGACTGGCGGGCAGCCTGGCTGGCCGAGCTCCAGCGGGCCGAGATCGCCGAGGGAGGAGTAGCTGCCCCCCTTGGCGCCGTCGGCCGACAGGATCGATCCAAAGGACGTCGACCCGCCGGGGTTGGACGTGCACACGGACGCGGACGGCGTCGAGGCGGCGCCGCCGGGTCCGATCGTGACCGCGAGGTTGCTCGGGATCTGCACGACAGGCTTGCAAACGCGCTTGGGCGTTCCTGCCTCGCCGCCGTGCCCGGGAAGCGAGCCGTCCGTGCGCCCCGAGAACCCCGAGGCGCCACCCGGGACGCACTCGACCTCGACCTCGGTCGCCCCCGTGGGGACGACCCCAGCGAAGTTGTAATTCGAGTTCGACCCGGTGATCTCGACCGAGCTCACATAGACCCGGCGGAACGTGCTGAGGTTCGCGGATCCGGCCGCGCCGACGACCTGCCCGACGTCCTGCGTCGTGCCATCGGTGAACGTGAGGATCAGGTGCCCGCCGCTGATAGCCGTCGAGGCGACGCCGCGGCCGTTCGTGCCCGCGGATCCGGTCGCGCCGGTGGGGCCCGTGACCTGCCCGAGGTCCTGGCTGGTACCGTCCGTGAACGTGAGGATCAGTCGCCCGCCCGAGATCGAGGACGACGTCACGCCGCGGCCGGCCGCGCCAGTGGCACCCGTCGCGCCGGTGGCGCCGACAACCTGCCCGAGGTTCTGGACGGCGTTGTCCGAGAAGGTCAGCCGGAGATGGCCGCCGACGATCTCGACCGCCGCGATGCCGCGGCCGGCCGCGCCGGCGGTGCCGTCCGCGCCGAGGACGTGGCCGGCGTTGACGGTCGACCCATCGGTGTAGGTGACGATGAGGTTGCCGCCGACGACGTCGGTGTGCGAGACGCCGCGGCCGGCCGGACCGGCTGCACCTGGCGCGCCGGCCTGGCCGCGCGAGCGGGAGGGGACTGCGAGGCCCATGTCACAGGGCCTCCCAGATACGGAAGGCGACCGAGCCGGAGATGGCCTTCAGGGCGATCATGTCGCCCTCGTTCACCGGGACCGGCCACTGCCCGCCTTCGTGGACCTTGGGGGCCCGGGCCAGCGCCTCGGGGGTCTGGGCGTTCGCGGAGGTGACCGTGTGGTCGAGGCCCGCCGCGCCGTCGGTGCCGGCGTTCACGTATGCCGGGTCAGAGACCCAGATCGTGTAGGCGCCGCGCGGGAGCGGGCCCGTCACGAAGGGCGTCCCCGCGTCGACGACGCCGACGGCGACCATCGGCTTCGAAAGCCACTGAAGGTCGAGGGGCTGCTGCGCGCCGATGCCGTTGTCGGAGATCGGGGGATGGAAGCCGGGCGTGGGAGCGGTCATCGTGGACGGCCCCCTTACTTGCCGCGGCGGGCGGCCTTGCCCTCGGCGCCCTGCTCGCCGGCGTCGGCCGGCTCGGCCTCGTCGACCGCGAGGATCTCAAGGTAGCCCGCCTTGCTCAGGTCAGCGGCCTCGGCGGCATCGATCGTCAGCTCGTCGCCAGGCATCTTCCAGACCGGCTCGCCGCCCTCGATCGTCTTGATACCCCGCAGGGCCCGGCACAGGGCGTCAGCCATCGTCGCGTCCTCGGTTTCAGGTTCAGGGAAGGAGAAGGGCCCGGCGCCACTGCGCCGGGCCCGGGTCAGATCAGCCGAAGACCTTGAGGCTCCAGCAGGCATTGGGCCGGGTCGGGATCGGCAGGGGCGCGTTCTCGCCGTAGACCCATTCCCTGGACGGGTTGTTGGTCATCCAGGTGTCCATGAAGAGCTCGGTCGCGGCCTCGCCCATTTTGATCGCCTTCTTGTTCTCGATCCGGCCGTAGGAGCGCACGCCCTCCAGGTCGGGGCCGACGCCGATCACGGTGCCCGGCGGCATGACCGGGACGCCCTTCTGAACGACGAAGGTGCCGTCGGCCTGCGGGACAATGACATCCTTGTAGTCCTGGTAGATCCACAGGTTGTAGTCGCCCATGTTGGCGACCAACTTTGCGCCGCGAAGCGTATTCACCGGGCCGATGTCGGCCGTATTGCCGCCCGCTGCGCGACGGAGATTGATGATCTCCTTCAGCTTCGGATCCTTTCGGGCCCAGCGCCAGGCCTGCAAGTCCATGTAGACGTCCGTGATCAGCGCACCCTCGATCGAGGTCACGAGCTCGCCCATGTCCTCGATGTCCTGCAGCGGGTCCGCCGCGGCGCCGCCGTTCCAGCGAGCGTCGCCCTGCAGGGCGTTGAGCAGGCGGGGATCGCGGCGGAAGTCGACGACGTAGGGCTGGTAGCCGGTGCCGGTGACGTTGACCTGGCCGGTGATCATCGCCTCGGCGGCCATGACCTCCTCGCGGCGGGTGATCAGGTCGCGGATCTTCGTGACGGTGCGGACGAACGTCTGGGCATCGCGCTGCTGAGCGGTCAGCTCGCCGCCGATGCGCTCGCCGGCCGCGCGCCGGAAGGCGCCGTCGACCGGGACCTCGGCGAGGAGCTTCACCGTCGGGGGCTCGAACGAGCGGGTGACGTAGCCGTCGAGCTCCATCGTCCCGGCCTGCGAGGCGGGATGGACGAAGGGGGCGACCTGGCGGTTTCCGATCTCCAGGTCGATGTAGACGTGCTTCTCCTCGGAGACCACGACCTCGGGGAAGAACCGGAGGAAGGTCGTCTTCGGCCGCAGCAGCGACCTGACGAGCTTGAGTACGCGGGCGGTATCGGCGACGTTCATCGTGCCGGGGGCGTTTTCGGCCATCGAGGCGGTTCCTTAAGCTGGCGCGGGCGGGCGCGATTGCGGGGGCGGGGCCGGCGTCAGCCGACCGCCGGGATGGCGGGCTGGTTGAGGTAGATCCCACTGAGATCGCGCAGGTCGTCCTCGACGGATGCGATCGTGTGGCCCCGGCCGAGCTTGACCCAGGAGGTCGAGAGCGTGCCTTTGGCGTAGGTCACGCCGGGCTTAGCCCCGCCCGTGGTGTCGACGTCGGCCTTGAGGACCAGACGGGCGCGCTGGGAGCCGTCGGCGACGGCGTCGCCGTTGTCCTTCTGCTTCGCGCAGAGAACGTATTCGCCGGTCGCGTCGATGCGACCGAGCACGGAGCCTCGGGCATAGACGTGGCCAGCCTGGATCGTGACGACCTTCGTCTCGGTGTTGTTGTCCGAGCCGTAGCGGTACTCGTTGACGTTCGTGCGGAACTCGGTGCTCTTGGGGATGCCCATGTGCGTCTTCCTCAGATCAGGGAGCTTCGGGGTTGGGGGCGCTCAGGCGACGCCCATGTCCTTGGCGGCCGCGATCCACGCGTCCTCCGGATCGGCGGCCTTGCCGCCCCCGGATCCCAGCGGCGGGTTCGGGGCCTCGGCCGCCATGGCCTTGCGGAAGGCGTCGCCCTTCGGGGACGCGGAGGCGTCCTTCGCCGGCGTCGGCGCGGCGGCCTCGGTCTCGACGTCCTGCATCACCGCCTGGAACACGGCGGCCGCCTGGTCGACGGAAAGATCAGTGTCGTAGGCGAGGCTGGCGGCGAGGGTCGGGAAGAGCCGGGCACCGGCGCCGGTGGTGATCGCCTTCATGCGGGCACGCTCGGGAGAGGCCGCGCCCTTCTCGATCGGGGCGACGACGGCGGCCGCCTTGCCGTCCTTCTTCGGGGGCGTGACACCCTCGCCGTCGTCCTCGTCGTTGGCGTCCTTGTTCTCGTCCTCCTGGCCCTCGGCCTTCTTGGCCTTGGCCTTCTCCTCCTCGGTCTGCTCCGAGGCGGTGCGGGGCGCGGCGAGCTTGGCGCGGAGGCGGGTGGCGGACATGGGCTACTCCGGGGGCTGGAGCCCCCGGTCCGGGGGCCGAATTCCTGCTGTCCCGGAGAGGCTCCCCCGCTCCCGTGCACCCGCCAACACATGCTCGACGGGAAATTTTAGAACTGGCGAGACGGGCGGCAGATCTCTGCACCCGGGCCGTGCCCCCATTAAACCGGCAGCGACGCCGTTCGCGCCGGCTTTAACCCGGCCGGACCGCGTTTAGGACCCTCCGCCCCCCTCCGGGCCCCCCTCCGCCCCCCCTCCGCGCCGGCGCGGCGGGGGCGTTCTCAACGGCGCCGGAATCGGAGACTTCGGAAATTACCGACGTTGATAACTCAGGGTGGGGATAGGCCGTCGTTAATGGCTTGCCCTTTAAGCCGCGCTGTGGCTCTATGGGTGCCATGGACGCCCTCGAAGCCCTCATCGCCGCCAAGCGCAAGGACATCGTCGACGTGGAGGCGAAAATCGCCAGCCACGAGACGGCGATCACGCGACTGCGCGATGGCTTGAAGATCGCTCAAGTCGAGCTCGCCGCCTTTGAGAAGGCCGCGGAGCTCCGCCCGTCTGGCCGGATCGGCGGCGACAGCGACGAGGTCGGACCGGACGCCTCCAGCAACAAGAAGCGCGGCCGCCAGCCTGGCAGCATCTCGTTCGCCTGGCGCAAAGCGCTTGGAACTCTCCACACGCTCGGCGATCGTTTCGACTACGAAATGATGTTGATCGCCGCCCGGCACCACGGCATCACCACCTCCCTCTCTTCGATCCGCGATCGCGCCCGGCTCTACGTCGAGCACAAGTTGCTTGAAGGATCGTCGGAGGAAGGTTTCCTCGTCACGAAGAACGCCATCGACAAGTTCGGTCTCGACCGAGTGCCTGCCGAAAGCTTTAGCGTTCCTCACGTGAACGAGGAGCACGAGGAAGAGGAGGATGAAGGCGAAGAATTCGGGAAGGCTTCTCGCGACCCAGAAATCGACGCTCTGATCGGGACCGTGCCGCCGGCACCGGCGCCCGAGCATAACTCCTCGGATGACAACTAGTATAGGAGCGGGATCATGAAGAAAGCTTCGATGGCGTGGTCCGACCAGTCGAAGTAGACGGAGCCGGGCGGTAGGACGCCCGGCTCCGTCAGGACCATCAACCAAGCCGCTCCCGGGTAGGAGCTGCGCTCGAAGTCGATGGCGCCGCACGCCAACAATCTCACTTCTGGCCGCAGTTTTCAACCCGGGAGCCCCTTAATCCTGATATCCACAGGAGGGCTCGCGATGCGCGGCCGCTTCCCTTGCACGTTCCAGAAGGCGTGCAACGTCCTTTATGCCGTCGATGTCCTGGGCCTGACCCAGACCGAGGCGGCGATCATCATGCATCTGAACGTGGGTACCGTGTGCCACGTCGTTCACAAACGCCGCTTCCCTGAGGCCTATCCGGTCGAATACTAGGCCGCGGCATGATATCCGGGGTCGGAACGGCACTCCGTTCCGACCCCTCTCACGTCGTTTAGACGGCGGACAGCAGGCTTCCCTGGCTGTCCTCGCCCCCGGCCGTGCCCGTGAGTTCCGCGAAGACCTCGTCGAATGTCGAGACCTCGTCGGCCAGCCCGGCGTCAACGGCCTTCTGCCCGATGAAGACGGCGCCCTGCCCGAACTGCTCGCTTTGGACTACGTCCAGGCTCAGGCCCCGGTACGCGGCGACCTGCGCGAGGAACACGGCGGCGGTGTCGTCGGCGATCCGCTGGATCGCGGCGCGGCCCTCGTCGGTCGCCACGTCCGGCCGCTTGTTGGGGGTCTGCGACGAGATGATCTCGTGCGTCTTCACCCCGGCCTTCTCCTCGGCCGCGCGCCGGTCGGTGACGCTGCAGCAGCACCCGAGCGACCCGACGCCCGAGGTCGGCGTGATCGCGATGTGGTCGGCGGCCGACACGATCCAGAGCGCGGCGCTGCAGGCGTCACCGACCACCATGGCGGCGACCGGCAGGTGCTCCGCCGCGGCGCGGACGGCGGCCGCGGCCTCGCTGCAGCCCGTCACCTGCCCGCCGGGGCTGTCGACCTCCAGGAGAACGGCGGAGACCGTCGGATGGCTCACCGCCGCCGCGAGGTCCTTCTTTAAGGTCGCGTACGAGGTCATGCCGCAGCTCTCCATGATGGAGGGATAGGCGATGAGCGGCCCGATCACGGGGATGATGGCGACGCCGCTCCGGACGATCGCCCTGCCGTTGTCGCGCAAGTAATCGTCGCCCTCCGCCAGCGCGCCGCGCTTCGGGGGCTTGTCGCCATCGTCGTCCTTGGGGCCGGCCGAGACCCCGCCGGTGACGTGGCTCTCCGCCCGGGGCCCGAGCCCCTGGACCTCGACGCCCTCGCGCCGGGCGAGGGAGACGAGCCCTTCGAGCCCCTCGGCGGTGATCGCCCACGGCCGGCTCAGGGCGGTCGCGATGTGCGCCAGTTCCAGGTTCCGCGACATGCTCAACGCTCCCGATCGGTGGTGTCGTCGTTGGCCCGCACGCCGTTCTGCGAGCCGCCGGTGACCGCGTGCCGGGCGGCGACGTCGAGGGGGTACGGACGCTTCCGTGCTGCGTAGAACTCGGCCTCGACCTCCTGCTGCTCGGCCTCCTCCTGCCAGTGGCGGCCGACCTTCGCCCACTCCTGCTCCATGGTGGTTGTCATGTTCGCCATCTTCGTCGTCTGGGCCTGCGCCTCCTTCAGCATGTCGATCCATGCGGGGCCGTCCCCGAGCCACTCGGCGGCGGTGTAGGCGGCCGCGGCGCCGGGCCGGTAGAACTCCTCCGGGGTGCAGTCCGGGATCTCGCCCAGATGGACCGCCTCCTCGAACCAGGTCTGGAACACGGGGTCGTAGGCCCTGAAGCCGACCCATGTCCGCCGGGTGTAGAAGTCCTGCCAGGCGTCGGTGATGATCGTCCGGGCGTTGCTGTAGTTCAGCCCGCCGAAGTCGCGGGCGCCGATCTCGTACGGCACGCCCATGCCGGTCATGACCTCGCGCCAGGAGGTCCGCAGCATGCTGTCGAAGTTCTGCGCGTTGCGGTTCGACTGGAGCGGGCTGACCTTCGTGCCGGGCGGGGCGACGATAGTGGCGCCGTCGTCGGTCACGCCCGGGCGGAACTCCTCGTCGAAGTACATCTGCAGGTAGCCGTAGTCGGGGCTACTCTTGAACATCTGCAGCACCTGCTCGGGCTGCAGGTTGCTCTCGACGATGAGGGCCAGGGCCGCGGTGACGACCTGGTTGCGGAGCTCGGCGCGGGTGATCTTGCCGATGTCGCGGATCTTGTCCGCGACGCCGGCGAGCGCCGAGATGCCGGTGCTCTGCTCCGGCCTGCGCCGGGGGAACACGTGGATGACGCGCCTGCGCCCCCAGCTCGTGAAGGCGGGGATGTAGGTCCATTTCCGCGGCACGCCCGACGCGAGCACGCCGAGCCAGTCGCCCGGGTGGCGGGAGCAGATGTAGTAGCCCAGCGGAGCCCCGGTCTCGGGGTCGATGTGGATGCCCCGGCGGAGGTCGTCGCGATCGGCGCAGAAGTTGGGGTTGCACAGGCGGTCCGCCTCGACCACGCGGAAGGCGGTGCCGTACTGGGTCAAGCCGTTGCCGGGCAGGTAGTACGGGATCAGCAGGCCGGACCCGGAGACGAGCACCGACGTCAGCATCTCCGCCATCATGAAGCCGAGGGTCTCGGTCCGCGACGCATCGCAATCCGTGGTGTTCGACCACGACTTGAACTTGTTGCGGACGATGCGGCTCCACTTGTCCGCCCAGGCCTTGTCCTTGCCGAGCGTGACGTAGTCGGGCTTCGGCACGACCTGCAGGCCGGAGCCGACGATGGCCTGGACCTGCTGCTGGATGCCCGAGAATACGCGGGCCTCGTTGCGCTCCAGGTCCCGGCCGCGGGCGGCCGCGATGTCGACCTCGCCGTTGTTGTCGGCGTCGGCCGAGCCGTAGGACGGGCGCCAGTCCCGCATCGAGCGCGATCGCGAGGCGATCGGCCAGTTGCTGTCCCCGATCCGAGCGTCGCGCCGCATATGCGGCACGTCGGACCGCAGCGGCGTGAAACCGTCGGAATGGACGAGGGTCGGGAGGTTCGCGCGCATGACCCCGGCCTCAGGCGACATGGATGGCGCCGTAGCCACCGGGGGAGGACAGGCGGATCTTGACCTCGGCCTCGGCGATCATGGCGCGCAGCTCGGCCACGGAGATCCCGGCGTAGGTGACGGTCTCGCTGGTGCTGCCGCTCGTGTTGCCGACCTGCTGGAGCGCCTTGCCGCCGATGCGGCGCCGCAGGGCCTCCTTCATCGAGGCGAGGTCGGCCCGGGTCTCGGCGAGTTCCTGTTCGGTCATGGGAGGACGTTTCCGGGCTGGGATAGCCCCGAGCGTCCCCGCCGGCCGTGCACCCGCCAACACATGCCCGGGGCCGCGCGCGCGGCCCCCCGCTCAGTCCTCGTCGTGCGATCGCGACCGACCGAGCCCGGCCCCGCGCATCAGGGCCCGGAAGTCGACCTGGTCGGGCGACCGGCCGGGCACGCCGACCTCGACCGGGCGCTCGATCCCGCCCTCCGGCGTCGGCGGGTTCGTCAGGCCGCGCGGGATCCGGATGGAGCTCGGCGCGGCCGGCGGGGCGACGGCCACGGGCTTGGGCGCGGCCAGCGCCGGCGCCGGCGCGGGGGCCGGCACCTCGATCGCGGGCTCGGGCTCGGGGCGGGCGAAGCCCGCGGGGAAGGCGATGTCGGTCACGATGTCCTCCGGGTAGACGGGGCGGGTGTCGCCGCGCGCCAGGCGCGCCGCCTGGCGCCGGGCGATCTCGCGGCGGAGCTTCTCGCCCTCGGCCCGCAGGGTGGCCTCGGCCGCGTCGAAGTCCGCGCCGGTCCAGTGCGACCATCCCACGAGCTCGGCCATGGCCCTGGCGTAGTTGGCGCAGTCGAGGGCCTCGGCCCGGGTCGAGCCGATCCGCTCCCAGCTCGTCTTCATCACCCCGCCCTTGCCCGGCACGGTGACGTATTCCTCGGAGACGAGCTGCGTGCAGTAGTCCATGCCGACGTCGTTCGGCAGGTACACGCCGCCGGGATCCGCCTGGCCGGGCGCGCGGGGCTTGTTCAGGTTGTTGTAAAGCTCCAGCTTCAGCAGGCCGACGCCGAGCATCCAGTACAGGAACTCGGTCTGGTGCTTCTGGCCGTCGTCCGTCTTGAGGATCCAGCGGGCGTCCTTCAGGAGCGGCGCGTCGATCTTGCGCGAGCCCCAGACCGCGACGATCCAGTCGGGGTCCTGCTTCCTCACCCAAGGCACCACGATGTCGGGCCACTTGCCGCGGTCGACACCGACCCGGCGGATCTTCAGCACGGCGCCGGTCGGATGCAGGTAGCCCCGCTGCAGGACGATCTCGGCCTCGGCCCACAGGGCGGGGTCGGTGACCTTGCCGGGCAGGCGCACGTGCTCGATGAGGTAGCGCCGGTTGTCCCGGCCCCAGCCCCAGATCGAGATCTCGATGTGCGTGCCGCCGACGTCGACGCCGGCGGTGAGGAACAGGACCTCGGCCGGCAGCTCGCGCGACCGGTACGATGTGGCGATAGCCCGGCGATGGATCTCGTCCGGGTCCGGCCGGTCGGTGGTGTCGGTCCAGGGCAGGCCGAAAATCTGGTTCCAGACCGTCTTCGAGTTCTCGTAGTTGCCCTCGGCCTGGTCGATCTTGAGGGCGATGGCCTCCCAGCTCTCCCACCCGACCGGGCTGTAGAACGCCGGCAGGTAGTAGCTGCGCGGCATGTTCTGCGGCGCGTCCTTGATCTTCGGGATCCAGACGCCGGCGTTGAGCATGGCCTCCTTGTCCCGGGCCTCGATGATCGGCTTGCCGCAGTCCTCCTGCATGCAGACCATGTGCGCGCCCGCGGGCTTGCCGCGCTCGTGCCGGAACAGCTCCTTGTTGAAGACGGTGCCCTTGCCGCAGTGCGGGCACGGCATGGTGTACTCGCGCTGGTCCCCCGTCAGGAACAACGGCAGGATGAGGCTCTGGCTCTTCAGGCCGGGGGTGCAGTTGGCGAACTCCTTCGCCCGGCGCCCGTACGTCGTCAGGCGGCGGCGCACCATCTCGATCGCGTTGCCCTGGCCCTCCAGGTCGCGCTTGAACTCGTCGGGCTCCTCGTAGAGCACCCACTGCACCGGCATCGACTTCAGCGCGTTGGCGCTGTTCGCCCCGGTCAGGCGCACCATCCCGCCGGGGAAGGTCTTCATGCGCAGGGTGTTGCCGGAGTTCTTCCCCCGGTTCGGGGGGATCTTCTCGGCGGCCTCCTTGCACTCGGCGATGAGGGGGTCGAGGCGGCTCTTCGAGTAGAGCTCGGCCATGGCGATGGTCGGCGCCACCACCAGCGCCGGGCCGCCGGCGACCGCGATGACGTAGAGCAGGAAGGCGAGGCCGGCCTGGCTGGCCCCGATCTGCGACCCCTTCATCAGGATTGTCGACATCACCGGCGAGGACGGCGAGAGGTTGGTGAGGATCTCCCGCAGGTAGGGGGTGCGCCCGGTGTCGTAGTCGCCGCCCTCGGCCGCCGACATCTTCGGCAGCTTCACGTTGTGGTCCGCCCACTCCCAGACCAGCTCGCGCGGCGGCGGGGCGATGCCCTTCGTCCACGCCTCGACGATCAGCCTGCCGCCGTCGAACTGGGCGAAGGGGGCGATGGCGTTCACAGCACGCCCTCGACCTGGATCCCGTGGACGGCCTTCTCCAGGTACCGCAGGAGGTACTTGTCGAGGACCTGCGAGGTCAGGTGCGGGTCCGCCCCGAGCTCCATCGCGATCTGCGCATAGTGCTTGTCGGTGAAGCCGAGGAGGCCGTCGCGGAACGACCGGGCGAGGGTCTGCACCAGGGTCACGGTCGCGGCCCGGTCGATCGCCGTCTGCTCAAGCTTCTTCCGCTTGATCTGGGTGATCTTGGCCTCCTCCAGGATCTTGAAGGCCCGGGCCTTGTTCACGTCGGGCCCCGCGGGCGCGGGCAGCGAGGCCGGCGCCTCGTCGGCGGGTGCCGCATTTGCGGCAAGGGCCGACGAGGGCGGCGTCGCCCCGGCGGGCGCGGGGCGGTCGCGCTTCTTCGAGGGGTCGGTGTTGGCCGCGTAGAGGCGCTTGGCGATCTCGACGTCGAAGGTGCCGTCGGCCAGCAGCGCGGCCTTCAGGCGGCCGGCCTTGGCCTTCCGCACGCCGGGTTCCGAGATGCCGAGGATCTTCGCGAGCTGGTGGCCGGAGACGCCTGGCATCGGCTCAGTCCGTCCTCACCCGCGCCTTCTGCGCCTTGGTGTCCTGCCGCTTGAACTCGATGTCCATGGTCTGCGCCCGGGCCTTGAAGGTCATGCCCCCGCCGGACAGCTGCGCCTCGGTCCGGGTCTGCCGCTCCCAAGCCAGGATCAGGGCGTCGGCCGCGCGAAGGTCGTTGCCGCTCGCCCCGGCAATGGTGAGGCGGTGCGGGCCGAGCACCCAGGTCTCGCCGGCGCGGACGACGTGCGGCTCCTCGCCCACGAGGATCTCGCGCACCTCCTCCTTTTCCGGCTCGGGCGCCAGGATCTCCGCGTACTCCTTCAGCTGCGCCTCGCTGAACCCGAGGTCGGTCAGCTCGTAGTCGAACTCACCGGCGTCATGCGCGGCCTGCAGGCGCCGCAGCTCCTCGGCCAGCACCTTCTCGTCCCAGCCGGCGTTCAGCGCGATCTGGTTGTCGGCGAGGACCAGGGCGGCGCGATCGTGCTCCGACAGGCCGGTGACCCGGATGCACGGGACGCGGTCGAGGCCGAGCCGCTCCGCCGCGGCCATGCGCCCGTGGCCGGCGATGATGACCCCGTGCTCGTCCGCGAGGATCGGGTTCGTGAAGCCGAAGCGGGAGATCGCGGCGGCGAGCTGCGCCACCTGCGCATCGCTGTGCGTACGCGCGTTCCGGTCGTAGCCTCGGAGGGTGCGTACCCCCACGATCTCGATCGCCGCGTACCTCAGAACGTCGTCGGTGCGCACCCCTCAACCCCTTGATCTGCGGGACGAAACCCTACCGGAGGTACGCGGTGCGTACCCAAACGAAACCTGTGTGCCCGCCGGTGTCCCGGACGCGACCTCCAGGACGTGCCCCCCCCTCGGGGAAGGACCCGTGACGGGTACCCCCTCCTCGGGGCAGGGATGGTCAGGCGCGGGCGCCGCGGCCGAGGGCGACGCAGGGCTTGCGCACCGGCTCCCACGCCTCGGCGTCCACCTCGTCGTAGGCGACGCGCACGACCCTCCTCGTGGCGAGGCGGGCATCGAGCAGGCGCCGGGCATCGCCCTCGCTCACGCCCACGTAGCGGGCGCGGCCCGAGCGCACGGCGGCTGCCACATCGCGGGGGATCTCGCGCGCCCGGAGGTCGGAGGCGTGAACGATGGTGGGGATGTCGCGGTAGCGAGCCATGGCCTGAACCCGAGAAGGGCGCGGGCAGCCACGAGGGCGCCCGCGCAAGGTGGCGGGCGTGAAAGGGTTGAAAGCCGCCCGTGGGGTCAGCGTCCACGGGCGGCGTGCACCCGCCAACACATGCCGGGGCGGGCCGGAGAGGCGCTCTGAGGCTGGAAGCGGCGCGGTTGCAGGATCGCAACGGGCGTCACGGGGTGCAGCGTGTAAACCTGCAACGCTCCGCATGTAAACCTGCAACGGAGCTTGAGCGAGGGAACGGCTCGGCTTTCCACTGTCCCCCCTGGGAATGAGGGGGCTGCGGGACGCTTCCGGGGCGGAGGCGCGTTTGCAATACTAAAAGACACCGACACCGATCTCCGGCCCGTAGGGCCGGCAGGTCCCCCTCCAGGCCCGGGACGGGGTCTCCGGCCCTATCTTATTAGAATTAGGGGCGCGGGAACCGGCTCTCCGGCACCCTCCCGCGCTCTTGAAACAGGCTCGATCAGGCGTACACTCCGTTGCATCTTTACAAACAGGCGCCCGATGAGCACCGCCTCGAACTCGACCCTCCCCACGCCCCGCCGCCGGGCGCCCTTCACGCCCTCGATCCGCGGGGACCTGTCGGCCGCCCTGGCGTCCCCCGAGGCCTTCCTGGCCATCGCCCCATCCGTCCCGCGGTCAGTGGCGTGGCTTCGGGACCGGACGCTCGCCCATGCCGATGGCGTCACCGCGCGCGACCACGCCCTCTTCGAGACCCTCCTCGCCGCCACCGCCACCGGCATCGAGACTGAGGACACGGTCCGTGACGCCCGGCTATGCACTGTGAAGCACGCCCTCACGGTCCTGTCCGCGGGCGGCAGCCCGGCGCAGCCCCGCGAGCTCGTCGCGTCCCTCGCCCGCCTCTTCGGCCGCGCGCCGGATACACTGAAGCGCGACACCAACTTCGACTTCCACGTTCCGGCTTGGATCGTCCCGCTGCAGCAGCCCGGCACGCGCTACGCCCACGTCGACCTCGCGGTCCTCGCCCGGTTCCGCCGGCGGTCCAGCCCGCTCCTGTACAAGGACGTCCTCGCCCATATCGCGGCCGAGAAAGTCCGCTACGAGCCGGGCGCGCCTCCCTTCACGCTAGCTTATGCGCCCAAGCAGCTCGCCGACGTCCTCGGCGTGTCCGGCCCCCTTCACGTCGGGCAGCTACGCCTTCGCCACCTCGACCCGGCCGTCGAGGAGATCCGCGAGCACGTGAGGGCGTTCGAGATCTCCTCCGTGACCTTGCATCACGAGGCGCGCCGCCGGGCCGGAGCGCTCGTCCGGGGCGAGGACGGCAAGGGACTGGACGGGCGGGCTGTCGCCGCGATCGAGCTGACCGTCCGCCTCCTGCCGCCTGAGCGCCTGGAGACCGCTCCTGCCCGGTTGCTCGCCGAGGGCGACTTCGAGTTCCTCCAGGAGCGCGGGGATGCCCCCGCCTACGCGATCCGCCCCGCGACGCTCGTGCGTCTCGGCAGCGCTCTGCCGTCGACAAGCCTGCCTCGCAAGAAGCGGGGCGGTGCCCATCCGCTGCTCTCCAGCGAGATGCAGAGCCGCTACCTCTACTGGCTCGCCGGCATCCACGAGGCCCTCACCGGCGAGGCGATCACGCCGTCGTTCGAGACCGCCCCGCTGCGGGGGCAGCGCCTCCTCGATGCGATCGCCCAGGACGGGGCTGACAAGGCGTTCTGGGCGTTCTCGATGGCCGAGGCCGAGGCCCCCGACCTCGCGCTGGTGCTCGTCGACAAGCCGCGGCTCCGCGTGGTGATCGAGGCCGCTCGCAAGGAGCGGGCGGACGCCGCGCGGAAGGATGCCGCGAAGTCGAGGCGGAAGGCCCTGCGCGAGGCACGGGCGGATGGCACCATGCCGGCCCCTGTCCCAAAACGGGACAAGACCGATTCGCACGAGAAGACCGTGGTCCCGCCCGCTGCCCCTGCACCTGTCGCCCCCTCGGGCACCGAGCCCGCCCGGCCGGATCCGGAGGCCGTCGACCGCGCCATGGCGATCCTGTCGACGCCGGAGGCCAAACACGAGGCGAAGGCGCTGGCGTCGTACTGGCAGCACGGTCTCGACTTTCCGCTCACGCAAGCGGGAAGGATCGCCCGCTTGTTCCTGAGGGCGGAGTTCGAGACCCGGTTCCCGATCCTCCACGAGGCCGATGCCCTGATGGGGCAGCCATATCGGCGGAACGTCACCCTACTGGCCAAGCTTCTCGGCGTGACGAAGGACAACCTGGCCGAGGACGGGAAGCTCATTCCGCACCCCTGCATCGACGACGACCTCGCCGAGGGCTGCGCCCTTGTGCTGGGCAAGGCGTTCGCGTTCTGGGTCAGGGAATGCCAGCTGGACGGTCTTGTGGACAGGCTCGCGGGGGATCGGGAGCGTATGCTCGGGGAGGCGAACAGAGCCAGGGCCGCCTGGCGCGAGGGCGAGATCGCCAAGGCGAAGGCTGCGCGCGCGCAGGCCGCGGCCAAGGCCAAGGCCCAGCCCCGAATGGGCGGCTGGGCCTATCCCACGTCGCTCGGGGAGGATTGAGCCTACGGAGCATGGTGATGTGGCACCGCGCCGCACCCGATCTGGCACGGAACCAAGCCGGCCATGAGGCGTTGCCTCCCCCTTAGCTCTTGCGACTGCACAATTGAGTGGCACGCTCTAACACGTGGCGCCTTCAGACCGATTCGGTCTTCCTGCGCCGAGGGCGGGCGATGACGGGACAGGGCGGGAAGAGCGTTACGGTGTGGCCGCAGGGGGACAAGCGGCCGATCCTGATGCGGCCGTGCCGCACGGACGAGATCAACAGCGACAAGAGCGACATCCTCGATATGGTGCGCAAGCGCATCAAGGAGCGAGGGATCGAGCCGAACGAGATCCGCCAGGCGGGTGTCAGCAAGTGGAGCCCCGGGGCGCACTGGCGCCTGAAGGAAGGCTGCTTCGACAACGCGATCTCGATCGAGCGTGCCTACCAGCTTGCGATCGCCGTCGGGCTCAAGCGCACCAAGGCCCTGCCGTTCTCCCCCTGAGCAAACTAGCCGACATGTGTTGGCGGGTGCACGCCGCGAGCTTCCGCTAGGGGCACGCTGCCCCCGGTCCCGAGGACGCCCGTCCGTCCCCCCTCGTGCCTGGCCGTCCCCGATCCGGGGGCAGCACCAGCTCCCCGGGGGACGGACATGTCGACATCAAACTTCCAGCCCGTGATGGGCCTCGTCCTGCAGCACGAGGGCGGCTACTCGAACGACCGCCGGGACCCGGGCAACTGGACCGGCGGCAAGGTCGGCAAGGGCCGCCTCGTCGGAACGAAGTACGGGATCGCGGCCAACAGCTTCCCCGACCTCGACATCGCCAACATCACGCGGGCGCAGGCGATCGAGATTTACCGCCGGCAGTACGCGAACCCGGTTCGGTTCGACGACCTGCCCGCCGGCGTCGACTACGCCGTCCTCGACATCGCTATCAACTCGGGCGCCGGCCGTGCCGGCCTCATCCTGCAGGGCGCGCTCGCCAAGCTCGGGCAGCGGGTTAAGGTCGACGGCGCCATCGGGGACGCCACCGTCGCCGCGGTCGCAGCGGTTCTGCCGACCGTCCTGATCGACGCGATCTCCGACGCTCGCCTCGCCTACATGAAGCGCCTCTCGAACTGGTCGACCTACGGCAAGGGCTGGACCCGGCGCGTCGGCGAGGTGAGGCAGATCTCGAAGGGCATGGTCGTCACCGGCCGCCCGCTCCCCCTGTTCGATCTGGAGCCGGCGCCGTCCGCCCGCGGGGCCAACGCCGCGAAGATCGCGCTGACGAAGCTCAAGGGCGTGAAGGAAGGGGCGCTCACCGCCCTCGGCATCATCGGCGAGAAGTCGGCCGACATCCTGGCGCAGCTCCAGCCCTTCGCCGACGTCAGCACCATCCGCACGGTCTGCACCGTCCTGACGGTGATCTCGGTCGGCTACGGCCTTTACCGGATCGTCCAGGCCAACGGGGCCGAGGCCAAGCCGGTCAACGCCGAGGCCGCCGCGTGACCTGCGCCCTCGCCACCGCCGCCGTCGCGGTCACCCTCGCTTCCGCCCCGATGTGCCCCCGCGCCGATCGGCCCGCCGTGCCCGGCGAGGTCATGGCGGCGCTGCGCGGCGAGGCCGTCCCCCCGGCTCCGGCCCCGTCCGAGATCCGGGCGGCGATCGAGGCCATCTCCCCTCCCGCACGGAGCCGCCGCCGGTGAGCACGTGGATCCTCCTCACGGGCCTGCCGCTGGCCGCCCTGTTCGCCCTCGTCATGAGCCCGTGGGGCGCGCCCGCCCTGGCGCTCCTGGCGAGCAGCCGGGTCGCGAGGCTTGCCGCTTTTGCGGCAGCGGCGGCTTGGGCCCTGTTCGTCGCCCTCGGCCGCGCCCGCAAGGTCGGCCGGGACGAGGCCCTCGCCGAGGTCAACCGGCGCAATGCCGAGGCCAAGGCGGAGCGGGCGCGCATCGACCGGGACGTCGCCTCCCGATCCGAGGCCGAGGTCACCCGGCGGCTCGACAGGTGGTCCCGATGAGAACCGTCATCCTCGCCGCGGGGCTCGCGGCATCCCTGGCCCTCGCGGGCTGCCAGACCAGCGGCGGCGGCCGTGGCGGCTCGTTCTGCGAGACGGCCGCGCCGCAGCGCCCCTCGAAGGCCGAGATTGCGGCCATGACGCCCGAGCGTCGCAAGGCCGTCCTCGCCCACAACGAGTTCGGGGCGTCGCAGTGCGGGTGGCGGCCATGAGGACGATCAGGGTTATCCCGACCGTCTACACGCCAGCTCGCGACCTCGAATGGCTGGGGGCCTTCATGGCCTTCGCCTTCGGCACGGTGCTGGCCCTGCCGGGCAACACGTTTGCCACCGGCCTCCACTGGCAGCGGTTCGCCGCCATCATGCCCGAAGGGGCGTGGGCAGGCCTGATGATCTCGCTCGCCATCGTCCGGATGATGGCGCTCACCATCAACGGCAGGTGGCGCCGGACCCCGTTGCTGCGCGCCATCTGCGCCATCCTCGGATCCGCGGTCTGGGGCTACGTCGCGATGCTCATGTACGCGCCGAGCCTCGGTGGGATCCAAACCGGAGTTGGCGTCTACACGGTCGCCGCCCTCGCTGACGTCTGGTCCGCCTACCGCTCGGGCCGGGACATCCCCGTCGCCGAAAGGGTCCACGCCTGGATGCGGGACAACCCGCCCGCACCGATGCCTCGGGGGTTCGCGCCATGAACGGCTGGCTCGCTGGCCTGGCCGAGGCCCTGACGCCCTGGAAAGAGGTTCTCGGATCCGCCTTCGCGGCGCTCGCGGCGATGGGCGCTGTCGTCGGCGCGGTGCTGAAGGGGCGCAGGGCCCCCGACGCCACCTTCCCCGAGCCGGCGCTGCCCGGCGGCCGGTACGGCACGGTTCGGCTGCATCCCGACGACCACGAGGCGGTCACCGCCCTGCGCGGCGGCATCGGGGATCTCCGCGAGGCGGTCGAGGACCTGGCCCGGGTGACCCGGCAGAACACCCGAGCGACCGACGAGAACACCGAAGGGAGGGCCCGGCCATGAGGGCGCTCCTCGTCGGCGCCGTCGCGATCGTGGCGTGGGGGATAGGCGTCTGCACCGGCGTCGTGCTGATGGCCGCCGGCGAGGCGCCGCGCCCCCCAGCCGGGCCGGCGCCCGAGCCCCCGCGGTGGGAGCGCAGCACATGAGCGAGCCCTCTCCCATCCCCTGCGCCCTCCAACGTCAGGTGGAGCTCCTCCGCCGAATGGGCGGCCCATCCCCGGTGCCGGGCTACTCCGCCCAAGAGCAGGCCGATGCCGCCGATCGGATCGCCCGCGCCCTGGCCCGCGCGGCCGATCAGATCTCCAGCCGCACATTCGGGAGGCCCAGGTGAGCGAGGACGCCAGCCGGCAGGACGGGTGGGACGCCCGGCTCCGGTTCCGGCCGAGCGCGGAGGCGGTCCGCCGGCTGAAGGCCTCCCACGGCGACGCGGCCGTCCGGGAGCGCTGGGGAGCCTACGCCGCGAACCTGATCCGCAGCGCGCCGGAGCGACCCCTCAGGGGGAGATGGCCGAAGGGTACACACCGCGTGCGTACCCCTGCGCCCTAAGAAGTTCTTAGCGGTCGATGCGGACCCCGGGGCCCGCCCCGGTCTCCGGGTCGGGCGGCAGGAAGCGGATGCCCTGGCCGATCAGCGAGCCCATCACCGCTTCGATCGTCGCCCGGATCGGCTTGCGATCGGTCTCTTCCAGGTTCGTGATCGTGCGCTCGCTCACGCCCGCGAGGGAGGCGAGCTCCTCGCGAGACATCTTCAGAAGGGCGCGCGCGGCGCGGATTTGGGTGCCAGACGGGTACATGCGTAGAGAGTAGCGAAATTTCTTCTGGCGGCAAGGTTGCGCGAATCCGGAAATGTGCTCAGATGTAGTTAACCCCGCGAATTCGCAGGCGGGGGCCCGGGGGCGGCTGGATCCCGCCCCCGGGTAAGCGCGACCGCCGAGAGGGAACCTCGATGACCGCACGCACGACCGACATTAGCATCGTGGAGCTGCTTCGCACACCGCCTGAGCGCATGAAGGCCAGGGATATCGAGGGGCTGACGAAAGCGCTTCTCGCCAGCTGCCAGCTCATGGCCGAGTGCGGCCTCTACGAAGAGGCCGCCAGCCTGGGCCGGGCCACGCCCGGGGCCGGGCTCAGTCTCCTGCACTCGATGGACCTCGGCATCGAGCTCGGGTTCCCCCTCGTCCGCCAGGCGCTCATCGAGCATCTGGACAACAGGGCATCTCAGGAGGCTATCCGCGCCGCGGCCGGCCCCGCCCATGAGGCTCCATCAGCGTACGACGACGCCCGCAGGCAGGAGGCCTTCAAGCGCGAACCGGGCCGCTACATCCTCGGGGCGACGACGGCGCCGGGCATGCCGTGGCGCAGCCGCGCCATCGACGGGCACGTCCGCGTCGAGGGCCGGACGTGCCCGTGGATCTTCTCACCCTGCGGCGTGCGCGCCGCGAAGGTCGGCAGCCTGGCCGAATACCTGAGCGCGACCAAGGCCGCTCGCGGCTACGTCGTCGCCTCGCACCTCGACGTCGGCGTCGAGCTCCCCACCGGCATCAGCTTCGTCGAGGTGAGGTGATGGGCGCCCCGATCCGCACCCCCATCGTGCCCGTCGTCTCGATGCACGGCGGCGTCCCAATGGCAGACAGCCGCGACGTGGCGAAGTTCTTCGCACGGGACCACAAGGGCGTCCTCCGGTCGATCCGGACGGCCAAGTGCTCCGAGGATTTCCGAGGGCGCAATTTTGCACCCTTTGTTTCCAAGGGGTTAGACGGTGAAGAGGTCACCGACTACGTCCTCATGTCGAAGAACGGGTTCGCGTTCGTGTGCCTGGCCTTCACGGGCGAGAAGGCGGCCGCCTTCCGCGAGGACTACATCAACGCCTTCGACCGGATGGAACTGGCGTTGCGCAACCCGCCGCCGGCGGATCCGCTCCTGGCGCTCCAGGACCCGCGGCAGCTGCTCCAGCTCCTCGGGACCTACGCCGAGCGGACCCTCGCCCTCGAAGCCGAGGTCGAAGCCAAGGGCCGGGCCCTGGTGGTCCGGGATGCGGTGATCGCCGAGCAGAGGCCCAAGGTCGACGCCCTGGAGGAGATCGCCGGGACCGAGGGGACCTGGTGCATCACGGACGCCGCCAAGGAGATTGGGGTCAACCCCAAGAAGTTGTTCAGCTACATGCGGGACAAGAACGCGAAGATGCGCTGGCTATACCAGCGCTCACCTTCCTCGCCTGAGGTCGCGTTCCAGGATCGTCTCGATGACGAGACCTTGGTCCACAAGGTCGACAAAGTCCCGCTGCCGGACGGTACCAAGAAGAGCGTCACGCAGGTGCGCGTGACTGCCCTCGGGCTCACCCGCCTCGCGGTCATCTTCGCCCCCCGCCTACCCGGCATTGGCTGAAAATCCAGCCAGAGCGGAGGCCGGGGGGGACCCGGCCTTCCCCTTCCAAATGATACCGAAGGCAGGTTGGGTATGAATTCGATGAACGCCACCGAGCGCCGTGCCGAGGCGCTGGAGCGCCGCCTCGCGCGAGCGCGCGCCGAGGAGAAGGCGACCGCGATCGAGACCGTGATGGCTCGGCGCGACAGCGGCTCGGGCAACGGCGCTCCTCCCGAGCTCGGCATCACCGCCGAGATCTCGGCGATCGGCGAGCTGCTCTACGGGGACCGCTGGACGACAGGGCTAGCACTGGATCTGGGGGTCAACCCCCGCGAGGTCCGCCGATGGAAAGCCGGCACGGATCTTCCCGAGGAACGCGACTTGAAGGTCGCCCGCGGCATCGCGCGCCGGCGCGCCGCGGCGATCATGCACCTCGTCGGCCCCGGCGACTAGCGGACCTCGCGGATCACGGGCGAGCCCCCTCGCTCCGGGCACGCATCGAGCCAGAGCTGCCAGTAGGGGGCGAGCCCGCGCCAGGCGAGGACGAAGCGCCCTGGGATCGGGGCGTCCTTGACCGTGCCTTCGAGGAAGCCATCCTCCAGCTTGGACACCCCCCGATAGGTCGCCATATCGGGGGGGCGGCCCTTCGGGTCGCTCTCGTCCAGGCACGTCAGCGACCACCGCACGACGCCCCCCACCGTCTCCCAGCGCATCGTGGCGACCTTCCCCTCGCCTGTGTCGAGCCGGGCGACGTGGGCAGCCTCGGCGGGGGCGGCCGCCCCGGCGAGGAGGGCGGCCGCGAGGAGGTGTGCGCGCATCGGTCAGATCTCCACGGTGAAGGCGCCATCGAAGGCGGGGTTTTCGAGCTCGACCGCCCACGAGCCATCGCGGCGCCGGTGGCTCGTGTCGTGGCCGCGGGGGTTCGCGATGACCCGCGTCCTCCCGATCCGATAGTCGCGCGAGGCGTGGATGTGCCCGTGGACCCAGATGTCCGGCGCCGTCGACCTCCCCATCAGCGCCGAGAGGTCGCTGGCATAGGCGGCATCGATTTGTTCCCGGACCTCGCCGTGCAGCAAGCTCTGCGCGCTCGGCGCGTGGTGCGTGACGACGATCCGGGGCCCCGACCAGGGCTCGGCGAGCGCGGCCTCGATCTGGGCGCGGTGCTGCCGGTGCAGCTCGGCCGCGGCGAGCGGTCGGAACGGTGCCGACGTGCCCCTTGCATCGCGGGTCTGGATCAAGCGGTGATCCCGCATCCCGCCGCGCCTGTCCCCCGCTATCGCCAGCGCAGTCGGCCTGCTGCCCGTGATCGAATAGTCGGTCCACAGCGTGGCCCCGACGATGCGGGCCCCCTCGAAATCGAAGGTCTGCCCGGCATCGAGCAAGGCGATCCCCGCCGCGGCGGCGTCATCGTGCGCGCGGGCGATCTCATCGGGCATGCGGCAGCGCCAGAAGTCGTGGTTGCCGGGGACGTAGACTGTCGCTCGCGCCCGCGGGACGATGTTTTCCCGCAGCCATGGGATCGCCCGCTTCGTGAGGCCGTCGGCCGCGTCACCGGCGACGATGGCGATGTCAGCCCGCATGTCCGACGGCGGCGTCCAGGGCGTCGCATCGACATGCAGGTCGCTGATGATCCACGCTCGCATCCCCGCCTCCCTCAACCCACGCGCTTCCGTCCGCCTCGAACCAGACCGCCGCCGCGGCCGTCACGATCCGCCCTCCCACCCGGAAGCCCGGCTCGGTCAGCCGGTACCGCAGCCGCACCGCGCCCGGCGGCCGGGCCTCCTCCGTCACCGTCCCGCGCGCCCACGCGTGGACGTCCCGGGCCCCCGTACGCAGGCAGCGCAGCCGCCCCGCCTCCGACGCCCTGAGCGTCACGCCGGCCAGCGCGATCGCCTGGACGTGCCCCACGACCCGCCCGTCGACCCGCACCGACCATGCCTTCCGCGCGCGGTTCCGGTAGACTTCAACGCAGTGAGGGGACGGCATGCTTGTGGCACACGCAGCGATCCCAGCCTCTGATCGCCTGTATCTGCCCGGGAGCGCCGCAATCCTCGCAGATATATCCTGACAATCTGTCAACGCAACTCGTGTATTCGTCTACTTCTTGATGGAATTCCACGGAGGCGATGCCCCAGCGAAGCGTGCCGTACTTCTCCTTCTGTTCATGCGTTCGCATCTCCCTGGGAGTGTCCAGGGCGTTGAGATAGTTGCCTCCCGCGGCCAATAGCCAACACCAGCCGTTGCCGACTTCGGGCTCGAAGGGGAACAACCGTGGCAGGTTGACCGTCAGCTTGTGCTTCCAGTCCAGGGGACAGAGCGGCCGTCCGCGTTCCCACCGCATAGCGAGCGTCAGGGCTAGGGCGTCGAGGACGGCCGCCGGCCGCAGGTGGTCGAATTCGGGATCCGCGGGCGGCCGCTTCCCGCGGATGGGCTTCCACTGCACGACCGGGCCGCCCGAAGTCGGGACGACCGCCTTTACAGTAAAGCTCAGGTTGAAGTCGTGCTCATGGATGGCGTCTGCCCCGACCCGGTAGAATTCGTCAACGATCACGGCACGCCTCCTCCGGTAGAGGGCTGAAGCAATACGCCAACGCCTCGGCCTCGCGAGCCATCTGCATTGCGGTGAGCGACGGGAGCTCGCCCGACGCGGCGAGTTCCCCGATTCGTACGACCCTGGCGCGGGCCCCGCGGCCGACGAACGGGCAGATCCGGCCCGTCTCACACGCGCGCGTCAGGGTGGCCGCGATGGCGGCGATGGTGTCGGTCTCCATGCCCGCCCCTCAGTTCGGCATCGAGCGGGCGAATGCCTCGCGGGCCGCCACCACCGCCTCCACCATCCGCCGGAGCGGCCGCAGGCTGCCCCCGCGCCAGGCCGTCAGCGCATCGAGCTCGTTCCCGTCGAGCCCCGGGCACCAGACTTCGTCGAGTCCCCGGTCGCGGCGGATCTCGTCGAGGATCGCCGTCGCGACGATCGGCAGATCCTCGGCGCGCGGGGCAGGCCAATGCAGGATCCCGCACCGATCCCTCAGGGGCCCGGCGAGGCTGTCGAGCGCGTTCGCGGTCAGGACGTAGCTGACCGCCGACAGGTCGAGGGCGCACTCGAACGCTGGATCGTGGACCGCCTTCGCCGTGCTTCCCCGCTCCAGGAACGCGAGCAGGGTCTCGTCGAGCCTTCCCCATCGCCTGCTGTCGCCTGCCTTCTCGACTTCGTCCACGACGATCCCGTGGGACGCCTTGCCGAGGCGCAGGCAGGCCTGCGCGGGGACCGACGGCCGCCAGGAGTTCCACTGCCTGGACGTCCCTGCGAACGAGCCGCCATCCATCTGGCCCGCGGCCGCGTAGACGGTCACGTCGAGACCAGCCTCCTCGACGGCTGCCCGCGCGAATGCCGTCTTTCCGAGGCCCGCGGGCCCGACGAGGATCCGGGGCGCGAGCCGCGCGAACGGGGCGCCGGCGAGATCCCCGGCGTACGCCTCGATCGCCTCGCCGGCCCACGGGAAGCGAGCCCGCAGCCGTGCCGCATAAGCGGCAGGATCCGGCGCCGCCGTCAGCGGCATCGGCTTTTCTGCCCACGGCTCGCCAAGGGCCCTCGGGCTGTCCCCCCGCTCCTGCGCGTGCTTCATCGGCTGAGGCAGATGCTTCAGCGACGGGATCACAACCAGCGACAGCGCCGGCCGGGCTGCCGGAGGAGGCTGAGGCGCAGGCTCGCTCGCCGCAGCGAGGTACTCGCCCAGGCTCGACAGCTCCTCCAACCCCGGCAGGTCGTCGACCTCGGGCGCGGCTCCGCCCTGTGCCCCCGCGCCCCCGCGCAGGATCGCATCCTCGTCCTGGATCATCCTTTCAGCCTTCGCGATGACTGCGAATGCGCGGGCGAACGACAAGGCTTGGAGGTCGAATGCTGTCAGGCGATCGAAGTTCGGCCGCGGAACATACTTGACGTCGCGGAGATCTTCTTGCGCGTCGCTTGCCCAGAGCAGCGCGGCACGCAGGGCGAGCCAGCCACGCCCGAGGTCGCCGCCGCGCAGATGCAGCCATGCCGTATCGAGCGAGCGCGCGCTGATACGGGCGGCCGCCTCCGCGCTGCCGAAGGCGGCCGCGTGGTAGGGCATCACCATGGCGATGTCGTACATCGGGGACGACAGGTGATCCGGCACGCCCTTGCGCTCGCATGCCGCGAGCAGCGCCCGCTCGGCCCGCAGCGCAGTCGATGCGCTCGGCCGCGTGAGCGCCGCTTGGACGGCCAGCCGACACTCGCCGTGAGGGAGGTCCTCGCGCTTCGTGAGCGGCTGCAAGGCCGCGCACAGGTCGGCGCGTGCGTCCCAGAGGAGGAACTCGCCGCCGAACTGCCTCTCGCGCAGCGGCAGGGGCGACCGCGGCTCGCGGGGACCGCAGACGGGGGACGGGTCGAGGAGCAGCGCGCGGATAGCCGACGCCTGCGTGTAGCCGGTAGTCATCGTGAGGCTCTCTGAAACGAGGACGCGCATTGGCACGCCGAGCGAAGGCTCAGGCGGCGGCGGTCGGTTTCCGTTTCATGCGAGCGGCCATCACGAGATCTACTCTCTGCTGGGTGAACACTCACGATGCCCTGGGCTGTTCGAGCAGGCAAGGGTCTTTGACATGGTTGGTTACCGAAACCCACATCTTGGCTTGCAAAAAGCTGTTACCTGCGTGGGACTCGGCAACGCGAACGGATCGGTGGAGCCCGAGTTGCCTGTCTCAAAAACGATGAAGGTTGTGGATACGTTGCAACACAGGAGCACCATCGGACTGGGATAGGCTCTACATCTAAGATCGCAGCCCAAGCGAACGCGGAAGCCGCGTCTGGGGGACAAGGGTCATTTCATGCCGGACGTGCTGGTCGGTCTCGTCGATGGCGAGGAGCTGCAGAAAGTTTATAACTCCAAGTCAAAGCCTTATGACGAAAAAACTATTGGGGCATCGAGCTTAGAAGCTCTAGAGCTCAAGGTCGCCGGTGAGAAGGCTGATGGTTGGGAGGTGCTTCGCGAGAATGCGAGGTCCGTACGTCTCTACAAGAATAAATCCATCGATCGTCAACTTGAAGACGACATCTGGTGCATGCTGTATCGGATGGGGTTCAAGACACTCAACGAAGGCCGCCAGTTCCTCATTCAGACGGGACCGAGCGCTCCGGCACGTCAATTGGACGTCTTTGCTAAAGATGACGAGACTGCAATTATTGTAGAGTGCACCCATTCCAAGGAGGCAGGCTCCAAGTCGGTCAAGGCACTCATCGACAAAATTTGCGGTTTTCGCCAGGATGTGATCAATGCCGTTCACAAGCAGTTCGGCAAGGATCCAAAACTCAAGGTAAAATTTGCCATTGCGACTAGGAATGTTGAGTGGCGTAAAGCCGATAGGGATAGAGCAACCGAGAACAATATTGGAATTATCGATGATTCTGACTTCGAATATTATGAGAAATTAACTGGGCTGCTGAAGCATGCTGCTCGTTATCAGTTTCTCGGAAGGTATTTCTTCGGCGAAAAGGTCGAAGGACTTCGAACACAAGTCCCCGCGACCAAAGGGTTCATGGGCGGGACAACTTTCTACAATTTTGTAATTTCTCCCCATGATCTTTTGAAGATATCTTACATTAGTCATCGCTCGGCAGTATCAAACGATGACTTCGAGACTTATCAACGAATGGTAAAAGGGCCGCGGCTAAAGGCAATTGGCGCATATATAGATGATGGTGGCAAGTTCCCAACTAACATTGTTATCAATTTAAAAATAGATGGCAAATTGAATTTTGACCCTAAAGAAAAATTTGATGACACTTCGACGGGAATACTAACTCTCCCCGGTAAATATGGGTCAGCCTGGGTGATCGATGGTCAGCATAGGCTTTATGGGTACGCGCATGCAAGCCGTGGACCGGAGAGCGATAAATCAGTCATTACAGTGCTGGCATATGAGAATTTGCCTATAAAGGACGAGATCAAACTTTTCGTTGACATCAACACCCAGCAGGTGCGCGTCCAACGAGCTCTTGTCGAAGAGATCATTTCAGGTCTTAACATCGAGGATCCCGACCCTAAGCGACAACTCGACGCCCTGCTAGCCCGTACTGCCCTTCAGCTGAACAAGGACAAACGGTCGCCAATCAAGGGGCGGATCGCGACTACCGGCCAGGAGCGCACAGCCTTCCGGTGCCTCTCGCTTCCGTCTATTTCC
Source organism: Methylobacterium ajmalii (assembly GCF_036448855.1). NCBI lineage: Bacteria > Pseudomonadati > Pseudomonadota > Alphaproteobacteria > Hyphomicrobiales > Methylobacteriaceae > Methylobacterium > Methylobacterium ajmalii. Next base: position 146,275 of record NZ_JAZFXT010000043.1, read on the forward strand.
GACGGCATGGGTAGCCAGTCTTTGCTGGGAACGATCCACAGGCAGACTGCGAGCAAGACAGCTAGCATAAAGGCTGGACGCCTTTCCGACGCCACCGGGGATCCAAAGGCGTCCATGGAGAAGGCCGTTAAAACCGTTTCCCTTTACCTGAACCTGTTCGCCTCTCAGGTGCCTTCGCACTGGGAGTTGGGAGACGCTAAGGGTGGCTTCCTCTGTACGAATAACGGTATTCGGGCGCTTTTGCAAGTGTTTCGGAGGGTCATGGCCTTCGCCGAACACAAAGAGGGAGCCAACTGTGAAAGTCTGGATGCGGAGGACATTATTGAACTAGTTGAACCATACGTCCAGCCAGTCGTTGATTTTTTTAAGACAGCCGACGCCAGCAGCATTAGCCGCTTTCGCAATCGTGGCAGCTCTCTACAGAGCGTCGACCAAAACTGCTTTCAGATGCTGAGCCTAATTCACGAGGCGAAGGAGGATTTTCGATTGCCAGAGGTCGTGGACTACATGGCAAGCCGCGACGTAGAGGGCACGAAAGAAGCTAAAGACATGATCGATGAGATGAATAAAATCATCTACGATGATGTATTGGAACGTCTTCAGGCAAAATACGGCTTGGCAAAAGATAAATGGTGGCTGCAAGGCGTGCCATCGTCGATCAGGAAAGACTGTGATGCTCGCTATAACGATCAGCAAGGCGAGCACGATCGCTGGCAATTTCTCACGTTTGCGAATTACTCGGACATAGTAATTTATAGTGAGAATTGGGACCTTTTCAAGGATCACTACAACTTCATGGGCAAGGGGAAGAAGGCAACGCTGGTCCGTTGGCTTGGTCGTCTTAACAAGGCCCGCACAGTAACTCATCACGCAGAGAAGGGGCCGCTCTCCAAGGTCGATGTTGAGTTCGTAAGAGAAGTCTATGTCCTCGTAAAGAAGCACATCGGCGAAGGCGAGAAGCTTGTGACGGGCAAGCGCTATCTTAGCGAGCCTGCCCCTGAGCCCTCTCCAGAGGAGGCCGCCGCATCGTCGAATGCGGCGGAGTGAGGATTAATCAACCGCAGAGCTGGCGGAACAATTCCGCTAGCTTTTTTGCTTGATCTCTATTCGTGACCGTCTTTGTGATGAGCGCGAGTGCCTCGTCGAGGGCAATTACTGATGCGCCGGCAGCTGGGCGGATTGCGGACAGCTCGGAGCTAGCACTCGCAAGACCGGCCGCCAGCTCCATTCGGTCATCCTCCTCGACCACTCCCTTCAGCTTGACCTCCGCTCTGATGACCGACGATCGAAGTCGTGATGCCTCGGCCGGGTCGAAGGGCCTATCCTCTGCCAAGCGGGCGTCTACTTCCGCGAGCACGTTCCTTACAATCTGTGCCGCGTTCCGGGACACGGAAGACGTGCGGCATCGGTGAGCAATCTGAGACGTGACCGGACCGATCTGCGCGAGTAGGTTATAGGAGTGGTGTGTGACCTCGAAGTTGTCACGCCGGGCGTTGGGTATGATGCGACGATCCAACACGTGGATCTCGCCGATGGTCCAGCCATTGAAACGGGTCTCTTTGAAGACGTCCTCGAAGAGATTTGCTTCACCGATTTGAATGTCCCCGATCCGCCCACGAAGCCCTCGCACGCCGAGGCCGACCGGAATGCTGCGAGTGTAGCCGTGATGTCCGAGCCATCCGACAGCTCCGACCTCCCCATCTACGTCGGCAAACTCCAGCAGCTCGATACTCTCAATCCGGAGTGGGACGGTCGTCCCCGGGACTGTCATCTCGTCGAGATAGGGCCGGTAGATCGGCTCACCCTGGATAGTTAGGTTAACGGGCGGGACCCGAGCCCCGTGTCGTGCGAGATGTGCCTCGATTTCCGTCGACGAGAAGGCTGGATTGAAGGGCACTGGACCGACTTGGCCGAGGTACTGCCCAATTAGCTTCTCATTTAGAAGCATGTCCTGGCGATGCCGCGCGACGTCGCGCATGACCACCTCGAAGAAGTGATCGTCCGGCTCGTAGGCCATTTCGTAGTGGATCGAAATCGCGTCCGCCACGATCCGCCGCAGGTCGCCCCCGAACGTTCCATCCGCGAGACGGCTGCGGAGGAGCCGGCAGTCCCAGGTTACCGAGACGACCGAGGTCTCGCCCGCGGCCTTGGTGCGAAACTCCAGCTCCCGGCAATAGGCAAGTCCGGACAGGCGACCGACACCTCGGTAGCCGCGCGCGGACGAGCCGCGCTTGGGCGAGCCGCCAATGGCCAGCAGGATCGAGACAGCCTCCTTCGGAGGGATGCCGATCCCGTTGTCGCGGATGGTGACCGAGCGGGTGCCGTGGTCGATTTTGATGTCGACGTCGCCCCTTTGATCGGGGGCCAGCAGTCCCGCCTTCCGGGCCGCGTCGATGGCGTCAGCACCGTTCTGGAGGTACTCGCGGTAGATCGTGACCGGCGAGACGTACATCCCGGACGTGATGAGCTCGATAACGTCCTTCCCGATCCGGACGACGTCCTCCTCGACCCGTGCCGAGCTGCGAGCGGGGTCCCGCCCCTGAACAACGCTGGGCTTCATCAGGCGGCCTCCTTCGCCTGCCTCGGCCGGCGGCGTGTCGTTTCGGGCGGCGAGGTCTCTGCCGGCAAGATGCCGTCGTCGTCGAGGCCAGCGTCCTCCACAACCTCCTCGACGGTGAGCCGGATGTCGACCACAGGCTCGTTCTTCAGCCGCGACTTCTGCACTCGCCGAATGGCAAGCTCCCGGTCCTTCGAAAGAGGCGGGTAGAAGCGCGCGACGCGTGCGATGCTTGGCGGAAGATCCCTCAGGTCGCGGGCATACTCCGCCGGGTTACGTTCGGATAGGAAGGCGAGAAGCTCTGCGCGCTCGGAAGGGGAGAGCTTCGCGGAAGCAGCCTGGAACTCGTTAAACTCGCCCTGGCCCTCGTACTTCTCATAATAGTGGCGGTTGAAGATCATGTGGTGGGGGCGGGAGAGGATCTCCTCGAAGGCCTCGTGGCTGCCCCCGAACGCGGCCTTGTAGAAGTCCGGTTCCCCCGAGACCACGCCGTGCGTGGCCTGAAGCACCGTTTGGACCGAGCGAAGATAGTACCTATTCCACTTCGCTCCGATGTGTGACCGGTCCGGCAGGTTCGTCGGCTGGTATCGCATCGGGAACGAGTAGATCCGGATGCCAAGTTCCTCGTTGAGGCGCACGTTCAGGAACATGCGCTCAAACAGGTCCTGCGGGCTGTCGTGGAAGTTGTAGAGCATGTAGTTCGATAAATCGTTCAGCCCGAACTCGTGCGCGTAGCGAACCGCCTTCTCGTAGGGGTCTTTTAGTCCGAGGTGGTCGAACGCGATCCTGAGGGGGCTGAGGCAGATCGAAGACAGCTCGCGTAGGTACATCCTGTCCTTGCTCAGGATGCGAGCATCGACGCCTTGGTTGAAGTCGACCCGCCGCTGGGATGGGACCCGCTCCCCCTCCCGCTTGAGCTTAGCGCCTGGCAGGAAGCCAAGGTCGCGGATCTCGGCGATGATTTCCTTGAAGCGCGCCGAAGCGACAACGTTGTTGTCCATTAGGATGAGGTCGCGCTTCGGTCCGTACAGCGCGTCGACGCCGCGGACGAACTCCGTCAGTGGCGTCGCGTCCCGTTGCGCCCCCTCCAGCTTCGGCACGCCGCAGAAGTGGCACTTCCGGATGCAGCCGCGGCTCGCGTAGGCGAAGTAGGCGTCGCGGACAGGGTACCTGTAGCTTGACTGGTCGAGGATGTCGTAATCGGGGATGAGGTCCTCGATTGGCTTGCCCGCCGTGTCGTCGGCGTAAAAATCGCCGTCGAAGGCATCGAGGTCGAGGGAGGTGGCGGGCGCCTTGTCTAGAAGGCCTTTGATGAACCGGATGCCGCGCCACCTTGGCTCGGCCAGGAACTTCTCGTGCATCAGGGATGCAGCAATCCCGCCGACGAAGATCCGTTGCGTTTGCCCCTGGACGAGGTCGACCGCGAAATCTACCGTTTCAGCGATCGTCTTAAATTCGAACGAGAACAGCGTGGTTATATAGATCCGATCCCACGCCGTCGTCATAAGCGATCGGTCGACGCCCTTCACAAAGTGGACTTGGTCTTTCTTGCCGTTCGGTCCATGATATTGCGCAATCTTCATCAAGCCCAGGGGTGGGTACTTATTCCGATACCCAGGCTCCAGGAGAAGGATTTTTTTGTTCGGCATTCGACCCGCGCTCCACGCAGCACCTTAGGCTCAATCGTGGTGCCGATCCAGCCGAACCTCTTCCATCGAGACGCCGGTCAGGCGCCCTGTCCCCAGCGTTTAGAAACTGGAGTGAGCCGAAGCTCAAGTGCGTACCAACCCCGAGGCCACCCAGCAAAAGGGTTCCCTGGCCGGTCGTGACGCTGGCGACACAATCGAGGCTGTTCAGAAAAAATCCTTGATGCGGAGGTGGTAGGGATCTCCGCCAGCGCTCCACCTTGTAGCGACATAAAGCTCAGCGCTCTCCGCAAACGGATCGCCCCCTCGCCTGCAAAGCTTCGTTGACAAGCTCGGCGACACGCTGTGCAGCGGCCCAGGGTAGCTTCTCACGGATGGCGACGATGCGGTGCGGGGGCGATCCCGGTGCCGAGACGACGAGCTCGCCGTCAGCGTGCAGGCGGACTATCGCGAGGAGGGCCTCCTCTTGGCCAGATGGCAGCCCCTCTACTTCCCTTATTGAGGCAGCCAGGCGATGGCGCTCGGCGCGCACCTCCTCCATCTTCGCGTCCACTCTGGCGAGGGCCTCTTGCATTCGCTGCAACGTCCCCTGCTGGACTTCCTCCCTCAGATCGCCCACGCGCCCCTCCCTGCAGAGAGGCATCCTCGCGCTGGCCTGGACCCGGGGCAAGCCCGGCGGGTACGGAGGGTCGTCGGCTCGCCGCAAGGGCGGGGGTCTGTCCGGTGAGCGGACACACCCGAGGGGAGGGGGGGCTCATCGGCGGGGCTTCCTCTCCGCTTTGGGCTTCTTCGGCCGGCCCGGCCCGCGCATGACGGGCTCGGGATCCGGCGTGGGCTCGGGCGCCTCGACCGGCGGGGCCGCCCGCAGCATCCGCTCGACGATCGGGCGCTCGCGCTCGTAGGCTTCCAGCACGTGCCGGACCCATACCGCCATTCCCCTGGCCTTCAGCGGAAATCGCTGAGCCCTGGCGTAGACCCTTCGCGTGATGTCTTGAACCCTGGCGTCTTCATCATCCTTCTTGCCGGTGCTGTGCGCCAAGATCGCGCTGCCGGCGCCGCCGAGCTCCTCGTCCGCGAGGTAGGATGAGAGCGTCCGGCGGGCATCGTGCGGGGTCCAATGCCGGACCCCGACGAGCCTCAGCCAGTCCCGCTTGCGGACGGTGACGGCGCCCTTCTTGCCCGCCTTCGTCTTTCCCTGGAGACGGTAGAGGAGCTGGTTCAGGCCATCGGAGGTGACGTGCTTGCCGCTCGCCCGGCTCGGGAACATCCAGTTGCTATCGTTCTCCCGCTCGAACCGGGCGAGGACAGCCAATGCCTCGGGCGGGATCGGGAGGCCGTGCGGGCGAGCTGCGCTCGTACCCCCCTTCATCTCCTCGCCGGTCCAAGTCCAGGCGAGCCAGCCGGGGTGGTCGGGCACGGGGATGACGCCATCCCGCCGGGTGCCGCCAAGCGCGCCGGTCCGCTGCGCGGTCAGGACGACAGCCCATAGGGCCGCGATCGTGCCGGGCGTCGTCTCCTGGTCCGTGCCGCCAAGCGCCCGGCAGTGCTCCGCGACGAGGATCGTCCGAACGAGCTCGGTGACCGTCGGCGTGTGCTCGCGTGTTCCCGCCTTGTACCGGACCTTGGCGCGGTTGGACCACCACGGAACATCCTGCTCCGTCCAGCCGCAGAGCCCGGAATGATCGCTGTGACCCCAATCGAGCGCTGCGCGGGCGTTCGCCATCGCCCGGGATGCCGTGCTCGGAGCCTGGTTCCGAACCAGGGCGTCCCGCACGCGCTCGAAGTCCGCGAGCGTGACATCGCAGACCGGCGTCTCCGCGATCTCGGCGAACTCCGGCAGGCGAAGGGCGCGCTCGTACTGGCTGTCCCAGCCCTCGCGAAGGGTTGGCAGGTGATGCTCCAGGAAGAGGGCGACGAGATCCCTCCACTCCCAAGGCCCGTTGCGCCGGCGGTCCTCCTGCGTTCGCTCCGGCCGGCGAGGCTCGAACGGGGGGTAGGCGAGCTCGACCGCCTCGGGCAGGGACGTGCCCTCGCCGAGGGACCGCTCGAAGATCTCGGCGTCGAACTTCGGGTCGAACCCGGCGGCGAAGTCGAGGCGCGCGCGGGCCGCGGCGATCCGCGCGGCCTGCAGGTCCATCACGTCGACGCCCCCGAGCCGGATCGTCCCCCGGCGGTGGCGCAGGTACCAGGTGCCGCTGGCCTTCGTGACACGCAGCGTCAGGCCGGTCGCGTCCTTGGCCGTGTCGGCGAACTCGATGCCCCGGCCCGGGACCCGTCCCTCGTCGATCAGCCGCATCGCCCGCGCCACGGCATCGGCCGTGAGATGGACGCGCTCGCGCTCGTACCCGCCTCGCTCCTTCGCCTTCGCCACCGTGCCCTCCGCATGGGATACAACGGGGATACAACACGGCCCCGGAGGCGGCGGCAACGCAGCGGACTGCGCAGAGGCGCAAGAAATGCATTTAATATGAGGGAGTTGGTTCGGGTGGTTAACAGGTTTCGCGGGTGCCCGAAAACCCGCCTCTAAAGCTTCCCAAGCTGAATGTCGTCGGTTCGATCCCGATCGCCCGCTCCATACAAGCCGTTGAAGCGTCAGCTTTTTTGACGGTCTGCCGCTGATCTCGTGGACCCCATGGTCCCCATCGCGGTCCTCATGTTCGTTAAGGCGCTGTTCTTCAGCGCTCGATGGGTAAGTCGCAGCTCCGCCACAGTTCGCGACTTTCCGACCGCACCACGCGAGTAGCGGGCCGTAGTCTTCGCATCGGTGTGGGCAGCAGTGGCTCGAATCGCGTCGAGATCGGCTCCTGCATCCTCGGCTTCGGTGATGGCGCCTGCCCGCGCATCCTTGTTCCAGATGTGATCCGGAATGCCGGCCGCCCGGGCCACCTTGCGCCACTCGCGCTGAAAGGCGTCTCCGGCGTGGGGACGACCTTGCTGTTCATCAATGATGAGCGGACCGACGCGCTGCTCGAACGGGATCTGGGCGGCGACCTGCTGGACATGTGGGCAGAGGGAGAAATCGTGCGCGATCATCGCGCCGGTCTTCGTTGTCGCCTTGCGGGTCACCCCGTCGAGCACCACGCCCGCCCAGGTTAGGCCATTCACTCAGCGCCGGCCGTTGAGCACGATGCCGGTCCGCGCTTCACCCTCCGGGATCGGCTCCCACTCGCCCACCACGTCCTTCTGCCGCATGACGGCATCGAACTGGATCGCGGTCGCGAGCGCCAGGGAGATGCGCCCCATCTCGATCGCCTTCGGGATGAAGGCCGCGACATGGTCGAGGTCGAGAGTGGTGCGGCGCCGAGCCGGCTGCGGGAAGCGGACCTCGGCGAGGATATCCCGGACCGGGGCGCAGCCATCAAGTTCGGCCGCCACGCCGTAGGAGAACAGCTCGCGGAGCTTCTTCATGACGCCCCAGGCGCGTCGGATACGCTCGGGCCGGCCGGGTGCATTGGGTTTCTTCGCCGCATCGTACCAGCGCCAGAGATCGGCCAGCTTCACGGACGGCACCAGCCGATCGCCGACGGTCCTCTCGATCAGCCCGAGCACATGAGCATCCTTCTCCCGGGCGGTGTGCTCGAGCCGGCGGTCGAACGGGCTCTCCGGGTCGGTCTGGTAGCGCCGCGACAGGCTGCGGATCGAGCCGTCGAATCGGTTCGGATCCCGCACGTGACCGGACGACCATTCCAGCATCTCGGCCTGGAGCCGGAGGCATGCCGCGGAGATGTTACCCGCGTCACGCTGTCGGCCGCCCCCTGGATCGAACTCGTCCGGGAGATCGTCATCACCGCCGCCATCCCGGCGATCGCCGCCTACGCGATCCAGGCCATTCGCAAGGTCTACCCCTGGGCCGCGCTGTTCCTGACCAAGGCCCGGGTCGAGCAGATGGCGAACGCCGTGACCGAGTACGCCATCAACGCGGTGCCCGGGGCGGTGAAGGAGGGCAAGCTGTCGGTCAATCTCGGCTCGCAGGTGATCGCCAAAGCCGTGCAGCGGGCGGTCGACGCAGCGCCGGCGAAGGCGCTCGAGGCGGCCGGCGGGCAGGCCGGCCTCGCCGAGATCGTGTTCCGCAAGCTCAACCTCGAAGACGGCGCCAACAAGCGCAACACCCTGGCGCCCGTCATCGCTGCTCTCCCGGCGACGTTGCGGTAGGGCGGCCGCCATGCTCTTCCCCGCCGGCCCGAGCACGCCCGCCCACCCGGCGGGCGCCTACAGCTTCAACCGCCTGTTCGAGTGGGCCATGGCGATCATGATGCTGCTGATCGCCGTGACGCTCGCGATGCCGGGCGACACCATGGAGCGCGCCGCCCTGAAGCCGATCGCCGAGGTCGGCTTCAACGAGGGCAACATGGCCTTCTTCTTCGGGGCGGTGGGCGTGCTGCGCGTCACCGCCCTCTGGCTGAACGGCCACATCAACAACGGAATCACCAAGCCGAACGGCGCCAACGTCCGGGCGGTGTGCTCGGCGCTCGGCGCCCTGGTGATGGGCCAGCTGACCCTCGCCCTGGTGGTCGACGCCTTCACGGCCGAGGCGCCGTCCTTCGTCATCCCGGTCTTCGGGACCCTGACCATCTTCGAGGCGATCTCGTGCTACGTGGCCCGCCTCGACGCGGTGGATCGCAGGTCGCGGCTCGGCCGGGCCCTCGCTGCGCTGGAGCGTGTGAAGTAGCATGGAGCACCTGATCGCACTGCTCCCCCTGCTCTCGTCGATGCCGGCGCTGCTGGTCTTCGTCGGCGGTGTCGTGGCCGTCACCTGTGTCGGCATGGTGCTGCGGGCCAACAAGGACAAGTACGAGGTGCCGCCCCCGGCGCCCGGTTCGGTGGGTGACGCCATGGTGCACCTGCAGGGGCCGGCCGAGTACCTGAACATCCTGCGTGACCTGCGGGAGATCGGCCGGCAGCAGGTCGAGCACCTGGCCCGGATCGCGGAATGCGGGCGAGTTTCACGAGACCAGCTGATGGCACAGACCGAATTGCTGCGCAGCATCGACCGGGAGCAGGTTCGCCATCACGGCCACGACTGACCGGCGGGAACCCGCCTCGCCGTTGGGCGGTTACCTCACCGGATTTCCAGACCCGAGACCCCGCCTTCAGCCCCGCCGGCAGCCGCCGAGCGGGGCTTTTTCATGCCTTGGCCTACGCGGCGATCCAGGCGAAGCGGCCGGCCTCGTCCCAGGCGCAGGCCGCGCCGAGGCTGTGGGCGAACACCGCCGAGAGCCGCGCCCGCTCGGCCTCGACCACCGGTCCCTCGACCGCCACCGGCCGGCAGCGGGCGGAGAGCCCCGGCACGACGAAGTCGGGGTTGTGCAGGGCGTGGTCGGAGCCCTCCGTGAAGAACGGCCGGTCGCCCCAGTCGAGGTAGCTCTCGGCCGCCAGGCCCTCGGCGAGCAGGATGTCGTGGGCGTCCAGCTCGACGTGCCAGTAGGTGACGGCGGAAGCCGGCTCGCGCGCGATGGTGGTGCCGTTGATCAGGCACATTACCGGGACGAGGTGGCCACCCTCGCCCTTCTCGTCGGCACCAACGAGCACGGGATGACCGGGAGAAAGGCGCAGGTCGCGGGTGGGCAGGCCCTGGCCGAAGGCGCCGGCGCGAATGCGGATGGGCTGCTGGTCGTGCTGTAGGCTATTGCTCCCCCCGCAGAGGTGGCGGCTGCCAATCCACCGGATTGGGCGGCGCATACCGGAGGCCGTGACAGCGACATCGCCGATCCGAAGCTGCTCGACGGCGACTTCGCCCCGGGTCGTGCGGATCAACGTGCCGTCGCAAAAGCAGAGAGGTGTGCTTCCCGTCTGAATATTGAGAACGGTTCCATTGGAATACGTATTGTTCGAAAGTAAGGTGGTTTGTCCTCCGCTGAAAACGAAAATATCTCCTGGATTGCTTGTGTTTCCGAGATAGATGCCTTGCCCGCTGCTTGCGGCATTTGGTCCCGTCAGTTGTATGGTATCTCTGCCGCTTGCCTCTAAGAGCGCGGTATTGTCGGATGGACCATCTGGGACGTCTGTAATGGTATAGTTGAAATCTAAACCACTATTAATTGTATAACGTGATGTCCCCGGAGTTTGTTGCACGAAATAGAGTTTTGTCGTAGAAACAGATGGAGTCGGACCCGAAGACATATCATGCTCCCTATATCTGCTATTGGATTACAATAGCATTTATAATATTTATGTTCGTCGAAATGCGTCCGACGGCGCGACGACGAATATGAGACTTGTTGCAAATTGTGTCTGTATCAATTCAGCCACACAACTGACGGCGCATCGTCCTGCAGCATTGATTTCTGACTTTGATCGCCACCCACACATGCTCATCACGATCTCCTGAGCCCACCATCCCCGCTTCACATAAGCCAGAAGCTCGACCTTGACCGGGAACCTCCCGCGCCTGTTGTTCTCTTTATGTTCCATCGCGGAGGGCGAATCGTGAATCTCTGTCGGGTCGGTGGGGAGGCGGCGGATGACAGCGGGCTCGTGCGGATCCCGTTCATGCTCCCGACGCTCTGCGCCGGGTTCCCGAGCCCCGCCGAGGACTTCATCGAAGGCGCGCTCGAGCTGCCGCGCTGGCTCGTGCCCAACCCGCCCGCCACCTTCATCTGGCGGGTTCGTGGCTGGTCGATGAAGGGCGCTGGGATCCATGACGAGGATCTGGCCGTCGTCGACCGCTCCCTCTCGCCTTCAGCCGATCGAGCGGCGCCGTCGTCGCCGGCAAACACGCTCGGCCACTCCCCGAACGCCAGGTTGGTCGTCACCACGATCGAGGTGGTCTCGTAGAGCCGGCTGATCAGGTGGAACAGCAGCTGACCGCCCGACTGCGCGAACGGCAGGTAGCCGAG
>NZ_JAZFXT010000044.1:0-72022 GCF_036448855.1 Methylobacterium ajmalii
GCACGATCAAGGCGAACTTCCCGACCCGGATCTCCTTCCAGGTGACGAGCAAGATCGATTCGCGCACGATCCTGGGCGAGATGGGCGCCGAGCAGCTGCTGGGCCAGGGCGACATGCTGTTCATGGCCGGCGGCGGGCGCACGACCCGCGTGCACGGCCCGTTCTGCTCGGACGACGAGGTCGAGCAGGTGGTGGCGCACTTGAAGCGCCAGGGCCGGCCCTCGTACCTCGAGGCGGTCACCGCCGACGAGGAGGCCGAGGAGGCCGCGGCCGCCGCCGCGCAGGACACCCCGGTCATGGACCAGGGCAGCTTCGGCGATCCCACCGCCGACCTCTACGACCAGGCGGTGGCGGTGGTGCTGCGGGACAAGAAGGCGTCGACGAGCTACATCCAGCGCCGCCTGCAGATCGGCTACAACCGCGCCGCCTCGCTGATGGAGCGGATGGAGCGCGAGGGCATCGTCGGCCCCGCCAACCATGCCGGCAAGCGCGAGATCCTGATCGAGCCCGCCCCGCAACCCGGGTCGGACGAGGCGTGAGCGGTCCCGCCGTCGCATATTCGCCACAGGGGACGGCTCTATGGCGAGACCGCCCCCTCGTGGCACACCCGCTTCCCGGGTGGGCGGGGCACCGGCATCCCCGTGCCGGCCTGCCCCGGTCCCTCCCCGTCCGCCCACACGGAGAATCCTGCCGATGACCGGCCGTCCCCGCTCCGGCCCGCTCCGCGCGGCGTCCCTCGGCGCCGCCCTCTCGGTTGCCGCCCTGCTGAGCGTGGCCCCCGCCGAGGCGCAGGTGTCGTCGTTCCTCGACGGCCTGTTCGGCCGCAAGGACCCGGCCGCCGAGGCGCCGCAGCCGGACGCCGCGCCGGGCCAGGCCCCGACGGCCGGCCAAGGAAGCGGTCAAGCAAGCGGTCAGGCGTCCGGCTCCTCCGCCAGGGCGCCGCTGCCGCCGCGCCGGCCGGCCTCGCTCGGCGGCGGCAAGGGCGCCGCGCCCGAGCCGGTCGAGACCGCCGCGGTGCCGGTCGCCGCGCCGGCGCAGGTCGCCGCCGTGACTCCGGCCACCGCCGTCGATCCCGGCAACCCGGCCGCGGTGATCGAGCGCGCCAACGCCTATTTCAACGGCGTCACGACGCTCACCGGCAACTTCGTCCAGATCGGCGCCGACGGGCGCAAGATCGGCGGCAAGCTCACCCTGGCCAAGCCCGGCCGCCTGCGCTTCGACTACGACCAGCCCTCGACGCTCGAGGTGATCGCCGACGGCACCTCGGTGGCGGTGCGGGACCGCAAGCTCGCGACCCAGGACCTCTACTTCATCTCGCAGACGCCGCTGAAATTCCTCTTGCGCGACAAGATCGACCTCGCCCGCGACCTCACCGTCACCGACGTGGCGGCCGAGCCCGGCGGGATCCGCATCGTGCTCGACGACCGCTCGACGCTGGGGGGCACCTCCCGCATCGCGCTCTACTTCGACGATGCGATGAAGACCCTGAGCCAGTGGCGGATCACCGACCCGCAGGGCTACCAGACCACCGTGCTGCTCTCCAACCTCCAGCGCGGCCGCGCCGTCGACGGCATGCTGTTCGTCATCAATTACGGCCGGGCGGTCGACAAGGAGCTGGAAGCCAAGATGCAGCAGGCCCGCCCGAACTGATTTCTCGCGAGACTCGACCGTTGCGCCTCACCGTCAGCACCTGGAACATCAACTCGGTCCGCCTGCGCATCGATCTCGTGCGCCGCTTCCTCGACGAGGCGAAGCCCGACGTGCTCTGCCTGCAGGAGACCAAGTGCCCGGACGACCGCTTCCCGCTCAAGGAGCTGCAGGGCTTCGGCTACCTGCACGTCGTCTTCGCCGGGCAGAAGGGCTATAACGGCGTCGCGATCCTCTCGCGCCTGCCGCTCGTCACCCGCGAGGTGATGAGCTTCTGCGAGCGCCAGGACGCCCGCCACATCTCGGCGGTGCTCGGGCCCGAGGCGGGTGCGGCCGCCGGCATCGCGATCCACGATTTCTACGTCCCGGCCGGCGGCGACGTGCCGGACGTGAAGCTCAACGACAAGTTCGCCCACAAGCTCGCCTTCATGGACGAGCTGCGCGCCTGGGGCGGCCGGCGCCCCGCCGGCCCGGCGATCCTCGTCGGCGACCTCAACGTGGCGCCGCTCGAGCACGACGTCTGGTCCCACAAGCAGCTCCTCGACGTGGTGAGCCACACCCCGATCGAGACCGAGCGCCTGGAATCCCTGCGGGGCGAAGCCGGCTGGGTCGACACGATGCGCCACCTGCGCCCGCCGCCGGAGAAGATCTACACCTGGTGGAGCTACCGCTCCCCCGACTGGGCCGCCGCCGACAAGGGCCGGCGCCTCGACCACATCTGGGTCACCCCGGACCTCGCCGAGACGGTGAAGTCGGTGACGGTGGCGCGGCACACCCGGGCCTGGGAGAAGCCGTCGGACCATGTGCCGGTGACGGTGGAACTGGAGCTGTAGAGGCTCGACGGGAGCCCGCCTTCGAACTGCTATCGTCAGGAGGCGAGGCCGCCAGATGCAACGCGCCGCTGGCGGCCCAAGCAGATTTCGCCGAAGTGATTACCGGTTCGGCGCCGAAAATCCGCGACAAAACAATGACTCAGAGGGCTTCGCGATTGCAACGCGATCGTGAAGCGCTCTAGCGCGATCCGCCCTACCGATCCGCCTTCTCGCCCTTGGTCTCCCGGGCGACGAACGCCTTCGTCACCGGCACGATCTGGGCAAACACCGCCTCGGCCATCCGCTCTTCCTCCTTGAGCGACAGGCGCAGGATCTCGATGTCCCGGCCGTGCCCCGCTTCCTCGGCGAGCGCGATCAGCGAGGTGTAGGCGGCGATCTCGTAGGTCTCGACCGAGTAGTCGGTGTAGAGGTTCTTCAGCACCTCGTCGCCGGTCACGCTGTGGACGAGCGCCGCGACGTTGCCGACCGTCTGGGTCACCACGTCCTTCAGGAGCGAGCGGTCCTCGCCGTGGCCGTGAAGCAGGTCGGCGAGGCGGGTGACCTGCTGGTCGGTCTCGCTCTTGTGCAGCCGCAGCGCCTGGGTCAGCTCGGGATAGCTCTCGTAGCGCTCGATCTGGCGCTGGATCATCTGCGCCGCCTGCTTCTCCAGGGCGTGGGTGTTGCGCAGGGCCGTGACGTAGATCGCCTGCACGGTCTCGTCGGTCTCGGCAGCGGTGTGGGCGGCGGTCGTGGTCATGGCGCATCCTCTCGGGGCGTAGGGAACGGCGGGCAAACTGCTCGGGGGTATTCGGGTTCGAGCTCGGCCGTTCCCACACCCCCGGATGAGGGCGTGACGAAACCGCGCGTGGGGAGTGGACCGCCCACGGAACCCGGGGGAGTGGCAAGGACCGGCGGATCGTGTATAGGCTGCGCCACCCTCGCCCGCACACGGCGAGGTTTTTCGCCTTGGCAGACCGCGCTGGACGACATCCCGGCCCGGCCGAGCCCCGTGCGAAAGGCGGCCTCCTCGCGGAGCCCGCGCACCTCGTGAACCCGTAACACCGAAAGGACACGCGATGTCGATCACGGCGGAGCGCAAGACCGCGCTCATCAAGGAACACGCCCGCGGCGGGACCGACACCGGCTCGCCGGAAGTGCAGGTCGCGATCCTCACCGAGCGGATCCAGAACCTCACCGGGCACTTCAAGACCCACACCAAGGACAACCACTCGCGCCGCGGCCTGCTCAAGCTGGTCTCGCAGCGCCGGTCGCTCCTCGACTACCTGAAGCGCAAGGACGAGGCTCGCTACCGCGCCCTCATCGAGCGCCTCGGCATCCGCCGCTAAGGTGGATCTCACGCGGTTCGGGCACCGGTCCGGGCCGCGTTTTTGCGAGGAAGCCGAACTTCTCCATTGGAGGAGGTTTCCTCGTCCCGGGTGGGCCGGAATGGGTCCGGCCGCCCTTATTCCGGGACCCGCACGTCGAGATGCGGGCCGCGACCGCCAGGGCAGGATCGCCGGTGGCTCATCGCATGAGCCCCTCGCCGTCTTGCGCTGGCGTCGCCCTCCCGGACCGCAGGAAGGCATGACAAGATGTTCGACGTTCAACGCGAAGAGCTGCTGTGGGGCGGGCGCAAGCTCGTGCTCGAGACCGGCAAGGTCGCCCGCCAGGCCGACGGCGCCGTGATCGCCACCTACGGCGAGACCTCGGTGCTCGCCACCGTGGTGTCGATGAAGGAGCCGAAGCCCGGCATCGACTTCCTGCCGCTCACGGTGAACTACCAGGAGCGCACCTACGCCGCCGGCCGCATCCCGGGCGGCTACTTCAAGCGCGAGGGCCGTCCCTCCGAGAAGGAGACCCTGGTCTCCCGCCTGATCGACCGGCCGATCCGCCCCCTCTTCGTCGAGGGCTGGCGCAACGACACCCAGGTCGTCGTCACGGTGCTCTCGCACGACCTCGAGACCGATCCCGACATCCTCGCCATGGTGGCGGCCTCCGCGGCCCTGACGCTGTCGGGCGTGCCGTTCATGGGCCCGATCGGCGCGGCGCGCGTCGGCTATGTCGGCGGCCAGTACAAGCTCAACCCGCCCATCCAGGAGATGGAGGGCTCGACCCTCGACCTCGTCGTCGCCGGCACCCAGGACGCCGTGCTGATGGTCGAGTCCGAGGCGAAGGAGCTGCCCGAGGACGTGATGCTCGGGGCCGTGATGTTCGGCCACAAGCACTTCCAGCCGGTCATCGAGGCGATCGTCCGCCTGGCCGAGAAGGCCGCCAAGGAGCCGCGCAACTTCCAGCCCGCGGACAATTCCGAGGTCGAGAAGGCCGTGCTCGAGGTCTGCGAGACCGATCTGCGCGAGGCCTACAAGAAGACCGTCAAGCAGGAGCGCTACGCCGCCGTCGACGCCGTGAAGGCGAAGGTGATGGCCGCCCTGGCTCCGGCCGAGGGCGAGGCCCGCTTCGAGGCCGAGAAGGTCAAGGCCGCCTTCAAGGAGGCCCAGTCGAAGGTGGTCCGCTGGAACATCCTCGACACCGGCTCGCGCATCGACGGCCGCGACGTGAAGACCGTGCGTCCGATCGTCTCCGAGGTCGGCGTGCTGCCCCGCACCCACGGCTCGGCGCTGTTCACCCGCGGCGAGACCCAGGCGCTGGTCGTGGCGACGCTGGGCACCGGCGACGACGAGCAGTTCATCGACGCGCTCTCGGGCACCTACAAGGAGACGTTCCTCCTTCACTACAACTTCCCGCCCTATTCGGTGGGCGAGACCGGCCGCATGGGCTCGCCGGGCCGCCGCGAGATCGGCCACGGCAAGCTCGCCTGGCGCGCCGTGCACCCGGTCCTGCCGGCCGCCCACGAGTTCCCCTACACGATCCGCGTCGTGTCGGAGATCACCGAGTCGAACGGCTCGTCCTCGATGGCCTCGGTCTGCGGCGCCTCGCTGTCGCTGATGGATGCCGGCGTGCCCCTGCGCCGTCCGGTGGCCGGCATCGCCATGGGCCTCATCCTCGAGGGTGAGCGCTACGCGGTGCTGTCCGACATCCTGGGCGACGAGGATCACCTCGGCGACATGGACTTCAAGGTGGCCGGCACGGAGGAGGGCATCACCTCGCTCCAGATGGACATCAAGATCGCCGGCATCACCGAGGAGATCATGCGGGTGGCCCTGGCCCAGGCCAAGGACGGTCGCAGCACCATCCTCGACGCGATGGCGACGGCGCTCACCGCCGCCCGTCCCGAGCTCGGCGAGCACGCGCCGCGCATCGAGACGATGCAGATCCCGACCGACAAGATCCGCGAAGTGATCGGCACCGGCGGCAAGGTGATCCGCGAGATCGTCGAGAAGACCGGCGCCAAGATCGACATCCAGGACACCGGCATCATCAAGATCGCCTCGGCCGACGGCAAGGCGATCAAGGCGGCCTACAACTGGATCCGCTCGATCGTGGCCGAGGCCGAGGTCGGCATGATCTACGAGGGCACCGTCGTGAAGACGATGGAGTTCGGCGCCTTCGTCAACTTCTTCGGCGCCAAGGACGGCCTCGTCCACATCTCCGAGCTCGCCGCCCAGCGCGTCGCCAAGGTCACCGACGTGGTGAAGGAGGGCGACAAGGTGAAGGTGAAGTTCCTCGGCCAGGACGATCGCGGCAAGATCCGCCTGTCGATGAAGGTCGTCGACCAGGAGACCGGCGAGGACCTCACCGAGAAGCTGAAGGCCCAGCGCGACGCCGACCGCTCGCGCGAGCGTCAGCCGCGCGGCGAGTGATCGCCTGACCATCGGCGGGGCCCTCGCGGGTCCCGCCCTCGCTTGCGGAAAGCGCGGTCCCTCGGGGCCGCGCTTTTTTCGTGGGCGGGGCGAGCGGGTCCCCGGGGGCGTCAGGCCCGCGTCATGACCACGTCGAGCTGCGGCTTCTGGTTGATGGTCTGGAAGACCACGCAGTAGCGCTCGGTGAGCTTCAGGAGCTGGTCGAGCTTCTCCTGCGGCGCGTCCGCGTCGACCTCGAAGGTCAGCCGGATCGCCCGGAAGCCCACGGGGGCGCCCTTGTCGACGCCGAGCGTGCCGCGGAAGTCGAGGTCGCCCTCGGCCTTGACCAGCCCCTTGCGCAGCGGGATCTCCAGCGCGGTCGCCACCGCCTTCAGGGTCACGCCCGCGCAGGCGACCAGGGCCTCGAGCAGCATGTCGCCGGAGCACAGCTCGGCGCCCGAGCCGCCGCTCGCCGGGTGGAGGCCGGCCACCGCCAGCGCCCGGCCGGTCTCGACCTTGCAGGCGATGCCGCCGTCGTCGAGGGAGCCTTGCGCCTTCAGGGTGATCACGGCCGCGTCCGGATCGCTGCGGTAGCGGTCCTTGATCGGGGCCTGGAGCGAGCGCAGTTCGGTGGCGTCCATGGCGTGTCGTCCTCCCGGGGTTATGGGCGAACGGCTTAGCACCCCGTCCCGGCCGCTCGCCAGGGGACGGGACTCACGACCAAAGGCGGATCGACCGGCCGGCTCGTCCCCCGGGGCTCACCACCACAGCGCGGAGGCGTCGGGCTTCGCCCGGTCGGCCGCGCCCTCCGGGCGCAGCGAGCGGTCGAGGCTTGCCAGGATCGTGCGGGCGGCGGCCTCGCTGCCGGGCGAGGACGGCTGGCGCGGGCGGCTCAGGGGCAGCGGGATCGTGTCGTCGATCCGGCCGGGCTTGGGGCGCAACACCACGGCCCGGTCGGCCAGCGCCACCGCCTCGGCGACGTCGTGGGTGACGAGGAGCACGGTCGGCCGGCTCTCCTCCCACAGGGCCAGCAGGTGGCGGTGCAGCCCGGCCCGGGTCAGGGCGTCGAGGGCCGAGAACGGCTCGTCGAGGAGCAGCACCTTCGGGGCGGCCACGAAGGCGCGGGCGATCGCGACCCGCTGCTGCTGGCCGCCCGAGAGATCGCGGGGCCAGCGCCCGGCATGCTCGGCGAGGCCGACGCGCTCGAGGGCGTGCGCCACCCGGGCTCGGCGCTCGGCCCGGGGCAGGGCGGCGAGGCCGAAGGCCACGTTGTCGGCGACGCTGAGCCAGGGCAGCAGCCGCGGCTCCTGGAAGACGATGCCGACGCCCGGATGCGGGCCCGCGATCCCCTCCCCGTCGAGGTGGATGCCCCCGGCGCTCGCCCGGTCGAGCCCGGCGATCAGGCGCAGCAACGTGGTCTTGCCGCATCCCGAGCCGCCGATCAGCGCCACGATCTCGCCGGCCCGAACGGTGAGCGAGATGTCGGCGAGCGCCCGCGTGCCGTCGGCATAGGTCTTCGACAGGTGGTCCAGGATCAGCATGCGAGCCTCAGCATCTCACAGCGACTCCCGGGCGGTGTCCTGCCAGCGGGCGAGCGGCTGCGTCAGGCCGACCAGCACCGCGTCGCACAGCTTGCCCAGCGCCGCGAAGGCCAGGATCGCCGCGACGATCTGGTCGGGCTTGCCGAGCTGCTGGCCGTCGAGGAGGAGGTAGCCGAGGCCCTCCGAGGCGCCGAGCAGCTCGGCCGCCGCCACGAACATGAAGCCGAGGCCCAGCCCGGTCCGCAGGGCCACCAGGGTCGCGGGCAGCACCGCCGGCAGCAGGATGCGCCGGGCGAGCGCGAGCCTCGAGAGCCGGAACACCCGCCCCACCTCGACGAGCTTGCGGTCGACCCCCGCGATGGCGCCGGCCACCCCGAGATAGACCGGAAAGAACACGCCGACCGCGATGAGGGTGATCTTCGAGGCCTCGAAGATGCCGAACCACAGGATGAACAGCGGCACCCAGGCGATCGACGGGATCGCCCTGAGCGCCTGCAAGCTCGGATCGATCAGCCGGCGCACCGGCGGCAAGGTGCCGGTGAGCGCCCCGACGAGGATCCCGGCGAGCGCGCCGAATCCGAACCCGGCCGCGACGCGGGTCAGGCTGGCCAGCACGTGGGTCCAGAGCTCGCCGCTCGCGGCAAGCCCCCACAGGGTGGCGAGCACCCGGCTCGGCGGCGGCACCAGCCGCCCTTGCGCCCACCCCGCCCGCACCGCCGCCTCCCAGCCGAGGGCGAGGCCGACCGGCAGGACGAGGCCGACGAGCATCCGGCCGCCGGGCAGGCGCAACGGACGCCGCGCGGCGGGGACGGCGGGTGCGGCCGCCACGGGCAAGGAGCTCGCTTCCATGGGTTACGGCGCGACCGGCCCGAAGCGCGGGTCGATCAGCGCCTGGACCGCGGCGCCGACATCGGTGCCGGCGGGGATCACCCCGGCATCGAGGAGCGCGGTGCCGGCATCCAGGATCGTCTCGGCCTGGAGCTTGCCGATCGCCGGCTGCGACAGGTCGGTGCGTTCGAGCTGGCGCGCCACCACCGGCTCGGGCAGCTTCGTCGCCGCGGTCAGGATGCGCTTGAGCTCCTGCGGGTCCGCGAGGGCGAGCTTGCGCGCCTCCTCGTAGGCACCCAGCACCGTGCGGGTCAGGTCCGGGTTCTGCTTGGCGAAGTCCTCGCGGACGTTGAGCACGCCCCAGGTGTTGGCCGCCGCGTCGCGGTGGAACAGCACGTCGCCGTTCTCGATCTCGGCCGCCGCCATGATCGGGTCGAGGCCCGCCCAGGCATCGACGTCGCCGCGGTCGAGCGCGGTGCGCCCGTCCGGATGCTGGAGCAGCACCAGCTTCACGTCGCGCTCGGTCAGGCCGGCGCCGCGTAGCGCCCGGATCAGGAAGATGTGCGGGTCGGTGCCGCGGGTGACGGCGACGCGGCGGCCCTTGAGGTCCTTGACCGCCTTGATGCCGGTCTCCGGCCGGGTCACCAGCGCGGTCCATTCCGGCCGCGAGAAGGCGTAGACCGCCTTGATCGGGTTGCCGTTGATCCGCGCCAGCAGGGCGGCGGCGCCGGCGGTCGAGCCGAAATCGATCGAGCCGGCGTTGAGGAACTCGAGCGCCTTGTTGGAGCCGAGGGACTGGACCCAGCGCACCGTGATCCCTTGCGGCGCCAGCGCCTTCTCCAGGAGGCCCTTGTCCTTCAGGACGAGGCTGACGGGGTTGTAGGTCGCCCAATCGAGGCGCACCTCCTTGGCGGCCTGCGCGCGGGCCGGCGCGCCTGCGGCGAGGCAGAAGCTTCCGAGGGCGGCCCCGATCAACGCGCGGCGGTGGATGCGCATCCGTCTCTCCCTGGCTGGCCGCGCCTTCACCGGCGACCGGCCGGGAAGCTAGGGCGCGTCGTTCGGAGTGTCAAACGATCCGGCCGGTGAAGCGGATTAGCCTTTCGGAGCGAACGCCCGGCCGCCCCCTGCGGAAGCGTTGGCTTTCGGCGGGCCGGGATGCGAAACAGGCGGGGACGCGACGGGATCCGGCCGCGCCTCCCGGTCCCCGTCTCCCAGTCCCCGCCTCCCCCTCGCCCGAACCCGGCTGCCATGCCCGACACCACCGTCATCGACCCGTCCGACACCGAGGCCGCCCTGCGCGCGATGCTGGCCGGCATCGACCAGTCGCTCAGCGACCCGACCCGCCTGCGCGAGCGGCTGGTGCCGGAACTGCGCCGCATCATCGAGGCCGGCCGGGCCGAGGCCGAGCGGCGCCTGCTCGCCGACCGCGACGGCCATGCCTGCGCCGGGCTGATCTGCGCCCAGATGGATGCGGTGATCCGGGCGATCTACGACGCGGTGGTCAAGCGGCTCTACCGGGCCGACAACCCGACCGCCGCCGAGCAGATCGCCGTGGTGGCGACCGGCGGCTACGGCCGCGGCCTGCTGGCGCCGGGCTCCGACATCGATCTCCTGTTCCTCCTGCCCTACAAGCAGACCGCCTGGAGCGAGAGCGTCGTCGAGGCGATGCTCTACGTGCTGTGGGACCTCAAGCTGAAGGTCGGCCACGCCACCCGCTCGGTCGCCGACTGCCTGCGCGAGGGCCGCGGCGACATGACGATCCGCACGGCGCTCCTCGAATCGCGCTTCCTGTTCGGCGACCGCGCGCTGTTCGACGAGCTCGAGACCCGCTTCGACCGCGAGGTGGTGCAGGGCACGGCGGCGGAGTTCGTCGAGGCCAAGCTGAAGGAGCGCGACGCCCGCGTTCAGAAGAGCGGCGCCTCGCGCTACCTCGTCGAGCCCAACGTCAAGGACGGCAAGGGCGGGCTTCGCGACCTCAACACCCTGTTCTGGATCGCCAAGTACACCTTCCGGGTGAAGCGGGCCGAGGACCTGGTCGAGGCCGGCCTGTTCACGGCCGAGGAGTTTCGGCTGTTCGAGCGCTGCGACGAGTTCCTGTGGCGGGTGCGCTGCCACATGCACTTCGTCACCGGGCGCTCCGAGGAGCGGCTGGGCTTCGGTCTGCAGCCGCGCATCGCCGAGCGGCTGGATTACGGGGCGCGGGGCGGCCTCGCCGCGGTCGAGCGGTTCATGAAGGCCTACTTCCTCATCGCCAAGGACGTCGGCGACCTCACCGCCATCGTCTGCGCCGAGATGGAGGCGCGCCACGCCAAGCGCCCGCCGGTGCTCGACCGATGGCTGCGCCGCTTCAAGCAGCATTTCCGTGCCCCCGACCTGGAGGCGGACGATTTCCGCATCCATACCGGCCGGCTCGACGTCCGCGACGACGCCGCCTTCGAGCGCGATCCGGTCAACCTGATCCGGCTGTTCTGGCTCTCCGACCGGCACGACCTCGCGATCCATCCCGATGCCAGCCGGCTGGCGACGCGCTCGCTCGCGCTCCTCGGCCCGATGGTGCGGGTCGACCCGGAGGCCAACCGGCTCTTTCTGGAACTGCTGACCTCGCAGAACGCCCCCGAGACGGTGCTGCGGCACATGAACGAGACCGGGGTGCTCGGGCGCTTCGTGCCGGATTTCGGCCGCATCGTCGCGATGATGCAGTTCAACATGTACCACCACTTCACGGTGGACGAACACCTGATCCGCTCGCTGGGCGTGCTGGCGAAGATCGAGGCCGGGGAGCTGGAGGACGAGCATCCGCTGGCCCACCGCATCGTCGGCACGATCCAGAACCGCCGCGCCCTCTACGTGGCGATGTTCCTGCACGACATCGCCAAGGGCCGGAAGGAGGACCACTCGATCGCCGGCGCGGCGGTGGCCCGCAAGCTCGGGCCGCGCCTCGGGCTCGACGCGGCCGAGACCAGCACCGTCGCCTGGCTCGTCGAGCATCACCTCCTGATGTCGATGACGGCCCAGAGCCGCGACCTGTCCGACCCGAAGACCATCGAGACCTTCGCCAGCGTGGTGCAGAGCCTGGAGCGGCTGAAGCTGCTCCTGGTCATCACCATCGCCGACATCAAGGCGGTCGGCCCCGGGACCTGGACCGCCTGGAAGGCGACGCTCTTGCGCACCCTGTACTACGAGACCGAGATGGTGCTCTCGGGCGGCCGCTCGGAGATCCCGCGCACCGATCGCGTCCGGCTGATCCAGATGCGCCTGCGCGAGCAGCTCGGCGACTGGTCGGCGGAAGAGTTCGACGCCTACGCCGCGCGCCACTACCCGCATTACTGGCTCAAGGTCGATGCCGGGCGCCAGCTCAAGAACGCCCGCTTCATCCGCGCGGCCGCCGAGGCCGGCAACACCGTCGCCACCGCCTTCGAGACCGATCCGTCGCGCGGCGTGACCGAGCTCTGCGTCTACTCCCCCGACCACCCCCGGCTGCTCGCGATCCTGACCGGCGCCTGCGCGGCGTCCGGCGGCAACATCGTCGACGCGCAGATCTTCACCACCGCCGACGGCTTCGTCCTCGACACCATCACCCTGTCGCGGGCCTTCGAGCGCGACGAGGACGAGATGCGCCGGACCGGCCGCATCGCCACCGCGATCGAGCGGGCGCTGAAGGGCGAGATCCGCATCGCCGACCTCGTCGCCGACAAGCACCCGGTCAAGGACCGGCCGCGCACCTTCCAGGTCGCCCCCGACCTGTCGATCGACAACGCGCTCTCGGCCCGCGAGACCGTCCTGGAGATTTCCGGCCTCGACCGGCCGGGCCTCCTGTTCGATCTCACCTCGGCGCTCGGCCGGCTCAACCTCAACATCACCTCGGCCCATGTCGCGACCTTCGGCGAGCGGGCGGTCGACGTGTTCTACGTCACCGACCTCACCGGCACGAAGGTGACCCAGCCCGACCGGCAGGCGACGATCCGCCGGGCGGTGATGGCGGTGTTCGAGGCCGACCTGCCCCGCGGCGACCGTGGCCGCCGGTCCGGGACCAAGGCCTCTCTTAAGGACGAGCCCAACCGGGCGGCGCCCGCGTCCGGCGAAGCTTGATTTCGGGGGCCGTCCACCTGATATCGGGGTCACTCCCAGATCCCTTTTCCGGAATGACGATGACGCCGAACGACACGGAGAACGCCGCGCGGGCGCACGAGCCCGAGGCTGCCGAGGGCGCTCCCGCCTCCGCGCCGGAGGCCGCCCCGAAGGGCGACGCGCTGGCGACCCTCGAGGCCGAGAAGCTCGACCTCAAGGACAAGCTCCTGCGCACGCTGGCCGACATGGAGAACCTGCGCCGGCGCACCGAGCGCGAGGTGGCCGACGCCCGCACCTACGCGGTGACGAACTTCGCCCGCGACATGCTCAACGCCGCCGACAACGTCCGCCGCGCCCTCGAGAGCGTGCCGGCCGAGGCCCGCGAGACCGCCGAGGGCGCGCTCAAGGCGCTCGTCGACGGGATCGAGCTGA
The DNA here is from genome assembly GCF_036448855.1 of Methylobacterium ajmalii. Taxonomy (NCBI): domain Bacteria; kingdom Pseudomonadati; phylum Pseudomonadota; class Alphaproteobacteria; order Hyphomicrobiales; family Methylobacteriaceae; genus Methylobacterium; species Methylobacterium ajmalii. The sequence goes on from NZ_JAZFXT010000044.1 coordinate 13,069, forward strand.
CCGAGCGCGACCTGCTCAAGACCCTGGAGCGCCACGGCGTGAAGCGGGTCGACCCGCAAGGCCAGCGCTTCGATCCCAACCTGCACCAGGCGATGTTCGAGGTGCCGAACCCCGACGTCACCTCCGGCACGGTCGTGCAGGTGGTGCAGTCGGGCTACGTCATCGGCGAGCGCGTGCTGCGCCCGGCCCTCGTCGGCGTCGCCAAGGGCGGCCCGAAGGCCGAGGCGAAGCCCGCCGAGGCGTAAGGGCCTCACGGCCCAACCGACATGCGGGGCGCCGGCAGGCGCCCCGCGCTCACGCCTCCTCGGCCGCCCGTTCCCGCGCCCCCGACCTGCCCGTCCCGGCCGGCGGCGTGCCGAAGGGCAGGCGCAGCCGGGCGATGCGGGGATAGATCGTCGGCAGCACCACCAGGGTGAGCAGCGTCGCGGTGACGAGCCCGCCGATCACCACCGTGGCGAGCGGGCGCTGCACCTCGGCGCCGGCGCTCGTCGAGAGCGCCATCGGCAGGAAGCCGAGGGCCGCCACCAGGGCGGTGGTCATCACCGGGCGCAGGCGCATCTCGGCGGCCCGGGTCGCGGCCTCCTCCGGGTCGAGGCCGCTGCGCTCGAGGTCGCGGATGTAGCTCGTCAGCACGACGCCGTTCAGCACCGCGATGCCGAAGGTGGCGATGAAGCCGATCGCCGCCGAGACCGAGAACGGCAGCCCGCGCAGAGAGAGCGCCAGGATCCCTCCGGTCGCCGCCACCGGCACGTTGAGGAAGATCAGACCGGCGAGGCGGATGTCGCCGAACATCACCACCAGCAGTACCAGGATCGCCGCCATCGCGGCCGGCACCACCACGACGAGCCGCGCGGTCGTCTCCTGCAGGTTCTGGTACTGGCCGCTCCATTGCAGGGCGTAGCGCGGCGGCAGCGGCACCTGGGCGGCGACCGCCGCCTGCGCCTCCGCGACGAAGCTCTGGACGTCGCGCCCGCGGACGTTGGCCTGGACCGAGATGCGCCGCTGCAGCCGCTCGCGGCTGATCTGGGCCGGGCCGGTCTTCACGCTCACCGAGGCCACGAGGGAGAGCGGCACCTGGGCGCGGCCGTCGCGCCCCACCGGCAGGGCACGGATGCGCTCGAGGTCGGCCCGGTCGTCGGGGCTGAGGCGCACCACGATGTCGGTGATGGCGTTGTCGTCCCGGTAGACGCTTCCCGCCATGCGCCCGCCGATCGCCTCGACGACGTCGAGCACGTCGCTCACCGCGACCCCGTAGCGGGCGGCCGCCGCCCGGTCGACCTGGATCGACAGTGCCGGCATCCCGGCCTGGGCCTCGGCCTTGACGTCGGCCGCCCCCGGCACCGCTCCGACCGCGCGCACGATCGCGTCGGCCTTGTCCTTCAGGACCGCGAGGTCGTCGCCGTAGAGGCTGATCGCGACGTCGCCGCGCACGCCCTCGATCAGGTCGTCCATCCGCATCTGGATCGGCTGCGAGAAGGCGTAGGCCACGCCCGGCACCTCCTCGCGCAGGCGCTTGTCGAAGGCGGCGACGAGGCCGTCCTGGGTCGTCGCGGTGGTCCAGGTCGCGGGGTCGGCGAGCGTGACGAAGCTGTCGGTCGATTCGACGCCCATCGGGTCGGTCGGGATCTCGGCGCTCCCGGTGAGCGAGACCACCCGCTTCACCTCCGGGAAGGACTTCAGCACCGTCTCGATCCGCCGCACCGCCTTCAGCGAGGCGTCGAGGTTGATGCCCGGCAGCTTCTCGGAGGTGAGCACGATCGAGCCCTCCGAGAGCTTGGGCAGGAACTCGCCGCCGAGCCGCGTCGCCAGCCAGCAGCTGCCGCCGAACACCGCCAGGGTGAGGAGCACGGTGGCCCCGGCCCGGCGCTCGGCGAGCCGCAGCACCGGCGTGTAGAGCGCCCGCATGCCGTGGACGAGGCGGGTCTCGCGCTCGCCGATGCCGGGGCCGGCCAGCATCAGCGCGGCGAGCGCCGGCATCAGCGTCAGGGTGAGGACGAGCGAGCCGGCGAGCGCCAGGATCACCGTCAGCGCCATCGGCCGGAACATCTTGCCCGCCACCCCTTCGAGGGCGAGCACCGGCAGGTAGACCAGGATGATGATCGCCACCGCGAACAGGATGGGCTTGGCCACCTCCGCGGCGGCGTCGCGGATCACCGCGAAGGCCGGGCGGTCGGGATGCTCGCCGCGGGCACGCAGCACGTTCTCGACCATCACCACGGCGCCGTCGACGATGAGGCCGAAATCGATCGCGCCGAGGCTCATCAGGTTGCCCGACAGGCCGAGCACCCGCATGCCCGCGAAGGCCATCAGCATCGAGAGCGGGATCGCGGCGGCGACGACCAGGCCGGCCCGCAGGTTGCCGAGCAGCAGGAGCAGCACGACGACGACCAGCACCGCGCCCTCGACGAGGTTGTGCGCCACGGTGTGGATCGTGCGCTCGACCAGCGTCGAGCGGTCGTAATAGGGCACGATGGCGACGCCGGGCGGCAATTGCCCGCGCAGCTCCTCGATCGTCGCCTTCACCCGCGCCACCACGGCGCTGGCATTCTCGCCCTGCTGCATCATCGCGATGCCGACCACCGTCTCGCCGGCGGCGTCGTGGCTCACCGCGCCGAGGCGGACCTTGGGCGCCTCCACCACCTGGCCCAGGGTCGCCACCGTGACCGGCACGCCGCCGGGCCGCGTCGCCACCACGATGCCGGCGATGTCCTCCGGCCCCTTGGCGAGGCCGAGGCCCCGGATCACCTCCTGCTGGTCGTTGTGCTCCAGGTAGGCGCCACCGCGCGCCATGTTGTTCTCGGCGAGCGCGGCGTAGACCTGGGACAGGGTGACCCCGTAGCGGCGCAGGTTCTCGGCCGAGACCCGGACCTCGTAGGTCGGCAGCTGGCCGCCGTAGATGTTCACGTCGGCGATGCCGGGGGTCAGCTTCAGGCGCGGCGCGATCGTCCATTGCAGCAGGCGCTTGAGCTCCATCGGCGAGTAGGCCGGCCCGCGCAGCTCGAACTGGTAGATTTCGCCGAGGCCGGTCGCCATCGGGCCCATCTGCGGGTCGCCGACGCCCGCCGGCATCATCGCCTTCGCCTGGGGCAGGCGCTGGAAGACCTGGGCGCGGGCCTCCGCGAGCGGCACTCCGTCCTCGAAGGTGACGTAGACCGCCGAGACGCCGTAGCGCGAGGTCGAGCGCAGGCCAGTGAGGCCGGGCGCGCCCGCCATCGCGCTCTCGACCGGAAAGCTCACCAGCCGCTCGACCTCGAGCGGCCCGAGGCCCGGCGAGAGGGTGAGCACCATCACCTGCTTGGGCGAGATGTCGGGCACCGCGTCGATCGACAGCCCGCGCAGGTTGGCGAGGCCGCCGGCGGCGCCGGCGAGCGCGATCATCAGCACCAGCCAGCGGCGGCGCACGAGGAGGGCGAACCAGGTCTTCATCGGATTCAGTCCGTGGAACCGAGGAGGGCGCGCAGCAGGATCGCCTTGAGGCCGAAGCTGCCGGTCGTCGCCACGGTCTCGCCGGGCGAGAGCCCCGCCGTGACCTCGACCCAGTCGGCCCGCTGCACGCCCAGGGTGAGCGCGCGCTTCTCGAACCGGTCCTCGCCGGTGCGCACGAAGGCGACCGGGCCGTCCTCGGTCAGCTGCAGGGCGGCGGCCGGCATGGTCGTGCCGCTGCGGCCGAGATCGGCCGCGATCTCGACCGAGACGAACATGTTGGCCCGCAGCCGCCCGTCCGGGTTGGCGATCTCGATCCGGGCCGGTGCGGTGCTGCTCGCCGGGTCGATCGCGGCGTTGACCGATCGCACCCGCCCCTCGAAGACCGGGCGCTCGGGCACCGGGGCCGTCACGGTGGCGGTGTCGCCCGCCTTCACGGCGTCGATGTCGCGCCCGTAGAGGTTGGCAAGCACCAGGATCCGGCGCGGATCGGCCACCGTGAAGGCGTCGCTGCCGGTATCCACCACCTGGCCGAGGCTGAGCGCGGCGCTGGTGACGACCCCGTCGATCGGCGAGACGATGGCGCTGGTCTCCGGGCTCGCGCCGGGCTCCGGCGCCAGGCGGGCGACCTGCGCGGTGTAGAGCCCGACCCGGGCCCGGGCCGACGCGGTGGCGGCCTGCGCCTTGGCGAGATCGACCCGGCGCCGGTCGACCTCGGCCTGGGCGACGCCGCTCACCTTCATCAGGTCCTGGCCGCGGGTGAGGTTGAGGGCGGCGACCGCCTCGGTGGCCTGCGCCTCGGCGAGGCTCGCCTGCGCCTCGGCCAGCCCGTTGCGGGCCTCCAGCAGGCCGGCGGCGTCGAGGGTGGCGAGGGTCTGGCCCGCCCGCACCGCGTCGCCCGGCTGCACCGCGAGCGACAGCACGCGGCCCGCCGCCCGCGGCTTCAGGTGGGTGACGCGGCGCTCGTCGAAGGCGACGGTGCCGGGGGTGCGGACCGGCAGGACGATGCGCCGCGTCTCGACCGGCCCGAAGGCGAGACCGAGACGCTTCTGCCCGGCGGCGTCGAGGGTGACGAGGTTGGGATCCGTGGGCGCGTCCTTCTGGGTATCCTTCGCCGCATCCTGCTCGGCGGCCGGCGTGTCGAGGAGCGGCGCGAGCAGCGGGGCGAGGCGCGCCGGCACGAGAGGTGCGAGGAGGTCGCGCGCCGCATCGCGCTGCCACCAGCCGAGGCCGAGCACGCAAGCGACGGCGAGGAGGACGATCGCCCATCGCGACGGTCCGCCGCCCGGCCCCCGCCCCGACGGGCGCTGCCGCGCCGGCTGAACGGGTGCAGCGATCCGCCCGCGCGGAGCCTGGTCCTCGTCGCGGGCGAGGTGCACCGCCCTCTCCATCGTCACGCCCACGACCGCCCTCGCCTCTCCAGATTGGAACCGTTCCAGCACCTAGCGAGGGCGGTCCGGGCCGCCATTAAATTCGCGTTCATCGTGCGATTCCGCCGAGGATCGCGGCGCGGTTCGTGAGACAAGGCGTCGGGTTCACGCAGCGCGGCGAAGGACGGTGGCGAAGCTTCTGCTGATCGAGGACGATGCCGAGACGGCGACCGAGCTGCTCGGCGACCTGCGCGGGCGCGGCTACGCCGTCGACTGGGTCGCGACCGGGCCGGAGGGCGCGGTGCGCGCCCGGGCGGAGCCCTGGGACGCGATCATCCTCGACCGGATGCTGCCGGGCCTCGACGGGCTGAGCCTGCTGCGCGACCTGCGCGGGGCGGGCGACCGCACCCCCGCCCTGGTGCTGAGCGCGCTCGGCGACGTCGACGAGCGCATCCGCGGCCTGCGGGCGGGGGGCGACGACTACCTGGCCAAGCCCTTCGTCCTCGCCGAGCTCGCCGCCCGGATCGAGGCGCTGCTGCGCCGCCCGGCCGACACCCGCGAGACGCTGCTGCGGGTCGGCGACCTCGAGATCGACCTCATCGCCGGCACCGGCCGGCGCGGCGCCCGCGACCTCGACCTGCTGCCGCGGGAACTGAAGCTCCTCGAATACCTGATGCGCCGGCCCGGCCAGGTCATCACCCGGGCGCTGCTGTTCGAGGAGGTGTGGAACTACCGCTTCACCCCGAAATCCAACCTGATCGACGTCCATCTCGGCCGCCTGCGCCGCAAGCTCGAGGCGGAGGGCGAGGCGCCGCTGATCCACAACGTGCGCGGCATCGGCTTTGCCCTGATGCCCGATGCCTGACCTCTTTCGCTCCACCGGCTTCCGCTGGGCGCTCGGCATCGCCGCCTGGACCACCGTGATGGCGCTGATGATGTTCGCCTTCGTCTACTGGCAGACGGCGGACTTCATGCGCGAGGAACTGGCCGAGACCCTGCGGCTCGAGGTGCGCGCCGCGGCCGCCCAGCCGGCGGCGGCGACCGAGCGGGTCGAGACCTGGATCGCCATGGACCGGCACGCCACCCACTATGCCGGGCTGTTCGGGCCGGACGGGACGCGGCGCGCCGGCAACCTCGTCGCCCTGCCGGCCGGCCTGCCGCGCGACGGCGATGCCACCCGGGTCGATGCCGTGCTCGATCTGAGCCAGGGTCGGGTGGACGACGCGATCTGGGCCGCCGCCCTGGCCCTGCCCGACGGCGGCACGGTGGTGATCGCCCACGACACCGACGAGATCGACCGGGTGCGCACCACGACCCTGCGCGCCCTCGGCCTCGGGCTCGTGCCGACCCTGGTCCTGTCGGGGCTCGGCGGCCTGGTGCTCGCCGGACGGGCGCGACGGCGGCTCGCCACCACCGAGGTCGCGGTGGCGGAGGTGATGCGCGGCGATCTCGGCCGGCGCCTGCCGGTCGGCCGGGCCAACGACGAGTTCGACCGCCTCGCCGGTACGGTGAACCGGATGCTCGACGAGATCGAGCACCTCGTCCACGAGGTCCAGAGCGTCGGCGACGCGGTGGCGCACGACCTGCGCACGCCGCTCACCCGCCTGCGGGCCCGGCTGGAGCGCAGCCGCGAGCGGGCGACGAGCGTCGCCGAGCTGCACGCGGCCATCGACCAGGGCCTCGCCTGGATCGACCAGACGCTCGCCATGGTCACCGCCGTCCTGCGCATCGGCGAGATCGAGCACGGGCGCCGCCGCGCCGGCTTCGCCCCGGTCGATCTCGGCGAGGTGGTGCGCGAGGCCGCCGAGTTCTTCGAGCCGGTGGCCGAGGACAAGGCCGTCGCGCTCGCGCTCGCGGTGGATTCCGGGCTGCCCCCGGTCGAGGGCGACCGCGACCTCCTGTTCGAGGCGGTCTCGAACCTGATCGACAACGCGGTGAAGTTCACCCCGGCCGGCGGCACGGTGCGGGTGGAGTTCGCCGCGAGCGAGGCCGGCCGCGCGGTCGTGGTCTCGGATACCGGACCGGGCATCCCGGAGGCCGAGCGGGCCCAAGTGTTTCGCCGCTTCTACCGGGCCGAGCCCGCCCGCCACACCCCGGGCCACGGCCTCGGTCTCGGCCTCGTCGCGGCGATCGCCCGGATGCACGGCTTCTCGGTCGCGGCCGATGCGGCGCCCGGCGGGGGCGCGCGCTTCACCCTGCTCTGCCCGGCCGGCCCGTCGCGCAGGACGTGAACGCCTTCACCCGCGCCCGGCCGTCTCCCGACTCTCCTCGACGACGTGGGCCAGGATCTCCGACAGGCGCACCGCCGCGTCGGGGCGGCCGATCCGCCGGAAGGTGGCGATCAGGCCGGCGGCGTCCTCGCGCAGCATCCGGGTCGGCAGGTGGCTCGCCAGCGAGGGCGCCACGGTGGCGACGAGGCGGGCGACGCCGTGCTGCTGGGCCGCCGGCAGGACCGGCAGGCTGCGCGCGAGCGCCCGCAGGATCAGGGCGAGGCTCTGGTGCTGGCGCGATTCGGCCGCGGCGACGACCAGGCTCTCGATCGCGTCGAGGACCTGGTCCGGCAGCCGGTCGCGATAGGCGATCCGGGACGCGGGCGCGCGCGGCACCGGCGCCGCCCAGTCGTGCAGCAGGCGCTGGAGGGCGTGGACCGCGATGGCCCCGACGGCGGGATCCGAGCGGGCGGTCGAGATCGCGGTCCAGCCGATCGTGCCGATATGGTCGAGGCTGAAGGCCGGGTCGTGGGCGACGTCGCGCTGGTCCTCGATGGCGAGGGCGGCGCCCACCGCCTCGACCAGGGCCGCATCGGCGGGGCCGCCGACGACGACCGCGACCGCCCCGCCCGGCGGCACGAAGCCGCCGACGGGGAGCGTCAGGACGAGGTGCCGTCCCGGATGCGCCTCCAGCGCCCGGGCGAGCCCGTCGACGTCGATCCGCGTCAGGTAGCCTCCGGTCGTGGCGGGGACCGGGACGCCGTCGCCGGGCGGGCCGGAGGGCTCGGCAGTCGCGGCGAGCAGCGGCCGCTGGCGCGCCCGCGCCGCGACCGCGGCCTCGTGGATCGTCGCGATGGCGGTGACCGGCCGGGTCTGGTCGATGGTGGTGTAGATCAGCACCACCAGGGCGACGAGGGAGACCGCGCCGAGCAGCGTCGAGATCATCACCCCCAGTACCGGCGCCGTGGTGTGGGTGGTCTGGACCAGGGTGATGAGGACGAACAGCGACACGCCGACGAAGAAGCCGAACCAGGCGCTGTTGGCGCGCCGGCGCAGGTAATGGTCGACGATCTGCGAGTTGAGGGTGGCGGCGCCCTGCTGCACCGCCAGCAGCAGGATCGAGAAGGTGATCGAGGTGACGCTGATCAGGCTGCCGGCGATGGTCGACAGCATGCTGATCGCCGACTGGGTGTCGCCGACATACTGGCTGAGGAAGGTGCGCAACGGCCCCCACCCCTCCCGCGGCCCGGCGGTGTTGTCGATCCGGTCGATCGTGTGGGCGAGCACCACGAAGCCCAGCACGATCACGACCGGCAGGCCGAGGAATTCCGAGAACGAGCGCCTGAGGCCGGACAGGACGCGCGGCGTCGCGAGGCGCGCGGTCATGCGGGCGCTCCTCCGCCCGTGCATCGTCCCGTCATGAGAATCTCCCCGCCGTGCTCGGCGGGGATCTGGGGCGTTTCCCTACGGCATCAATCCGCGATCACCCGCCGAGGGGCGAGGGCACCGGCGACACCCCCTGCTCCCCGGCCGCCCGCCGCTCGGCCGCGAGCGCCCGGGCGTAGGACGGCTCGGCCTGCAATCCGGCCCAGTACGTCTTGGCGAAGTCCGGCAGCTGCTCGCCGAGGCCCGCGAACTCGGCCAGCATCAGGGCGTAGCCGACCGAGATGTCAGCGGCGGTGAAGCGACCGGCGGCGATGAAGCGGCGCTCACCCAGCACGGCGCCGAAGCCCTTCAGCCGCGACAGGAACCATCGCGAATAATCCTCGACGAGACCGGGATTGCGCCGCTCCGGCGGCTCGAACCGGCCGTAGCGCAGCACCAGGGTCTGCGGGAAGGTGAGCGTCGCCTCGCCGAAATGCAGCGCGTTGAGGTAGCGGCCGTAATCCGCCTCGTCGGGCCGCACCCCGAGCCCGCCGGCGCCGTGGCGCGCCGCCAGGTACTCGCAGATCGCCGCCGATTCGGTCATCCGCACCTCGCCGTCCTCGAGGAGCGGGATCGTGCCGAGGGGGTTGAGGGCAAAATACTCCTTGGCGTGGACCCGCGGCGGGAACGGCAGCATCGCCAGTTCGTAGGACAGGCCCAGCGCCTCCAGGGCCCAGAGCGGCCGGAACGAGCGGGCGCCGACGCAGTGATGCAGCTTCATTTCGTCACCAGGGGGCAGTTGCCGGCCTTCAGCGGACGAAAGGCCTGGTCGGCGGGAATCGTCGAGACGAGGCGGTAATAGTCCCACGGGCCCTTCGACTCGGACGGCTTCTTCACCTCGAACAGGTACATCGGGTGGGTGACCCGTCCGTCGGCCCGCACCTCGGAGCGGCCGAAGAGCGGGTCCTCCGCTGGTACCCGGCGCATCTCGGCGGTCACCGTGGCGGGGTCCTTGCTGCCGGTCGCCTTCACGGCCTTGAGGTAGTGCATCATGCCGGAATAGACGCCGGCCTGGACCATGGTCGGCATCCGGCCCTTGTGGCGCTCGGCGAAGCGCCGCGACCAGGCGCGGGTGCCGTCGTTGAGGTCCCAGTAGAAGGCTTCCGTCAGTACCAGCCCCTGCGCCACCTTGAGGCCCAGCGAATGCACGTCGCTCAGGAAGACCAGGAGGCCGGCGAGGCGCTGCCCGCCCTCCGCGACGCCGAACTCGGCCCCTTGTTTGATGGTGTTGATGGTATCGCTCCCGGCGTTCGCCAGCCCGACGACCTTGGCCTTCGAGCCCTGTGCCTGGATCAGGAACGACGAGAAGTCGTTGGCCGCCACAGGATGGCGGACCGAGCCCAGCACCGTGCCGCCGTTGCGCTCGACCACCTCCGATACGTCGCGCTCCAGCGCCTTGCCGAAGGCGTAGTCGGCGGTGACGAAGAACCAGGTGTCGCCGCCGCTCCGCACCATCGCCCCGCCGGTGCCGTTGGCGAGCGCCCAGGTGTCGTAGGTCCAGTGGATGGTGTTGGGCGAGCAGAGCGCCCCGGTGATCTCCGAGGCGCCCGCCCCCGAATTGATCATCAGCCGGTTCTTCTCGCGCACGATCTGGTGCACGGCGAGCGCCACCGAGGAGAACGGCACGTCCAGCACCACGTCGAGGTCGTCGCGGTCGATCCACTGGCGCACGATGCCGGCGCCGACATCCGGCTTGTTCTGGTGGTCGGCGGACAGGACCCGGATGTCGAAGTCCGTGTTCTGCGCCTTGAAGTCGGCCGCCGCCATCTCGGCCGCCGCCACCGAGCCTTCGCCGGCGAGGTCGGAATAGGGCCCGGCGCGGTCGTTGAGCACGCCGAGGGTGACGCGGGTGGGGCCGGCGGCATGGGCCTCGGCGAGGCAGAGGAGCGAGGCGGCGGCGAGCGTCAGCCATCGTGACGAGCGGCGGAGCTTGGATGTCGGCATGGTGTCCTCCCGGTGTGTAGTGGCATCCGGTCGTTGGTCGCCGGATATTCCTTTGGATCTCCATCGTCATCCTGGGGCCGCGCAGCGAAATCCAGGATGGCGGCGTGTGTCTGAGAGCCTGATTGCTCGATTCAGGCCATCAATCCCACCCGCGACCTCATCCTGAGGTGTCATTCCATCGCAGATGGACTGACCTCGAAGGAGGGCTCCAGGGGTCTCAGCGCTTCCTGGAGCCCTCCTTCGAGGTCAGCCGATTTTCAATCGGCTAACGCCTCAGGATGAGGTCGCGGATGGGAGGCAGAATTCTCATGTTAGCTTCTGATATGGAGCGATCATGAGGCCGGGACGATCGTCACACCCCTCCCCGCTCCCGCAACGCCCGCCGGATGATCTTGCCGGTCGCGGTCATCGGCAGTTCCTCCACGAAGGCGACGTGGCGCGGGTATTCGTGGGCGGCGAGCCGGGTGCGGACGAAGTCCTGGATCGCGCGGGCCAGTTCCGGCGTGCCCGCGACGCCCTCCTTGAGCACGATGAAGGCCTTCACCGCCTCGGTCCGCACCGGGTCCGGCACGCCGACGACCCCGCAGAGCGCGACGGCGGGGTGGCGCAGCAGGCAATCCTCGATCTCGCCGGGGCCGATCCGGTAGCCCGACGAGGTGATGACGTCGTCGTCGCGGCCGACGAACCACAGGAAGCCATCCGGGTCGCGCCGGCCGAGATCGCCGGTGATCAGCCATTCGCCGATGAATTTTCTCTCGGTCGCCTCGGGGTTGCGCCAGTAGCCGAGGAACATCACAGGGTCGGGCCGGCGCACCGCGATGTGGCCGGTGGTGCCGTCCGGCACCTCGTGGCCCTCCCCGTCGACGATGCGGACGTCGTGGCCCGGCACCGGCTTGCCCATGGCGCCGGGCCGGGCCGGGAACAGGTCGGAGCAGGAGGAGACGACGAGGTTGCACTCGGTCTGGCCGTAGAACTCGTTGACCGGCACGCCGAGCACCGCCTCGCCCCAGGCCAGCATCTCGGCGCCCAGGCTCTCGCCGCCGCTGCCGACGGAGCGCAGGTTCAGGCCCGGATAGGGCGTCGTGCGGGTCTGGCGCATCAGCTTCATGGCGGTGGGCGGCAGGAAGACGTTCCTCACCCCCTGCTCGGCCATCAGCCGGAACGCTCCTTCCGGATCGAATTTCTTGGCGCGGTGCGAGACGACCGGCACGCCGTGATGCAGCGCCGGCAGCAGCACGTCGAGGAGGCCGCCGATCCATGCCCAGTCGGCGGGAGTCCAGTAGCGGTCGCCGGGCTGCGGCAGGAAGCGCTGGGGCATCTCGACCCCCGGCAGGTGGCCGAGCAGCACCCGGTGGGCATGGAGCGCTCCCTTCGGATCGCCGGTGGTGCCGGAGGTGTAGATGATCACCGCCGGGTCGTCGGCCGCGGTGTCGACCGGGGTGAAGGCATCGGAGGCGCGCCCGCACAGGGCATGGAAATCCTCCGCGCCCTCGCCCGCGCCGTCGATGCAGTAGACCCGCTCCAGGCCGGGGAGCGCGGCGCGGATGCCCGCCAGCAGCACGGCGCCGGCCCGGTCGGTCACGACCGCCTTGGCGCCGCTGTTGCCGAGGCGGTAGGCGAGCGCATCCGGCCCGAACAGCACGAAGAGCGGGATGGTGATGAGCCCGGCCCGGAAACCCGTGATGTGGGCGACCGCCGTCTCGGGCGCCTGCGGCAGCAGCACGCCGATCCGGTCGCCGCGGGCGAGCCCGTGCGCCGCCAGCACGTTGGCGAAGCGGTTCGACCAGCGCCGCAGGTCGTCGAAGCCGTAGCGCCGCACGGCGCCGTCTTGGTCGAGATGGATCAGCGCCAGCGGATTGCTGGGGGCGTGCCGGTCGCAGACGTCGGTGCCGATGTTGTAGCGGGCTGGAATTCGCCAGCGGAAGTTGTCGAGGAGGCCGGCGTAGGTGTCCGCGCGCTGCAGCATCGGCGTATTCCACCCGTAATTCTTACGCGGACCGTTCGGCGATCCTTGGATTGAAACGATCGTTCATTCGTTTTTGAGTGTCAACATGGGGGCTGGATCGGCGGCGGGTATGGGTGGACCAAGGCGCGCCATGACGACCGTCACTGCGTCCCACCCACGACCTCATCCTGAGGTGTTAGCCGATCTTCGATCGGCTGACCTCGAAGGAGGGTTCCAGGGATCGCACAGTTTTCTGGAGGCCTCCTTCGAGGTCAGTCCATCTCGATGGACTGACGCCTCAGGATGAGGTCGCGAGTGGGGGGAATGGGACATCGACGATGTCGCCTCACCCCCCCTTCACCGCCCCCGCCGTCAGCCCGGCGACGATCTGGCGCTGGGCGAACACCGTCAGCACCAGCACCGGCAGGGTGACGATGAGGGCGGCGGCTGCGAGCGGGCCCCAGCTCAGCTGGTCGAACGAGATCATGTTGTAGACCGCCACCGGCAGGGTCCGGGTCTCGCGTCCGGCGAGCACGATGCCGAAGACGAAGTTGTTCCAGGAGAAGATCACCGCCAGGATCATCGCGACGGCGATGCCGGGCCTGGCGATCGGCAGCGCCACGTAGCGAAACACCTGCCAGCGGCTGGCACCGTCGATGACGGCCGCCTCCTCCAGCTCCATCGGCGTGGTCTCGAAGTAGCCGATCATGATCCAGATCACGATCGGCACCGTGACGACGAGGTGGATGATGATCTGCGGCCACAGCGTCCCGAGCAGCCCGAGCCACTGGAACAGCAGGAAGAGCGGGATGAGGTACGACAGGCCCGGGGTGATGCGGGCGACCAGGATCACCACCGCGGCCTTCGCCGCCTTCATCCGGGCGATGCCGTAGCCGGCCGGCACCCCGACGAGGAGCGCGAGCCCCGTCGCCGTGCCCGTCACCAGCAGGCTGTTGAGGAAGTAGGTCGAGAACCGGTTCGATTCGAGGACGTCGATGTAGTTCTTCCAGGCGAAGCGCTCGGGAATCAGCACCGGCGGATAGGCTGCGTTGTCGATCTCGTACTTGACCGAGAGCGACAGCATCCAGACGAAGAACAGGATCACCGGCGAGACGATGACCAGGACGGCGAAGAGCAGGGCGGCCTGCCGGAGGAGCCAGCGGACAGTCATGCCACCGCTCCCTGCGTGCGCTTGCGGACCACCAGCAGGGCGGCGGCGAGCGCGATGATGAGCAGGAAGAACACCACGGCGATCGCCGACCCGTAGCCCACGTCGTAGTAGGCGAAGGCGACGCTGTAGAGGTAGATGTTGATCGTCTCGGACGCGGTGCCGGGTCCCCCTTGAGTGATCGCGAAGATGATGTCGAAGCTCTTCACGGCGTCGATCATCCGGATCATCGCGGCGACGAACAGGAAGGGTGCGACCAGCGGCAGGGTGATGTGGCGAAATACCTGCCAGAGCGAGGCGCCGTCGATCTGCGCGCTCTCGTAGGGCTCGGTGGGAAGCGCCGCGAGGCCGCCGAGCACGATCAGCATCACGAGGGGCGTCCATTGCCAGGTCTCGACCAGCACCAGCGACGGGATCACGGTCGCCGGGTGAAAGACCCAGAGCTGTGGCGGGATGCCGACCAGCGAGAGCAGGTAGTTCAGCACCCCGAGCTGGGGGTGGAACATCATGGTCCAGACGAGCGCGATGGCCACCGGCGTCGCCATCATCGGCAGGATGAACACCCCGCGCAGGAAGCCGCGCAGGGGGAAGCGGGCGTGGAACACGCAGGCTGCCAGCGTGCCGAGGATCAGCGGCAGCACCACCGAGAGCGCGGTGTAGACCAGCGTCTGCCACACCGCGTCGAGGAAGCGCGGATCGGCGGGCAGCCGCGCGTAGTTCGACAGGCCGACGAAGGCCGGCGCCGCACCGACCTTCCATTCGTGCAGGCTCATCCACAGGGTGAAGGCCCAGGGAAACACGATCACCCCGACGACGACGACGAGGGCCGGCACCACGAAGGGCCAGTAGCCCGGCGGCTGCCAGCGGGCGGCCGGCACCTCGGCGGGCGCTAGTTCCTCGGTCGGGGCGACCGGTGGCGCGAGGCCGGCCCGGGCCATCAGGCCTTCTCGCTGCGCTCGAGGATCGGGCGGTACTGCTCGGCCGCCTTCTTCAGCTCGGCCGCCGGGTCGGCCCCCGACAGGGTGGCGGTGACGGCGGAGCCGACGATGTCGCGGAACTCCGCCACCGGCACCACGACCGGCAGGCCGAGCTTGCTGATCTTGGCCGAGCCGATCGCCGAATCGAGCCACTCGCGCGGCATCTTCACGCCCTGCTGGACCTCGGCGTCTCCGAGGATAGAGTCGCGGAACGGCACGCCGCCGCCGGCCTGCAGCAGGCGCGCCCCCATCAGCTTCGAGACCGCCCACTGGCAGTAGAGGTAGCCCGCCTCCTTCTTGGTGCTGGCCGCCGCCACCCCGATGCCGTCGCCGTAGGTGGCCGCCGCGTGGTCCGCCGGCCCCTTCGGCACCACCGCGTAGCCGACCTTGCCGACGACGCGAGAGGCGTTGGGGTCCTCCAGCGGCGGGGCCCAGCCGACGCCGTCGAGCCACATCGCGGCGCGGCCCTGCGTGAAGGCCGCCATCGACTCCATCCAGTTGAAGCCGACGACGCCGGGCGGCGCGGTCTTGGTGAGGAGCCGCTGGTAGAGCCTGGTCGCCTCGACCGCCTCCGGGCCGTCGATCAGCAGGTTGCCCTTGTCGTCGAGGAAGCGGCCGCCATAGGCGAGGAAGAACGCCCCCCACAACGCCATGTTGGCGTTGCGCAGGCCCCGGCCGACGAAGCCGTAGGTGCCGGCCTTCGGGTCGGTCAGCGTCTCGGCCGCCCGCATCATCTCGTCGAAGGTCGTCGGGAACGCGACGTTCTTCTTCTGGAAGAGTTCCTTGTTCCAGTACAGGATGAAGTAGTCGACCGAGAGCGGCAGCGAACGCATCTCGCCGTTCGGGGTCTTGGCGTAGAGAAGGCCGGCCGAGCTGAAATCGGCCTCCTTCAGGGAGGGGTCGGTCAGGGCCGGGTCTTTCATGAACCCGGTGAGGTCGGCGAGCCAGCCGGCCTTGTCGAACTGGCGCTTCTGGACGTGGTAGCTCAGATGCACCACGTCGAAGCTCGGCCGGCCCGAGGTCAGCTCGATGACGATCTTCTGGCGTTGCTGCTGCTCGGGGATCACCTCGGAGGAGACCTTGATCCCGGTGAGCGCCGTGAACTCGGCGGCGCTGCGGTGGAGCAGGTCGCCGCGCGGCCCCTTGATCAGGTTGACCTCGAGGGAGGTGCCGGCGTGGCGCTTCCAGTCCACCGCCGCGAAGGCCGGCCGGATGCCCAGGGATCCCCCGCCCATCACGCCGAGACCGACCGCGGCGGCGCCGGACGCCAGGAGGCTGCGACGGCTCGGGCCGCCGCGAGACATCTCGCTCATCGTTTCCACCCTTGCGATTCCGCCCGGATCTGGCGCCGGGCTGGTTCGGGGCGGGGCCGGTCTTCCGGTCCCCGAGGCGCTGCGCCGCGTGAATTGGCGTCGCGGAGCGGCAGCGCTGCCGACCGAACGTAGTGCAAGAGCCGCGCTGGTGGGAAGCGGTTCGCTGCGGGGAACGTGGGAAAAATCCGTGAGCGAGCGCCGTGCCGAAAGCCAGTCAAAATGACGTCAGAGCGCCTGCCGGCAAAATGGATGCGAGTGCGCTATCGAAAATTTTGCAAAAACAAACATTAAAATGTTTTTTATTGCGATGCTATTATAATATTTTTCAGCACCCGGGCAAGCCTGAACGCGATACACCAGCTCGTTGAAGCGCTTCATCGATTTTCTCGACTCGGCGCTCGATCTTTGTAACCTCGATCGAAACCGAATCCCGCCCTTCGCCCCACTGGCTCTCTTTTGCAAGCCCTTCGATGAATTTCTTATAACAATCACTATCGCTTTTTGCGATCGCGTTTATTTCAGGTAAGTGGCGAACTTGATGAGACGGCGCAAGAAAATTGCGGCCTATCAACATGCCTACGGCGAGCGCTGCCAGCAATTCGATTGTCTTGAGCGCGATGCGCAATCGATCGACGCTCATTCTATCCGAGCCTCCGCGTGCAGGATCGCAGTCCGTCCGGCATTTCGTCGACAACAGCGAAAGAGGAACGGCCGATCGGGGCCTCACCCTACGCCTTGCCGAGATCCAGCGTCAGGGCGAAGCACGCCCCGTCCGTGCCCGTGACGGTGAGCTCGCCGCCGAGCTGGCGCGACAGGCCGTGGATCACCCGCATGCCGAGGCTGCGGCGGGCGGCGCCCGCGTCGAAGCCCTCCGGCAGGCCGACGCCGTCGTCCGACACGCTCAGGCGCACCCGGTCCTCGTCCCGCGCCTCCGCCTCGACCCGCACCGGGCCGTGGCCGTCCGGGTAGGCGTACTTGATCGCATTGGTGACGAGCTCGTTGACGAACAGCCCGAGCGGGATCGCGAGGTCGGCCGGGATCGGCATGGCGGGGGCCCGGCAGGTGATGGCGTGGCCGGGCGCGCTCTCGCGCAGCTTCTCGCACAGGCTCTCGAGGAAGCCCGAAAGCTCCACCGCCGCGAGGTCGGGCTGGCGCCAGAGCTGGTCGTGGACCTGGGCCACCGCCTCGACCCGCGAGCGGGCATCGGCGAGGGCGTCGCGCGCCTGCTGGTTCTCGGTGGTGCGGGCCTGGAGCGAGAGAAGCCCCGCCACGGTGGCGAGGCTGTTCTTGACCCGGTGGCTCATCTCGCGGGTCAGCAGCTCCTGCCGGTCGAGGGCGGCCTGGAGCCGGGCCTCCGAGCGCTGGCGCTCGATCGCGCCGCCGAGCAGGTTGGCGAAGCCCTGCATGAAGGCGATGTCGGCCTCGTCGAACTGGCCCTCGCGGGTGTCGTCGACCTCCAGCACGCCAAAATCGCCCTGGCGGTTGCGGATCAGCACGTTCAGCGCCCGGCGCACGCCGTGATCCGCCATCAACTGCGGGGTGCGGAAGCGGCGCTCGTTCTCGAGGTGGTTGGAGATCACCGGCTGCCCGGTCTTGAGGGCGTAGCCCGCCGGCGAGGCGAGGTCGGCGCCGACATGGGCGTGGCCGACGACGTTCGGCCCCCAGCCGACGCCCGCGATGACGAGCAGCGTGTCCTCGCCGGGTTTGTACTCGAGCGCCTTGCAGAACTGCGCCGACATGCCCTCCGCGCACAGTTCCGTCGCGCGTTGCAGCAGCTGCCCGAGATCGTCGGCGCGCAGCGCCTCGACGCCGAATTCCGACAGGATCTTCTGCTGCTTCAGGCGGTAGTCGAGGTCCGAACGGCTGAGTTCCGCCATCGTGCGAGATCCTGCCCTTTCCCAGCGACAGAGGCGGGAGATGGTTCCGTCCGGTCGCCGTAGCGTAGCCGGACCCGATCAGGCCAGAGGGTTCATGTCTGCGCGGACGGGTCAAGCGCGCCGATCGCAGCGGAGCGGGGACGGCGCAGAGGGCAGGAACTCACGAGCGGGACCTTCCGGGGCGGTCGAGCGACCCCATATCGCAGGGGGTCGCCCACAGCAGGAGCGCGAATCCGGTGCTGCGCCTCGTCGCCCTCGGTGTCATCGTCGCCGCCGCCGCGACGATCCTGGTCGCCGCCTGGAATCCCTCGGCGCTCCTGGCACAGCAGGAGACCGGGTGCCGCCCTCCCCTCAAATCCGCCGCCGGCGCCTGCGTCGCCCAGTGCCCGGCGGGCTACGAGGATCGCGGTCGGATCTGCGTCTTCCGCAGCCTGTCGCGCTGACGCCTCAGGCGGCCTCGGTCTCGGCGCCGATTTCGTGCCCGGTCGCGGCGGGCGGCGCGGCATGGGCGTCGCCCCAGGCCTTCAGCGCCCGGATCACCGGTTCGAGGCTGCGGCCGCGCTCGGTCAGGCGGTACTCCACCCGGGGCGGCACCTCGGCGTAGACCGTGCGGTGGACGAACCCGTCCGCCTCCAGCTCCCTGAGCTGGTTCGTCAGCATGCGCTGGGTCACGTTCGGCATCCGGCGGCGCAGGCCGTTGAAGCGCAGGGACCCGTCGTCCGGCGCCTCCGCCAGCAGGTGGTAGAGGATCACCCCCTTCCACTTGCCGTCGATCAGCTGCAGCGTCGCTTCCACGGCGCAGCCCGGGCTGCAATCCAGGCTGCGGTGCCGGGTGCGGGCCATGACGGTATCCTTTTCGACACTATGGGCGCTGCATGTGCGTTCTTGCGCGCCCGGAGGGTAGCGGTCATCTCCGCTCCAGTCATCCAAGGAGCCCGCTGATGCGCGCCGTCGGTTACCAGACGTCCCTGCCGATCGAGGACGAGGCCGCCCTCCAGGACATCACCCTGCCCCGCCCCGAGCCGACCGGCCGCGACCTCCTGGTCGAGGTCCGGGCGGTGTCGGTGAACCCCGTCGACACCAAGGTGCGCCGCCGCGCCGCCCCGGAGGCGGGTGCCTGGAAGGTCCTGGGCTGGGACGCCGCCGGCGTCGTCGTGGCGGCCGGCCCCGAGGCGACGCGGTTCCGCCCGGGCGATGCGGTGTTCTATGCCGGGGCCCTGGAGCGCCCCGGCACCAACGCCGAGTTCCACCTCGTCGACGAGCGCATCGTCGGCGGGAAGCCCGCCTCGCTCTCCTTCGCCGAGGCCGCCGCCCTGCCGCTCACCGCGATCACCGCCTGGGAGACGCTGTTCGACCGGCTCGACGTGCGAAAGCCCGTGCCGGGCGCCGCGAACGCGATCCTGATCGTCGGCGGGGCCGGCGGCGTCGGCTCGATCGCGACGCAACTGGCGCGCCGGCTCACCGACCTCACGGTGATCGCCACCGCGTCGCGGCCGGAGACGAAGGACTGGTGCCGGGCGCTCGGCGCCCACCACATCGTCGATCACGGCGCCGCGCTGGCGCAACAGGTCGCCGACCTCGGGCTCGGCGCCCCGGGGCTGGTCTTCTCGACCACCCACACCGACACGCATCTTCCGGCCATCGCCGAGCTGATGGCGCCGCAGGGTCGCCTCGCGCTGATCGACGACCCGGCGACGCTCGACGTGTCGCTCCTCAAGCGCAAGAGCCTGTCGCTGCACTGGGAGTTCATGTTCACCCGGCCGATGTTCGGCACCGTCGACATCGCGGCGCAAGGAGCGTTGCTCGACGAGGTCGCCCGGCTCGTCGATCGGGGCGCCCTGCGCACCACGCTTGCCGAGCATTTCGGGCCGATCACCGCGGCGAACCTGCGCCGGGCGCACGCGCTCCTGGAGAGCGGGCGTGCGAAGGGGAAGATCGTTCTGGAAGGGTTCGCCTGAGGGGCGCTTCTATCGCCCGTCGTTCCCCCCGCGGTCACCCCGGGGCCGCGAGAGCGGACCCCGGGACGACCCTGTGGGGCGGGACGGCGGGCCCCGTGCCTCAGCGCATCACCTGCCGCTGCGCCCGATGCGTCTTCGCCTTGGCGTGATGCCGAGGGGCGACGCCGTGCCGGACCCGGTGCGTCCGCATCCGCGGCGCGTAAGCCGGCTCGTCGTCATAGCCCGCCGGGCCGTAGCCGTAGCCCGGCGTCTGGTACTGGTAGGCGCGCACCGGCCGCATCGGCGCCTGGATCCCGTCATAGGGACCGTGCCCGGTCCGGGCCCGGTAGGCGGCGCCGGCGAAGTCGCCGGGGGTCGGCGGCGTGCCCGGCTGCGAGAAGCTGGTCTCGGGCCGGTAGGCCGGGCCCCAGCCGATCTCGTCGTCGCCCGCGGGGTCCCGGCCGGGAAGGCCGGTGGCGTAGCCGACGCTCTGGGCCGCCGCCGGCAGGGCGGTCGCCAGGGTGGCGAGGCCGGCGAGCAGGCCCGCCGCGAGGATGCGTGCACGCATGGACGTGTCCTTCCTGTCAGGGGTCGGGATCAGTACGGGCGATTGCCGAGGACGTAGTCGGCCGGGCGGTGCGGGCGGTTCAGCGGGCCTTCGGTCACGCTGTCGCCGTAGTAGCCGAATCCGGTCGGCCCGAAGCCGCCGCCATTGGTGACGGCGGCGACCGGCACGGCGCGGATCGCCACGAGCCCGCTCGCGCCCACGGGCAGCGGCCCGATGACGGCATCGGGAGACATCTGCAGCACGACGGGGCCGGCCGCTGCGGCGCGGTTGTAGATGTCGGGCTCGGCGACGGGCGGGCGCACCCGCACCCCGAGCGGAGCTTGCGCGAAGGCGGGGCCCGACAGGCAGGCCAGGGCGGCGAGCGGCAGGATGAAGCGACGGACCACGCGGGGCATCCTCGTTGATGGATGCCGGTCAACGCGCGGCAGGCCGCGCCCGGTTCCGGGGCGCGGCGAGCTGTCCGGGTCGGTCGAGTCGTGCGAGGGCGGCGTACGCCCCGCGTATCAGCCCTTGGTGCGGACCACGACCTCGCGCTCGCGCCGGATCCGCTCGCATTCGGCCCAGTAGCCGTTGAGGAGCGCCGGGGTCGAGGAGCAGCGATAGGCGATGTCGGGGCTCGGGGCCGGGACGGGGTCGCGGGCGATGATCGGGTTCGGCGCGCAGGCGGCCGGGAGGGCGGCCGCGGCGGCGAGAACGACGAGCTTCAGCGAGCGACGCATCGGATACCCTAGGGTGGAGCAGAACCTTGGCCGCACCCTGACGCCCCGTCCCGCCCGGATCAACCCAGGGCGCGGCCGAGGCGACGACACGGGGATGCGATTGCGCCTCCCCTGTCGCCCCCCGGCCACAAGCCGCCGGATCAGCCGACCTTCTGCATCGGCACGACGTTGTGCAGGGTGCGGTCGGCGTTGTCGAAGAAGCGGCGGATGTTGCGGGCCGCCTGGCGGATGCGCTGCTCGTTCTCGACCAGCGCGATGCGGACGTACTCGTCGCCGTGCTCGCCGAAGCCGATGCCCGGCGCCACCGCCACGTCGGCCTTCTCGACCAGAAGCTTCGAGAATTCCAGGCTGCCGAGGCTGCGGAAGCGCTCCGGGATCGGCACCCAGGCGAACATCGACGCGGACGGGACCGGGATGTCCCAGCCGGTCTTCTGGAAGGCGTCGACCATCGCGTCGCGGCGGCGGCGATAGGTGGCGCGCATCTCGTGGATGCAGTCCTCCGGGCCGTTCAGCGCCGCGGTGGCGGCGACCTGGATCGGCGTGAAGGCGCCGTAATCGAGGTAGGACTTCACCCGCGTCAGCGCCGCCAGCAGCCGCTCGTTGCCGACGGCGAAGCCCATCCGCCAGCCGGCCATCGAGAAGGTCTTCGACAGCGAGGTGAACTCCACCGCCACGTCGATCGCGCCCGGCACCTGCAGCACGGAGGGCGGCGGGTTGTGATCGTCGAAATAGACCTCGGCATAGGCGAGGTCGGAGAGCAGGATCAGCTCGTGCTTCTTCGCGAAGGCGACGAGGTCGCGGTAGAAGTCGAGGGAGGCGACGTAGGCGGTCGGGTTCGAGGGATAGCAGACCACCATCGCCACGGGCTTGGGGATCGAGTGCTGCATCGCCCGCTCGGCCGCCGGGAAGAAGGCCGGGGTCGGCTCGGCCGGGACCGAGCGGACCACGCCGCCCGCCATCAGGAAGCCGAAGGCGTGGATCGGGTAGCTCGGGTTGGGCACCAGCACCACGTCGCCCGGCGCCGTGATGGCCTGCGCCATGTTGGCGAAGCCTTCCTTGGAGCCGAGGGTGGCCACAACCTGCGTGTCGGGATTGAGCGAGACGCCGAAGCGGCGCTGATAGTAGTTCGCCTGGGCGCGGCGCAGGCCCGCGATGCCCTTCGAGGCCGAGTAGCGGTCGGTGCGCGGCTTGCCGGCGGTCTCGACCAGCTTCTCGATCACGTGGCGGGGCGCGTCGAGGTCCGGGTTGCCCATGCCGAGGTCGATGATGTCGGCGCCGTTGGCGCGGGCGGCGGCCTTGATCCGGTTGACCTGCTCGAAGACGTAGGGGGGCAGTCGCTTGATGCGGTGAAAATCGGTCATGGCCGGGTCCTGGATCGGCGCCGCCGCTGCGACGCGCGTGTCACATACGCTGTCTAGAGGGGTTTTGGGGCGAGAGGAAGATTCGCCGGGGTGCCGCCGCCCTGGGACTTAAGCCTCACCCGGCGGTGTCGCTCCCTCTTCGTCACGCGGGGCGTCATTCGGCGGGCGGCACCTTGGGCGGGGCCGGCGGCTTGACCGCGCCGCCGACCTTGGCGGCATCGCGGCCCCGCGCCTCGTTGCGCTGGCGGCTGGCGTCGAGCTCGGCCTCGAGCGCCTTCACGCCGGCGGCCGACTTGGCGCGAGTTTCGCGAGGCGGGGCCGAGACGCCGACGGGCAGGAAGTCGCCGCCGCCGCGGCGGGACTTCTCGACGAAGTCGGGCGCGGCCACCTCCTTGGGGCCGAGGCCCGCCGACTTGGCGGCGTCGCGGATGCCGGCCCCGTCGAGGACGCAGCCCCCGGCGGACAAGCAGGTGACGACGAGCGCGGCGGCGGCGGCGAGGCGGGGCGAAACAGCGGGGAAGACGGGCATGGACGGGCGAGAACCTTGCGCGAGGGCAGCGTGGCGGTGAGGAAACCGGGTCCGGTCATCTGGCGCAACCGGCGGTTTGGGACGATATCTTGTCGGAAAGGCGGCTCGCCGAAGCCGGCCACAATACGGGAGGAGAGTGCGCGTGACGTCTTCTGAACGAGGTGCGGCGCCGACTGCGAAGGTCCCGGTCGCTGAAGTCCCCGTTGCGGACATGGAGGCCCTGTCGCGCAACGCGGGCCTTATGACCGAGCAGTTCAGCCGGGCGCTCGCCGCCTACGCCAAGCCCCTCGAGGAGGGCAAGCCGAATGCAGCGCTCGCCGAGTCGGTGACCGAGGTCGTGCGCACGCTCGGCACCGTGGCGGAGAAGTGGTTCACCGACCCCCAGAAGGCGATGGAGGCCCAGAGCCTGATCGGCGGCCAGTTCCTGGCCCTGTGGGGCTCGACCCTGCAGCGGATGCAGGGCGAGACGGTCACCCCCGTGGCCCTGCCCGATCCCAAGGACAAGCGCTTCGCCGCCCCCGAATGGACGACGAACCCGGTCTTCGACTTCCTGAAGCAGGGCTACCTCATCACCACGCGGTGGGCCGAGATCATGGTCGACGAGGCGGAGGGGCTCGACGACCACACCCGCGCCAAGGCGCAGTTCTACGTCCGGCAGATCTCCGGCGCGATGTCGCCGTCGAACTTCCTGGCGACGAACCCCGAGCTCCTGCGCGAGACGTTTCGGGAGAACGGCGCCAACCTGGTGCGCGGCATGAAGATGCTGGCCGAGGACGTCGAGGCCGGCGGCGGCGAATTGCGCGTGCGCCAGACCGATCCGGGCCAGTTCAAGGTCGGCGTCAACATGGCGAGCACGCCGGGCGAGGTGATCTTCCGCAACGACCTGATCGAGCTGATCCAGTACGCGCCGCAGACCGAGACGGTGCTCAAGCGCCCGCTCCTGATCGTGCCGCCCTGGATCAACAAGTTCTACATCCTCGATCTGAACAAGGACAAGAGCTACATCGGCTGGGCGGTCGCCCAAGGCCTGACGGTGTTCGTGATCTCCTGGGTCAACCCGGATGCGCGCCACGCCTCGAAGGACTTCGAGAGCTACATGCGCGAGGGCGTCTTCTCGGCGCTCGAAGCGATCGAGCAGGCGACCGGCGAACGCCAGGTCTCGGCGGTGGGCTACTGCGTCGGCGGCACGCTGCTCGCCGTGAGCCTGGCCTACATGGCGGCGGTGGGCGACGACCGCATCGCCAGCGCCACCTTCCTGACCACCCAGGTCGACTTCACCCATGCCGGCGACCTCAAGGTCTTCGTCGACGAGGCCCAGATCCGCTCGATCGAGGCCGGCATGAAGGACCGCGGCTACCTCGAAGGCGCCAAGATGGCCAACGCCTTCAACATGCTGCGACCCAACGACCTGATCTGGCCCTACGTCGTCAACAACTACCTGAAGGGCAAGGCGCCGCTGCCCTTCGACCTGCTGTACTGGAACTCCGACGCGACCCGGATGCCGGCCGCCAACCACTCGTTCTACCTGCGCAACTGCTACCTCGACAACAAGCTGTCGCGCGGCGAGATGGTGCTCGGCAACGTGCGCCTCGACCTCGGCAAGGTGACCGCGCCCGTCTTCAACCTCGCGACCCGCGAGGACCACATTGCCCCGGCCCTCTCGGTCTTCGAGGGCTGCCGCGCCTTCGGCGGTACCGTCGACTACGTGCTGGCGGGCTCGGGCCACATCGCCGGCGTGGTCAACCCGCCGGCCAAGCCCAAGTACCAGTACTGGACCGGCGGTCCGGCCTACGGCTCGCTCCAGGACTGGATCGCGGCGGCGACCGAGCATCCGGGCTCGTGGTGGCCCTACTGGCTCTCCTGGCTCGAGCACCAGAACAACGAGCGGGTGCCGGCGCGCCAGCCCGGCGGCGGGGTGCTGCCTTCGCTCGGGGCGGCGCCGGGGACCTACGTGCTCGAAAAGGCGTGAGACGAGAAAGGCCCCCGGGAGATCCTCCCGGGGGCCTTTCTCTTGACGGTGGTTGGGTTTCAGTACTTGCGCACCAGCGGCACCGGGATCGGCGCCGGGGCCGGCGGGTTGTCCCAGCGGTACTTCAGGCCGACCGAGACGATGTCGGCGCTGGCGTCGGTGGTGGCCAGGAAGGCCAGCGGCGCGGTGTAGAGCGGCTCGCCCGGCACCAGCGCGATCCGGTTGCGGCCGGCGGCGAACAGGTGCTGGTAGGAGACGTCGAACTGGATCTTCTCGCTGTAGCGGTAGCTGGCGCCGACCGAGGCGAAGTAGCGGTCGCCGTCGGGCAGGCGGGTCGAGCGGTTCGAGTTGTCGATCGGCGACTGCTCGTAGGCGACGCCGACGCGGCCGGTCCATTGCGGGGTGAAGTCGTACTCGGCGCCGAGCGAGTAGTAGAAGCCGTTCTTGTAGTTGAGCGGCAGGGCCGTCACCGGCCGGCCGAGCGCCACCGAGACGATCGCCGGCGAGCCGATGCGGGTCCAGTTGTCCCACTCGAAGCCGAAGTTCAGGCGGAAGTCCCGGGTGATCGCCTGGGTCAGGCCGACCGAGACCTTCTCGGGGGTGTTGAGGCTGGCACGGACCTGACCGATGCCGAAGGCCGAGCCCTCGATCCGGTGGTTGATCGACGAGCGGTAGCCGACGCCGACCGTGGTCCCCTCCGAGAGCCGCGCCACCACGCCGGCCGTGAAGCCCCAGGCCCAGTCGTCGCCCTTGAGGAAGGCGGAGTTCGCCAGCGGCGTGATGCCGGTGGCCTGGCGCAGGGTGAGCTTGAAGTATTCCAGCACCGGGCCGGCCGCGACCGACAGCCAGTCGTTGACCTTGTAGCCGATCACCGGGTTGAAGTTCAGGGTGAAGATCTTGGACGAGCGGCTGTAGGTCTGGCCGGCCCAGACCTGGTTCGGCTTGGTGATGAGGCCGAACGGCGCGGCGCCGGACAGGCCGAGATAGAGCCGGTCGTTGATCTGGTAGTTCGAGTACGTCGCCGGCAGCACCGCCGCCTGGCCGATATCGCCCGACTCGCCCAGCCCGATCAGCGGCGGGAAGGTGCCGGTGGTCGGCGTGATCCGGGCCGAGGGGGCGACCAGGGTGGCGTTGAAGTCCGAGTTCCAGCCCGGCTTCATCGTGACGACGGCCGGGTTCCAGAACATCGACGACAGGCCGCCGGAGCCGGCGGCGGCACCCGCGAAGGCGAGGCCCATCGCCTGGGCGCTCTGCTCGCGCAGGCCGAACGCCCCCGCCTGCGCGGCCCCGCTGGCCCCCGCCAGCAATGCCACCGAGGCGCCGGCCAGCAGCGCCGTCCTCCTCAAACCCGTCATGACGTTACCTCGACCCCGAATTCGTAAGCGATGCCGCGCGGCTTCCAGACGCCCGCAGCTTGAGCGGAATGATGCGGCAGCAGGCAGGGGCTGCGCAATCCCGCCGGGTCGCTGGTCGCCGGTCATTTCCTCAAGACGATCTCTCGCATCGATCAGACAAGTGCGAGTCCATGGAAGAGATGTCTGGGAATTCAGTCGTTGTCTCTTGGCGTCGCGTGTATAGCGTGGACGCCCGGATCGGCGCGCGGCGGCCGCGTCCGACACGGTTTCGCCTCAGATGTGACGAAACTGCAACGGGGCGATGCCGCGGACGCGGGCGTATCGGCTTGCGGCGGCGGTGCACCGGCGCCAATGTCCCGGCCCGACGGGCCTCAGGCTCGGATGGACAGGGGGAGACGGCCGATGAAGCTTGTACGCTGGGGCGAGAGCGGGGCGGAGAAGCCGGGCCTGATCGACGCCGCGGGGGCGATCCGCGACCTGTCGGGCGTGGTCCGCGACATCGCCGGCCCCTTCCTCGCCGCCGACACCCTGGCGAACCTGCGCCGGATCGATGCGGCGACCCTGCCGGAGGTGCCGGCCGGCACGCGGCTCGGCGCCTGCGTCGGCCAGGTGCGCAACTTCATCGCCATCGGCCTCAACTACGCCGACCACGCCGCCGAGACCGGCTCGCCGATCCCCGCCGAGCCGATCCTGTTCAACAAGGCGCCGTCCTGCATCGTCGGCCCGAACGACACCGTGATCCTGCCCAAGGGCTCGGCCAAGACCGACTGGGAGGTCGAGCTCGCCATCGTCATCGGCAAGCGGGCCTCCTACGTCCACGCCAACGAGGCGCTCGACTACGTCGCGGGCTATTGCGTCTGCCACGACGTCTCCGAGCGCGAGTTCCAGCTCGAGCGCGGCGGCACCTGGACCAAGGGCAAGGGCTGCCCGACCTTCGGACCCCTCGGGCCCTGGCTCGTCACCCCCGACGAGGTCGGCGACGTGCAGAACCTCGACATGTGGCTCGACGTGAACGGCGAGCGGATGCAGACCGGCTCGACCCGCACGATGATCTTCGACGTGCGCCAGATCGTCTCCTACCTGTCGCACTTCATGCTGCTCGAGCCCGGCGACGTCATCACCACCGGCACGCCGCCCGGCGTCGGCATGGGCATGAAGCCGCCGCGCTACCTCAAGTCCGGCGACGTCGTGACACTCGGCATCGCCGGCCTCGGCGAGCAGCGCCAGGCCGTCGTCGCCTTCGACGACTGGACCGCCAAGGTCGCGGCCGGCGAGCCGACCAACTGACCGTGACCGGGCCCGCGGCGCTGCCGCGGGTCCCTCCCCCCGAAGGACCGCACCCGTGAACGTCCTCGTCGTCGACGACCATCCGATCGTGCTGCAGGGCTGCCGCCGCGTGCTGGAGGATGCCGGCGTCGAGACCGTGCACGAGGCCACCGGCATCGCCGCCGGCTATCGCCGCTTCCGCCGCCACCGCCCGGACCTCGTGGTCGCCGACCTGACCTTCCAGGGCGCCGCGCTCAGCGGCCTCGCGCTGATCCGGCGGATCCGCTCGGTGGCGCCCGAGACCCGCATCCTGGTCTTCAGCATGCACGACGACCCGGAGATCGCCGTCCGGGCGATCGAGAGCGGGGCGACCGGCTACGTCCTCAAGGATACGGCGTCGATGGAGCTGCACATCGCCTTCGAGCGGGTGCGCGACGGCGGCACCTATGTGGCGCCCTCCCTCGCCGCTGAGGTCGACCGGCTGCGCCGCGAGGCGCCGGCCGCCCCGCCCCTCACCCCGCGCGAGCGGCAGATCCTCGAGCGGCTCGGCGCCGGGCGCTCGCACGGGGCGATCGCCGAGGAACTGGGCCTCAGCTACAAGACCATCGCCAATGCCTGCACGCAGCTGCGCCGCAAGCTCGGCGCTCGCACCCTCGCCGACCTGATCCGCATCGGCCTGCGTGCCACGCGCGCGCCGTGAGACGGATGTTCCCGCCCGCGGGAGGTCCGGCAAGCGGGGGCCCGGAGGCGAGAACCTTGGCCGCAAGGTGGCGCCTGCCACGGCCACGCTCGATCCCCGGTCGACGAGCGAAGACTGTTAACGTTCGTAAACCCGCTCGGTTCCCGTAATCGGTCGGCGCGAATATACGCAAAGTATTCTCGATTTTGACTGTTCCATAATGTTGCCTCGTTCGGTTCTATGTTGCGCCGCGTCAAGCAACAAGAACGGGAATGCGAAATGGTTTCGAAGGCAAAGCTGGCGATCGTCGGTCTCGCTCTCGCGGGTGCCGCCGGGGTGACGTTACAAGCCAGCACGCCCGCCGAAGCCCAGTCCGGTCGTGCCTCCTGGTACGGTCCCGGATTTCAGGGCCGGCGCACTGCCAACGGCGAGCGCTTCAACACGCACGCCCTCACGGCGGCTCACCGCCGCCTCCCCTTCGGCACCCGGGTCCGGGTGACCAACACGTCGAACGGCCGCTCCGTCGTGGTCCGCATCAACGACCGCGGCCCGTATGTCGGCGGCCGGGTGATCGACCTGTCCCAGGCCTCGGCCCGCGCGATCGGAATCTCGGGCGTCGCCCGGGTGCAGCTGAGCCGCCTCTGAGCGTTCCTCCCCTCCGTCACCGGGCGATTCCGGCGGGCTCCACCGCGCCGTCGTCTTGACGCGGGGCGATTCAGCGACAGACGAGGGCCGCGCCGGTCTCGGCCGCGCGGTCCTCGTCTGTCGCGACATCTCGGGCTTGACCTGCCGCCAGGTTGCCCGCGCCCACAGGAATGCTATGGGACGCCATCGGCCGGGGCACGCGCCCATGGCCGGGACCGTCCGCCCGCGACCCGCCCTCCCCTTCGCTCCCCCCGGAGATCATCCGTGCTCCTGCGCTCCACCCTCCTCCTCGTCCTCACGACGGGCGCGGCCCTCGCCGAACCCGTCGTGGTCGACCGCGCGGTGCTCAAGCAGTACTGCACCGGCGATTACCTGACCTATTGCGGGAACTTCGCGCCGGACGGTCCCGAGGTGCAGGCCTGCTTCCGCCAGAACAAGGCGAAGCTGTCGCAGAACTGCCAGGCCGCGATCACCAGCTACATGAAGGCGCAGCGCAAGGGCTGAGCCGCACGAGCCGGCCCGCACCCGTCCGGCCGGCACGGCTCACGGCCGGGGCGAAGACCGTCGGCGCGCCTTGGCGTGGTGGTGCCGCCATCCCGGCCCCCGTGAAGGACGACCCCCATCCGCTCTCCTCCCGGAGAGCGAACCTCCCCACGGACGGCTGAACCCTCCGAGCCGTCCCGGCGCCGCGCCAGCGGGGCCCGGAAGGACGTCCGGAGAGTGCTCCATCGGAGTTCAGCCGATATAGGCCCCCGCCCCCTCGAACGTCACCCCGGCGAAATCCCCCCGGCGCCAGCGCAGGCGGACCTCGACCGTGCGCAGCTCGTGGGCGGCGATCACGAGCGGAAACGTCTCCGGCAGGGTGAAACGGGCGGGCACGCGCAGCCGCGCGCCGGCGGCCGAGAGGTCGGCGATCTCGCACGCCACGAGCCGGTCGGGCCCGAGGACGATCCGCCCCTGCTGGATCACGCGGTGGCGCCGGCCCGCGCGGGGGATCGGCTCGGATCCGCGACCGTCGTCGAGTTTCGGCACGTGAGGGCCGGGGCGATCGGTCTCCGGTCGGTCGGCCATGGTCTCCCCGCTTCCGGGCCGCGACGCCCCTTCCGCCACGCTTACGGCGTTCCGGCCGCGGCGCAAAGCCGGGACGCGCCCGGCCGCTCGCGTTAACCGGTCATAAAGCCTGTTCCTTCATGTCTCGTTAGCCATCCACCATCCGATCGATCCCGGCCATGCCCGCAGCCCCGGCCACATCCCAGCGTCCCGCCCCCACCGGGGGTGCTCCCAAAGGGGCCGCTCCTAGGCGTCCGGCGCTCGAGCGTCCCGCGCCGCCGAGCCCGATCGCGGGCCTGATCGCCCGCCGCCGGGCCCGGGAGGCCGCGACCGAGCGGGGCGTGTTCGGCGCCGCCATCCTGCTGGCGCTCACCGCGACGGGCTTTGCCGGCTACACCCTGTCCCAGCCGACGCGGCCCTACGACGTGCGCGAGGTGCTGCCGGCGAGCGCCGGGCCGTTCACCTGGCGGCGGATCGCGACGCCCGCCGCCCAGCCCGAGATCGACCTCGACCCGGTGATCACCGGCTCGCTGCCGGACGCCCCGCCGACACCGTCCTCCCCCGCCGCCCCGGCCCAGGGCCCGGGCCTCGTCGTGCCGGCGGCACCGCCGCAATCCGGCTTCGTCCTGCGCCGGGCCGGCGCCGGCCAGGCCGTGGTGGAAGGGCGCGACGGCCTCCACCAGATCGCCGTCGGCTCGGTGCTGCCGGGGGGCGGCCGGGTGCTGTCGATCCGCAGCACCGGCGCCGGCTGGATCGTCATCACCACCGAGACCATCATCGGACCGACCCCGCTGTGAGCGCGGCGCGGCGAGCCTTCGGCCGGGTGGCAAGCCCCGAGCAAGCGTGTCCGCCTAGAGCGGAGGCCTCATCGGGGCTTCGTGCCGCTGCGGCCGGGCACCCCGCCCACCGGGCCGACGGGCCGGAGAGCTGATCCGTGACGACTCTCACGAGCTACATGCTGCTGTCGCGAAATCTCGCGACCTCGCTGCAGCGCAAGGGCGCGGAGCCGATCGTGGCCCGCGACACCGCCTATTACCAGGCCAACATCGGCAAGGTGAAGTCGATCGACGACTTCATGGCCGATACCCGCCTCTACAACTACGCCGTCAAGGCCTTCGGCCTCGAGGACATGGGCTACGCCAAGGCGTTCATGCGCAAGGTCCTGACCGAGGGCACGGATTCCTCCGCCGCCTTCGCCAACCGGCTGGCCGACGACCGCTACGTCGCCTTCGCGAAGGCCTTCGACTTCGCGCCCGGCCCCTCGGCGGCCGGCATCGACGGGGTGTTGAAGGAAGGCCAGGCGCCGGTCCCGGCGGTCGCCGCCCGGCTCTCCCTGCCGGGCGCGCTCGCCACGACCTACGACTTCTCCGGCACCAACGAGGCGCGCTTCACGCTCTCGTCCCAGGTCGATGCGGGAACGACGAAGTCCGCCACCATCGTGCTCAACCGAGCCGCCCTCGCCGGCAAGGTCGCCGACCTCGCCAACGTCACCCCGACCGAGCTCGGCCAGGCGATCAGCGCCCAGATCGGCGCCTCGGGCGCCGACGGGCTGATGGGCAAGGTGCAGGTCGGCATCGGCGTCAACGGCAACTTGTTCTTCGAGACCACCGACTACACCGATTACGGTTTCGACGGGGCGCCGGGCGGCGACGGCGTCAACGCCGACACGATCTACGCCGCGGGCGGCAAGGTCCGCACCCTGAGCGTCACCAACGCGCCTCTGTCCGGCGCCGGCCAGAATGCGGTCGACATCGGCAACGGCACCGACCTGCCGCCTGGCGCCAACGTCCAGGCGGTGGTCGACGCCTACCTGCAGCAGAGCCTCGAAGCGGATGCCGGCGCCCAGGATACCGGCGTGCGCCTCGCCCTCTACTTCGCCCGCAAGGCGCCGGGCCTCAACAGCGGCTACGACATCCTGAGCGACCCCGCCCTGACCCAGGTCGTCAACACGGTGATCGGCCTGCCGGCGACGAGCAGCGCCACCACCACCGACGCCCTGACGGTGCGGGCCAAGCTCATCTCCTCGAAGGTCGACTTCGCGAGCTTCCAGGACCCGGCCAAGGTCGAGGCCTTCGCCCGCCGCTTCGCGGCGATCTGGGACGCGCAGAACAACACCGCCACGGACCCGATCCTGGCGCTGTTCAGCAACGGCCAGGGGTGAGGCGGCGATGCAGAACAGCCTCTACGTCAACCTGTCGGCCCAGGTCGCCCTCGACAAGCGCCTGACCACCACCGCCAACAACGTCGCCAACATGTCGACGGCGGGCTACCGGGCCGAGGAGACGAAGTTCTCGGCGCTCCTCGCCCAGGCGACCAAGGGTGCGGTGGCCTTCGTCAATTCCGGCGACACCTACCTGTCGCGGGCCTCCGGCCCGATCTCGAAGACCGACTCGCCCCTCGACGTCGCGCTGCAGGGCGATGCCTGGCTCGCCATCGGCGGCCAGTCCGGCCCCGCCTATACCCGCGACGGGCGCCTGACGATGGACGCCACCGGCCAGCTGCGCAGCCTCACCGGACAGCCGGTGCTCGATCCGGGCGGCTCGCCGCTGCTCCTCGATCCGCAGCAGGGCCCCCCGACGATCGGCCGCGACGGCAGCATCTTCCAGGGCACCAACCAGGTCGGGGCGCTGGGCGTCTTCATCCTCGACAAGAAGGCGACGCTGACCCGGGCGCCCGGCAACGCCGTGACCTCCAGCCTGCCGGCGCGCCCGGTCCAGGACTTCACCGGCATCGGGGTGGTCCAGGGCTACGTCGAGGGCTCGAACGTCAACCCGATCATGGAGATGACGAAGCTCATCACCATCCAGCGCGCCTTCGAGAGCGCCGCCACCGCGACCGCGGAGGCCGAATCCTCCCTCCAGAGCGCCGTGAAGTCGCTCTCGCCGCAGGGCAGCTAGGATGGCGGCCGATCCGCTCGCGCGCCTCGCCGAGACGATGGCGGCCGCCCGCCAGGACGGCGCGCTGGTGCGGATCGGCGGCCCGATCCGCGAGGTCACCGCCAGCGCCTGCCGGATCGGCGGCGTCTCGCCCTTCGTGCGCCTGGGGGACCGCATGGCCTTCGAGGCCGGCGGCCGCGAGCAGGTCGGCGAGATCGTCCGGGTCGATGCCGAGGGCGCGACGCTGAAGGCCTACGAGAGCCGGATCGAGGCCGGGATCGGCACGCTCGCCCGCCGTCTCGGCCCGGCGGAGCTGCGGCCCGACCCGAGCTGGAAGGGCCGGGTCATCGACGCCCTCGGGCGCCCGGTCGACGGGGCCGGCCCCCTCGTCCACGGCGAGCGCGCCAGCCCCCTCGACGCCGACCCGCCGGCGGCCCTCGGCCGCGCCCGGGTGCGCGCGCCCCTGCGCACCGGCGTCCGGGCGCTCGACCTCTTCACCCCTCTCTGCGCCGGCCAGCGCATCGGCATCTTCGCCGGTTCCGGCGTCGGCAAGTCGACGCTGCTCGCCATGCTGGCCGGCGCCACCGGCTTCGACAGCGTCGTGGTCGCCCTGGTGGGCGAGCGCGGGCGCGAGGTGCGCGAGTTCCTGGAGGGCGCGCTGGCGCCGAGCCGTGCCCGCGCCGTCGTGGTGGTCTCGACCGGCGACGAGAGCCCGATGATGCGCCGCCAGGCGCCGAAGGTGGCGCTGGCGGTGGCCGAATCCTTCCGCGACCGCGGCGAGTCGGTGCTGCTCATCGTCGATTCGGTGACCCGCTACGCCCACGCCGCCCGCGACGTGGCGCTGGCGGCCGGCGAGCCGGCGGTGGCCCGCGGCTATCCGCCGAGCGTCTTCTCCGACCTGCCGCGCCTGCTCGAGCGGGCGGGCCCGGGGCTGGAGGGCCGCGGCACCATCACGGGGGTGTTCTCGGTGCTGGTCGACGGCGACGACCACAACGATCCGGTGGCCGACAGCATCCGCGGCACGCTCGACGGCCACGTCGTCCTCGACCGGGCCATCGCCGAGCAGGGCCGCTACCCGGCGGTCGACCTCCTCGGCTCGATCTCGCGGCTCGCCACCGAGGTCTGGACGCCCGAGCAGCGCGACCTGATCCGCAAGCTCCGGGCGATGATGGCCCGGTTCGAGGAGACCCGCGACCTGCGCCTGATGGGCGGCTACCGCGCCGGGACCGACCCGGAGCTCGACCAGGCGATCGGCCTCGTGCCGCGGATCTACGACGCCCTGCGCCAGGACCCGTCCCAGCCCGCGAGCCAGGACGCGTTCCTCGAGCTCGCCCAGTCGCTGCGGGGCTGACGCGCGATGGCGACCCGGCTCCCGCGCCTCGTGGCGCTCCCCTCCAAGCCCCGCGCAAGCCTGCGCGGGTCTATTCCGGCCGAAACCTTGCCGCAGGCCGTCCGCCTGCGTCCGATCCCAACGCGCAACCGCCCCCGCATCCTGACGAACGAGGTCCCGCAATGAGTCTCATCGGCGTGCTCCGCTCCGGCGTCTCCGGCATGAACGCCCAGTCGAACCGCATCTCGACGGTGGCGGAGAACATCCAGAATTCCGGCACGACGGGCTACAAGCGCAGCTCGGCGGAGTTCTCGTCGCTGCTGATCGCCGACAGCGCCGGCGGCAACTACAACTCGGGCTCGGTTGAGACCAAGGTGCGCCGGTCGGTGACCGAGGGCGGCACCCTCAACGCCACGACCTCGAAGTCCGACCTCGCGATCAACGGCAACGGCTTCTTCGTCGTCAAGGACCCGTCCGGCGCGCCCTACCTGACCCGGGCCGGCAACTTCAAGGTCGACGGCGTCACCGGCAACTTCACCAACGCCGCCGGCATGACCCTGATGGGCTACAGCCTGCTCGACGGCGAGCCCAACCCGACGCTCAACAGCGTCACCGACATGGTGCCGATCAACCTCGCCTCAGTCAGCACCCGGGCGACCCCGACCACCGAGGCCAGCCTGTCGGGCAAGCTGCCGCTTGACGGCGCCGTGACGCCCGGCGGCCAGTACGCCAAGAAGTACTCGCTCGTGACCTACGACAAGCTCGGCAAGAGCCAGACCCTCGACGTCTACCTGTCGAAGAACACCGGCGGCACCTGGACCGCCTCGATCTACAACGCCGCCGCCAACCCGACCCCGGCCGGCTCCACCCCGGCCCTGCCGGCCGCCGGCCAGCTCGGCACCGCGACGCTCAGCTTCGACGCGCAGGGCCGGCTCGCGAATGCCGGCACCGGCACCGCCAAGTCGATCACCCTCAACACCGCCCCGGGCGGCGCCGGCGAAAACATCACCCTCGACTTCTCGGGCCTGAACCAGCTCGCCGGCGACTACAGCATCGACGGCAAGGCCGACGGCAAGGCGCCGGCGGCGGTGACCGGCACCGAGTTCGGCGCCGACGGCACCGTCTACGCCTCCTTCGAGGACGGCACGCGGCTCGCTGCCTTCAAGGTGCCGCTCGCCACCGTGAAGAGCCCGGACAACCTCCAGCCGCGCTCCGGCAACGTCTACCAGGTCAGCGTCGATTCCGGCGACATCCAGGTCGGCTTCGCCAACCAGAACGGCCGCGGCGGCATCAAGTCCGGCGCCCTCGAGCAGTCGAACGTCGACGTCAGCACCGAGCTGACCGCGATGATCGAGTCGCAGTCGGTCTACACCGCCAACTCCAAGGTGTTCACGACCGGCAACGAGATGCTCGATACCCTGATGAACCTGAAGCGGTAGCCGTCACGGCCACCGGGAGCTGACAGATGGGCCTCTCGCTCGCACTCGACTCGGCACGATCGGCGCTCCTCGCGACGTCGAGCCAGATCGCCGCCTCCGCGCGCAACACCGCGGGGGCGAACGATCCCGGCTACTCGCGCAAGGTCGTCAGCCTGGTGAGCGGGGTCGGCGGGACCACCGTCGTCGTCACCCGGGCGAGCGACGCGGCCCTGTTCATGCGCAAGCTCGCGGCGTCCTCGGGCGCCGCCGAGCGCCAGGCCCTCCTCGACGGCATCACCGCCCTGTCGAAGACGGTGGGCGACACCAGCGACGCGGGCTCGCCGGCCGCCCGGCTCGGCACCCTCAACGCGGCGCTGCAGGCCGCCGCCAACCGCCCGGACGACGCCAACCTCGCCCGGGCCGCGGTCGAGAGCGCCCGCGACCTCGCGGCGAGCCTCAACGCGGCGGCCTCGGCCGTGGAGCAGGTCCGGTCCCAGGCCGACCAGGGCATGGCGGACTCGGTCTCGCGGATCAACGACCTGCTCGGCCAGTTCGAGACCGCCAACCGGGCGGTGATGCGCGGCACCGCCGCGGGCCAGGACATCAGCGACAGCCTCGACGCACGCGACCGGGTCCTGGCGCAGCTCTCCGAGGAGGTCGGCATCACCGTCTCCGACCGGTCGGGCGGCGACATGGCGATCTACACCGACAGCGGCGTGCCGCTCTACGAGCGCGGCGCCCGCACGGTGAGCTTTTCGCCGCGCGCCGGCTTCCCGGCGGGCACCCAGGGGGCGGCCGTCATGGTCGACGGGGTTCCGGTCACCGGCGCCACCTCGCCGATGCGGATCGCCAGCGGCAAGCTCGCCGGCTTCGCGGCCCTGCGCGACGAGACGGCCGTCGCCTACCAGGGCCAGCTCGACGCCATCGCGGGAGCGCTCGTCGACACGTTCCAGGAGGCCGATACCCGCAGCCCGCCGGCCTATGTCGGTCCGATGGCCGGCCTGTTCACCGCCGGGTCCGGCGGTGCGTTGCCGGCCTCTCAGACGGGGCTGGCGAGCCGCATCGCCCTCAACGCCGCGGTCGACCCGCAGGCCGGCGGCGACGTCACGCTCCTGCGCGACGGCGGCATGAACGGCAGCGGCTACCGGGCCAACCCCTCGACCGATGCGAGCTATGCCGGGCGCCTGCGCGCGCTCACCGGCGGGCTTTCCGCCGCGCGCAGCTTCGATCCCGGCCCGTCCCTGCGCGAGACCGCGACGCTCGCGGGCTTCGCGGCCGATTCCGCCGGCTGGCTCGAGGCGAGCCGCAAGGCCGCGTCGAACGACGCCGACTACCAGAAGACCCTGCTCGGCCGGGCCACCGAGGCCCTGTCGAACGTCGCCGGCGTCAACGGCGACGACGAGACCGCGCAGATCCTGCAGCTCCAACGCTCCTACACCGCCTCGGCCAAGATCCTGACCATGGTGGACGACCTGCTGAAGACCCTCTTCGCCGCGGTGCGGTGAGGCGGTTTCGCGGCGATCCAGAGACAGAGCCCTGCCAGTCATGATGACCACGAGCTACATCTCCAGCCTCAGCCTGTGGAACCTCCCCCGCAGCGCGTCGGGGCGGCTCCAGGCCGAGATCGCGAACGCCACCAAGGAGATCGCCGACGGACGCTACGCCGATGTCGGCCTCGCGCTCGGCGGCCAGGTCGGCCGTAGCCTCTCCCTGCGCCAGAGCGCGGCGGAGATCGCCGCCCTCAAGGACGGCAACGGTCTCACCGCCTCTCGCATCAACGCGAGCCAGGCCAACCTGCAGCAGATGCAGAAGGCGGCCGACGCCCGGCTCGCCACCCTGACCGGGCTGCCCGCCGACCAGCGCGTCGCCGCGATGGCGGCCTCGGCCGACGACACCCTGGCGACGCTGACCGGCCTCCTCAACGCCACCTCGAACGGCCAGTCGCTGTTCTCCGGCACCAACACGGGCGCGAGCCCGATCCGCGACGGCGCGGCGGCGGCCGCCAAGACCAACGCGGTCGCGGCGTTCCAGAGCGCCTTCGGCTTCCCGCCGTCGGATGCCCGGACCGCGGACCTGACGGCCGCGCAGATCCAGGGCTTCCTCGAGGGCACGGTCGCGGCGCAGTTCGCCGACCCGAACTGGGGCACGACCTGGTCGCAGGCCTCCTCGACCGCCATCACCAACCGGATCTCCCTCACCGAGACCGTCACCACCTCGGTCGGCGCCAACGAGACGGCGTTCCGCCAGCTCGCCGAGGCCGCCCTGGTGTCGTCGCTCGGCATGACCGGCCTCTCGGCCGAGGCCCAGGCGGTCGTCTCCAACCGGGCGATGAGCCTCCTGAGCAAGGGCAGCGCCGGGCTGGTGTCGCTCCAGGCCGATCTCGGCCGCGCCCAGGCCCGGATCACCGACGCCAACACCCGGCTCGACGCGCAGTCGGCCCTCGTCACGAAGGAGATCGCCGGCCTCGAGGCCGTGGACCCGGCCGAGGCCAAGACCCGGCTCAACGCCGCGACCACCCAGCTTCAGATGTCGTACTCGCTGACCGCGCAGCTCCAGGGCCTGTCCCTGCTGAAATACATCTCGTAGCGCGCCCCCCGCCGCGCCACGCCGACCACACGCGCTGACACATACGAGGCATCGGCTCGATGTACCGCTTTTCCTATTCCGAGATCCTGGAGGACGCCCCGGAGGTCGGCCGCGACCGCGAGCGCGCCGCCTTCGACCGGGCCCTCACCCTCCTGCGCGACGTGGAGGCCCGCGGCCTGTCCGGGCCGGAGCGGACCGCGGCCGTCGGTTTCGTGCAGGAGCTCTGGAACGTCCTGATCGCCGACCTGCTCGAGCCCGAGAACGCCCTGCCCGCCTCCCTGCGCGCCGACCTGGTGCAGATCGGCGCCTGGACGATGCAGGAGGCCGGCGAGGTCCTGCGCTCGCCCGAGCGCAGCCTCGCGGCGCTGATCGAGGTGAACACCTCGATCCGCGACGGGCTGCGGTGAGCCGCACCATGCGCCTGTCGCTGCGAGCCGGGGAACGGATCTACATCAACGGCGCCGTGCTGCGGGTCGACCGGAAGGTGGCGATCGAGCTCATGAACGACGCCACCTTCCTGCTGGAGAGCCACGTCCTCCAGGCCGAGGAGGCGACGACGCCGCTGCGCCAGCTCTACTTCGCGGCGCAGACCCTCTTGATCGAGCCCGCCAAGGCCCAGGCCGCGCGGGCGCTCTACGACGGCATCCGGGACGGGCTGCTGGCCGCCACCGGCGAGCCGGCCCTGCGCGAGGGGCTGGCCTCGGCCGACGCCCTGGTGGCGGCCGGGCGCCTGTTCGAGGCGCTCAAGATGATCCGCGGGCTCTATCCCCTGGAGGCCGCCCTCCTGGCCGCCGATGCGGCGGCCTTCGCCGACCCGGCGGCCCTCGCCGACCCGGCGGCGCTCTCCGAGCCGGTCCCGCCCGCCGCGCCCGCCCCGGCCCAGTTGCCGACCCTCTCCGCCCTCGGCCGCCGCCCCCGCGGGGTCGAGCGCCCGCGCGAGCGGCCGCTGCGCCGCCCGCCGGTCGCCGGCCGCCTCGCCGCGGCCGCGGCCCTGCCCGCCCTCGATCCGGAAGCCTGACATGACCGTCGCCAGCACCACCAGCGCCACCGGGGGCGTGACCTCGACCGCCGCCGCCGCCGCCAAGGCGACCAGCTCGGTCGCCTCCTCGATGAACTCGGACACCTTCCTGACGCTGCTCGTGGCGCAGCTCAAGAACCAGGATCCGACCAAGCCGATGGACTCGACGCAGTATGTCGGCGAGCTGGCGACCTTCTCGCAGGTCGAGCAGGCGACGAAGACCAACCAGAAGCTCGATTCGCTGCTCGCCTCGAGCTTCCTCGACCAGGCCGATTCGGTGATCGGCCGCACCCTCACCTCGGCCGACGGCACCGTGACCGGCACCGTCCAGTCGGTGAAGGTGACCGCTGACGGGGTCCAGGCGCGGCTCACCAGCGGCGCCGACGTGCTGCTGACCTCCGGCATCACGATCCAGTAGGATGCCGCGACAGGCCTCTGCGAGCGGTCACCCATGATCGACATCCTATGAACGAGGTCGACGCCCTTGAGCTCGTCCGGGCCGCGATCTGGACCGTCATCGTCGCCGCGGGTCCCGCGGTCGGCGCCGCGATGCTGGTCGGCATCGCGGTGGGGCTGCTGCAGGCGCTGACCCAGATCCAGGAGGTCACCCTGACCTTCGTGCCGAAGATCGTGGTGATCCTGCTCGTCCTCCTCGTCACCGGCACCTTCATCGGCGGCCAGATCTACGCTTTCGCGGAAGCCGCCTACGGGCGCATCGCGACCGGCTTCTAGAGCATTTTCCGACGAACCGGCATCTACCTCGCCGGGAAACGCTTTCGTGCTCGATCGCCCTCCCAACCCTCGCGCAAGCTTGCGGCGGCAAAGGATGCCGTACGGCACTCCGTGCCGCGTGAGCCTTGGCGAAGGGTGGTCGGGACATGGCAGCGGGCGCAGCACTGGCGGTGGAACGCAAGTCGCGGCGGGATTTCGGCTTCGCGGCCGGCATCGTGGCGATCCTGGCGGTGCTGTTCCTGCCGGTGCCGGCGCTGCTCATCGATGTCGGGCTCGCCTTCTCGATCGCCCTGTCG
Organism: Methylobacterium ajmalii; assembly: GCF_036448855.1. Taxonomy (NCBI): domain Bacteria; kingdom Pseudomonadati; phylum Pseudomonadota; class Alphaproteobacteria; order Hyphomicrobiales; family Methylobacteriaceae; genus Methylobacterium; species Methylobacterium ajmalii. Next base: position 53,055 of record NZ_JAZFXT010000044.1, read on the forward strand.
GTGCTGATCCTGATGGTGGCGCTCTGGATCCAGAAGCCGCTCGAATTCTCCGCCTTCCCGACCGTGCTGCTGATCGCGACGCTGTTGCGCTTGGCGCTCGGCATCGCGACGACGCGGCTGATCCTGGCCAACGGCCAGAAGGGCGTGGACGCCGCCGGCCACGTCATCCAGGGCTTCTCGCAGTTCGTGATGAGCGGCGACTTCGTGATCGGGATCGTGGTCTTCCTGATCCTGATCACGGTCAACTTCCTCGTCATCACCAAGGGCGCGACCCGCATCGCGGAGGTGGGCGCCCGCTTCACCCTCGACGCGATCCCCGGCAAGCAGATGGCGATCGACGCCGATCTCAATGCCGGGCTCATCGACGACAAGGAGGCGCAGCGCCGTCGCCGGGAGCTGGAGGAGGAGAGCGCCTTCTTCGGCTCGATGGACGGCGCCTCGAAGTTCGTGCGCGGCGAGGCGGTGGCCTCGCTCATCATCATCGCGGTCAACGTCTTCGGCGGCATCATCATCGGCACGACGCGGCACGGCCTGCCGCTCGGCACCGCCGCCGACATCTTCACCAAGCTCTCGGTCGGCGACGGCCTCGTCTCGCAGATCCCGGCCCTCATCGTCTCGCTCGCCGCCGGCCTGCTCGTCTCGAAGGGCGGCACGCGGGGCACCGCCGAGCAGGCGGTGATCGGCCAGCTCGGCGCCTATCCCCGCGCGCTGCTCGTGGCGGCCGCCATGATGGGCGTGTTCGCGCTCGTGCCTGGCCTGCCCTTCCTGCCCTTCATGGCGTTGAGCGGGCTCCTGTTCTTCATCGCCCGCACCATCCCGCGCCGCCTGCAGGCGCAGGCCGCCGCGACGGAGGCCAAGGCCAAGGCCGAGGAGGCGGTGAGACAGGCCGAGGCGAAGGAGAAGGATTCGGTCAAGGATTCGCTCAAGACCCCGGAGATCGAGCTCAGCCTCGGCCGCCAGGCCGGCTCGCAGATCCAGGCCTCGCAGGCCGAGCTCGGCCACCGGGTCGCCAAGATGCGGCGCAAGTTCGCCCGCCAGTACGGCTTCGTCGTGCCGGACATCAAGGTCTCGGACAACCTGGCGCTGCCGCCCAAGAGCTACCAGATCCTGATCCACGGCACCGTGGCGGCGAGCCAGGAGCTGCGCCCGGGCGAGATGCTGGTGGTGGTCGGCGACGGCCCCCGCCCCGACGTGCCGAGCGACGAGGTGCGCGAGCCCGCCTTCGGCATGAAGGCGCTCTGGGTGATGGATTCCTATGCCGGCGAGGTCCGTCGCGGCGGCTTCGAGCCGATCGACGGCGCCTCGGTGCTGCTCACCCACCTCTCCGAGGTGATCCGCAACAACCTGCCGCAATTCCTGTCCTACAAGGACATGCGCGCGCTGCTCGACCGGCTCGACCCCGAGTACAAGCGCCTGCTCGACGAGATCTGCCCGTCGCAGATCTCCTATTCGGGCCTCCAGGCGGTGCTCAAGCTGCTGCTCGCCGAGCGGGTCTCGATCCGCAACCTGCACCTGATCCTGGAGGCCATCGCGGAGATCACCCCGCATGCGCGCCGGGCCGAGCAGATCGCCGAGCACGTCCGGATGCGCATGGCCCAGCAGATCTGCGGCGACCTCGCCGAGAACGGCGTGCTCAGCGTGCTGCGCCTGGGCGCCAGCTGGGACCTGTCGTTCCACCAGAGCCTGAAGCGCGACGCCAAGGGCGAGGTGGTGGAGTTCGACATCGACCCGCGCCTCGTCGAGCAGTTCGGCACCGAGGCCTCCGAGGCGATCCGTGCCCGGATGCGCGAGGCGCACGGCTTCGCCCTCGTCACCGCCCCCGACGCCCGGCCCTACGTGCGGATGATCATCGAGCGGATCTTCCCGACCCTCCCGGTGCTCTCGCACCTCGAGATCGCGCGGGGCGTCGAGATCAAGTCGCTGGGCACGGTCTCGTGACGGGAATCGGGCCGGACAGCTTCCTCGCCGTCTTCCTGATCTTCTGCCGGGTCGGCGGCTGCCTCCTGGTGGTGCCGGGTTTCTCCAGCCCCCGGGTGCCCCAGCAGGTGCGCCTCCTCATCGCCGGGGCCGTCTCGCTCGCCATCGCGCCCCTGATCGTGCCGCAATTCGAGCTGCGGCTGGCCGGGCAGGCCCCGGCCCAGACGCTCGCCTGGATCGCCACCGAGACCCTGACCGGGCTGATGATCGGCTTCCTCGGCCGGGTCTTCATCCTGGTGCTGGAGACGGTGATGAACGCGACCTCGACCATGGTGGGCTTCGGCAGCATGCCGGGCACGCCGATCGAGGGCATCGACCCGGTGCCGGCGGTCGAGGCGCTGATCCTGCTGACCGCGACCGCGCTCCTGTTCGCCGCCGACCTGCACTGGGAGCTGTTTCGCGGCCTCGTCGAATCCTACGCCCGCATCCCGCCCGGCGAGGGCGTCGGCAGCCAGATCATGCTGACCCGGATCGTCGACCAGGTCGCCGGCGCCTTCATGCTCGGGCTGCGGATCACCGCCCCCTTCGTCATCTACTCGATCCTGGTCAACCTCGCGGCCGGCTTCGTCAACAAGCTGACGCCGACGATCCCGGTCTACTTCATCGCCACGCCGTTCGTGATGTTCGGCGGGCTCCTGATGCTCTACTTCCTGGCGGGCGAGTTCATGACCCAGTTCCTCCTCGGCTACGCGGCCTGGCTGGTGCGCGGCTGATGGCGGCCGGCGCCGGCGACCGGCTCAAGCGCGCCAAGCGCCTCGTCGCCGTGCAGGAGCAGATGCGCCGGGTAGCGGAGATCGAGCTCGCGGCGACCCGCGAGCGCGCCGCCGCGCTCGAGGCCGACCGGGCGCGGCTGCTCGCCGCCCTGTCCGAGAGCGCCCACGGCCCGATGCTGCTGGAAGCGACCGCCCGGCGCCTTCGCGGGCTCGCCAGCGAGGCCAGCGCCGTCGAGGCCGCTGCCGCCGCCCAGGCCCAGGCGGTGCGCGAGCGCGGGCTCGCCCAGAAGCGCGCCGAGGCGCTGGCCGAGCGCCGGGCCGACGACCACCGCCGCGCGCTCGACAAGCGCGCCGACCTGGAGCGCCTCGACGGCCTGGCCGCCCGGACCGGCGCGGCTCCCGACGCAAGCCTCCCGTAAGCCAGGCGCGGTAACACTCCGTTCACCGAACGAGTCCGGACCCGACTGCCGATGAGCATCTCCCCGCCCTCCGACATCGTGCTCGACGTCGCCCGGGCCGCCGATCCGGCGCGCTTCCAGGAGGCCGCCGCCAAGCTGTCGCAGCCCGGCAGCGCCGGCGCGACCGCCTTCGCGGACGCGGCCCGCGACGTCGGGCTCTCGACCCACATGCCGCTCGACGCCCGCGGCGCCCTCACCGGCCTGCAGAACCAGACCGCGATGTCGGGCGCCGGCAGCGACCCCTACAAGAAGTTCGAGGGGCTGGTGCTGCAGCAATTCGTCGAGGCGATGATGCCGGAGAAGTCCGAGACCGTATACGGCAAGGGCAATGCCGGCGGGATCTGGAAGTCGATGCTGGCCGAGCAGATCGGCACCCAGATCGCCAAGGCCGGCGGCATCGGCATCGCCAAGATGCTGAACGCCGCCCACCCGGGCACACCCGCCGCCGCGCCGACGGATGCCGCCAACCCGGCGGCCAAGGTCTGACCGCCATGCTGCTCGCCTGCATCAAGCGGCTCGAGGCCGTCGTCGAGGAGGAGACCGAGGCGCTGGAGACCCGCGCGCCCTTGGACCTCGACGGTCTCAACCGCCGCAAGAGCCAGGGCCTCCTGGAACTCACCCGCCTCACCCGCGACCTCGACCCCGCCGCCCTCGACACCACCGAGGCGATCCACCTGGCGCGGCTGCGCGACAAGCTCGCCCGCAACCAGCAGGTCGTCGCCCTGCACCTGCGGGCGCTGGAGGAGATCGACGACACACTGACCCAGGCCGCGCTCGCCCGCGACTCCGACGGCACCTACAGCGCGCGCACGAGCCTGCGGTCATGAAGATCCTGATCACCGGCCTGTGGATCTGCGCCGTCACCATCGCGTCGTGCTACGGCGCGGTGACCTTCGGCGGCGGCATCTTCTCGAAGAAGACCGAGCCCTATCTCGAAGGCCTGCAGTACCAGAAGCTCGCCCCGATCAACATCCCGATGATCGCCGACGGCCGCGTCCAGGGCTACGTCATCGCCGTGCTGGTCTTCACCGCCGACGCCAAGCTGATGCACACCCTGCCGGTGCCGCCCAACGCCTTCGTGGTCGACGAGGCCTTCCGCCAGATCTACGGCGACCCGGCGCTCGATTTCCGCAAGCTGGCGAAGTACGACATCACCAAGCGCCTCTCCGAGGTGCGGGCGAAGGTCAACGAGCGTCTCGGCGGCGATGTCGTCAAGGACGTGCTCGTGGACGAGATCAATTTCGTGGCGAAGCGGGAAGTGCGGTCTTAGTGTCTCTCACAAAACTCCCGATCACCGCCTCGGCTTGCTGTGGCAGCGACATTGCGGCGGGAGTTTTGTGAGGTGCACTTAGAGGCGTATCTCGACTGGAAAAGTCGCATCCCGCCTGCTTCGATCCGGTCGAGGACAGCCCGCGCCTTTTCCTGTCGCCGCACAGCCCTGATGCTTGCAGGAAGCCGGGACAGCACCCGGCTTTTTCTTTTCGTGCCAAGTCATCGGGAAGCGGGGAAGCGGGGAAGCGGGGAAGCGGGCACTTCGACGTCCTCCCCCTACCCCTCCACCACCAGCTCCACCCGGTCCGCCGCGAACAGGCTGCGGGTCGCCTGGATCGGCACGCCCGCCGCGTCGACGTTGACGCTCGACAGCACGATCAGCACCCGCCCGGGCGCGAGGTCGAGGCGGGCGGCCTCGTCGGCGGTGGCCGGGCGGGCGGTGATGCGGGTCGACAGGCGGGTGTAGTCCGCGATGCCGAATGCCGCGTAGGCCCGGGTGAGCGAGCCGAGTGCCGCGTAGGCCGCCGCGAATCCCTCGAAGCGCGGCAGCGGCAGGCAGGTGCGGGCGGTCGAGAGCGGCGTGCCGTCGGCCCGATGGATCGTCAGCAGTTCGAGCATCGGATCCCGAGGCGCGAGGCCCAAGGCCTCGGCGGTCGCCGGGTCGGCCGGGACGGTCTCGGCGGCCAATAGATCGCCCCAGGCCTCGCGGCCGGCCTGGCTGACGATCTCCGAGAAGCGGGTGCGCCGGCCGATCGGGTAGGCAAGCCGCGGCGTCTCCACGAAGGTGCCGCGCCCCTGCGTCGCCCGCACCAGCCCGCGCTCCGCGAGCGCGGCGAGCGCCCGGCGCACGGTATGCCGGTTGACCCCGAACCGGGCCGCCAACGCGGCTTCCGTCGGCAACTGGCTGCCCGCCGCGAGGCGCCCGGCCTCGATATCGGCCGCCACGCCGTCGGCGATCTGGCGCCAGGCCGCCAGCCCCTCCCCCCGTGCCAGCACCGTCACCGCGCCGTCGCCGCCCGCGTCCATACCGTCATCCAAACTTCATTTGCTCCCGGATCGTCGGTTGTCTATACCATTAGACAACCGAGATGCCAGCGGACCCCGCGATGCCCCACCCTAACCCGGCCGACCGCCAGCCCGAAGCGCCCGATCCCGTCGCCCGCCGCGCCGTGATGGCGCTCTGCGGGCAGGCCCGCCCCGAGGAGCTGCACCGGGCGCTGGCGCAGCTCGGCGCGACCGAAGGGGCCGAAGATCTGCGCCCGCCCGAGACCGGCCTGGTGATGACCCGCGGCCGCATCGGCGGTGACGGGCGGCCGTTCAACCTCGGCGAGGCGACGGTGACCCGGGCGGCGGTGCGCCTGCCCGGCGGCGCGACCGGGTTCGCCTACCATCTCGGCCGCGACCGGGCGAAGGCGCGGCTCGCCGCGACCCTCGACGCGCTGTGGCAGGTCCCTGAGCGGCGCGCGGCGGTGGAGGCGGCGCTCGCGCCCGTCGCGTCCCGCCGGGCGGAGGAACGCACCGCGCAGGCGCGGCGGATCGCGGCGACGCGGGTGAACTTCTTCACCATGGCGAGAGGAGAGGATTGATGCTCGCCCGCGGCTTTGCCGACCCCGTCCACGACGCCCAGGGCGTCTTCCGCACCGTCATGGATGCGCTCGCGCGCCCCGGCACGATCCAGGCCCTCGCCACCGGCCTCGCGCCCCCGGCGCCGCTGACGCCGGAACTCGCCGCCGTCGCCCTGGCCCTCGCCGACGCCGAAGCGCCGCTCTGGCTCGATGCCGGCTTGGCGGAGAGCCCGGCCGTCGCGGAGTTCCTGCGCTTCCATACCGGCGCGCGCATCACCGACGATCCGGCCGAGGCCGCCTTCGCGCTGGTCTCCGATGCCGCCGCCTGCCCGAAATTCGACGCCTTCGCGCAGGGCACGCCGGCCTATCCCGACCGCTCCGCCACCCTGGTGCTGGCCGTCTCCGACCTCTCGGATCGCGAGGGCTGGCACCTCGATGGACCGGGCATCCGCGACAGCGCGCGCCTCGCGGCCTCGCCCCTGCCGGCGGACATGCCGGCGCGGCTCGCCCACAACCATGCCGGCTTCCCGCAGGGGATCGACCTGATCCTGGCGGCACCCGGCCGCGTCGCCGCGCTGCCGCGCTCCACCCGCGTCCGGGAGGGCTGACCCATGTACGTGGCCGTGAAGGGCGGCGAGGCCGCCATCGCCAACGCGCACCGGCTGCTCGCCGAGACCCGCCGGGGCGACACGAGCGTCCCCGAACTCTCGGTGGCGCAGATCCGCGAGCAGATGGCCTTGCTGGTCGACCGGGTGATGACCGAGGGCTCGCTGCACGATCCCGACCTCGCCGCGCTCGCCCTCAAGCAGGCCCGCGGCGACCTGATCGAGGCGGTTTTTTTGGTGCGGGCCTACCGCACCACCCTGCCCCGCTTCGGCGCCTCCGAGCCGGTCGAGACCGGCGCCATGAGCCTCCGCCGCCGCATCTCCGCCACCTACAAGGACCTGCCCGGCGGCCAGGTGCTCGGGCCGACCTTCGACTACACCCATCGCCTCATCGACTTCGCGCTGGCCGCCGAGGGCGAGGCACCGGTGGCCGCGGAAGCCGAGCCCCTGGCGGATGCCGCCCATGCGCCGCGGGTCACCGACCTTCTGGGCCGGGACGGGCTGATCGAGCCCTCCGCCCCCGACGACGGCACTCCTCCAGGCGACCTGACCCGCGAACCGCTCGACTTCCCGGCCGACCGGGCGCTGCGGCTCCAGGCGCTCGCGCGGGGCGACGAGGGCTTCGTGCTCGCCCTCGGCTACTCGACGCAGCGCGGCTACGGCCGCACCCACCCCTTCGTCGGGGAGATCCGGGTCGGCACGGTCGCGGTCGAGTTCGTGCCGGAGGAGCTGGGCTTCTCCGTGCCGCTGGGCGAGATCGACCTCACCGAGTGCCAGATGGTCAACCAGTTCCACGGCAGCGCCGAGGTGCCGCCGCAATTCACCCGCGGCTACGGCCTCGCCTTCGGCCAGAGCGAGCGCAAGGCGATGGCGATGGCCCTCGTCGACCGGGCGCTCCGGGCGGAGGAGCTGGGCGAGCCGGTCGGCGCTCCGGCGCAGGACCAGGAATTCGTGCTGGCCCATTGCGACGCTCTCCAGGCGACCGGCTTCGTCGAGCACCTGAAGCTGCCCCACTACGTCGATTTCCAGGCCGAGCTGGAACTGGTGCGGCGGCTTCGCGCCGAGCACGCCGCCCGGCAGGCGGTACCCGAGATGAAGGAGGCCGCGGAATGAGCGCCGAGACCGGCTACAACTTCGCCTATCTCGACGAGGGCACCAAGCGGATGATCCGCCGGGCAATCCTCAAGGCGATCGCGATCCCCGGCTACCAGGTGCCCTTCGCCTCCCGCGAGATGCCGATGCCCTACGGCTGGGGCACCGGCGGCGTGCAGGTCACCGCCGCCATCCTGGGCAGGAGCGACGTGCTCAAGGTCATCGACCAGGGCTCGGACGACACGACGAACGCGGTCTCGATCCGCGCCTTCTTCGCCCGCACGGCCGGTGTCGCGGTGACCACCCGCACCCGCGACGCGACCGTGATCCAGACCCGCCACCGCATCCCGGAGGCGCCGCTCCACGGGGGGCAGGTTCTGGTCTACCAGGTGCCGATCCCCGAGCCCCTGCGCTTCCTCGAGCCGCGGGAGACCGAGACGCGCCAGCTCCATGCCTTGGCCGAGTACGGGCTGATGCACGTCAAGCTCTACGAGGACATCGCCCGCCACGGCCACATCGCCACCACCTACGCCTATCCGGTCGAGATCGCGGGCCACTACGTCATGGACCCCTCGCCGACGCCGAAATTCGACAACCCGAAGATGGACGATTGCCCGGCGCTCCAGCTGTTCGGCGCCGGCCGCGAGAAGCGGATCTACGCCGTGCCGCCGCACACGCGGGTGAGGAGCCTCGACTTCGAGGACCATCCGTTCCGGGTCCAGACCTTCGACAAGCCGTGCGCGCTCTGCGGCGCGGAAGGGGTCTATCTCGACGAGGTGCTGCTCGACGATGCCGGCGGGCGGATGTTCGTCTGCTCCGACACCGACCATTGCGAGGAGCGCCGGGCCGACGGCCCTGTCGGCACCGGCGGCATGGAGGCGGCGCATGCCTGACCTGATCGTCCGCCGGGCGCAAAGACCCGATCTGCCGGCGGTGCTCGGCCTCTACGCCGAGCTCAATGCCGGCCGGGTCGCGACCCTGGACCAGGCCGAGGCGCTGCTCGCGCGCCTCGACGCCTATCCCGATTACGGGCTCTACGTCGCCGGGGTCGGGGGCCGGATCGTCGGCACCTTCTGCCTCGTCATCCTCGACAACATCGCCCATTGGGGCATGCCCTCCGCGCTGGTCGAGAGCGTGGTGGTCTCATCGAGCGAGCGCGGCAACGGGCTGGGCCGGCGGATGATGCAGGAGGCCGGCCGCCTCGCCGCCGAAAAGGGCTGCTACAAGCTCGCCCTGTCCTCCAACGTCGACGCCAAGCCGGCGCATCGCTTCTACGAGAGCCTCGGCTTCGAGCGCTACGGCTACAGCTTCCGCCTCGATCCCCCCTTCATCCGCGACGCGGAGGAGATCGCATGAGCGACGCCCTGCTCCAGGCCCGCGGCCTGACCAAGCATTACGGTGCCCGCCTCGGTTGCGCCGACGTCTCGTTCGATCTCGATCCCGGCGAGGTGCTGGCGATCGTCGGCGAATCCGGCTCCGGCAAGTCGACGCTGCTGTCGCTGATCGCCACCGAGCTCCAGCCCGATTCCGGCCACGTCGCCTACCGGATGCGCGACGGGGTGATGCGCGATCTCACAGCCCTGAGCGAGGCCGAGCGCCGGGCGCTCATGCGCACCGACTGGGGCTTCGTGCGTCAGGACGCGGCCAAGGGCCTGCGCATGGCGGTCTCGGCCGGCGGCAATGTCGGCGAGCGGCTGATGGGGGCCGGCGCCCGCCATTACGGCCACATCCGCGGCACGGCGCTCGACTGGCTTTCCAAGGTCGAGATCGCCGCCGACCGGGTCGACGATCCGCCGACGCGGTTCTCCGGCGGCATGCGCCAGCGGCTCCAGATCGCCCGCAACCTCGTCACCGGGCCGCGCCTGGTGCTGATGGACGAGCCGACCTCCGGCCTCGACGTCTCGGTCCAGGCCCGCCTCCTCGACCTGATCCGCGGGCTCGTCGCGGAGCTCGGCCTCGCGGTCGTCATCGTCACCCACGACCTCGCGGTCGCCCGGCTGCTGTCGCACCGGGTGATGGTGATGCGGGCCGGCCGGGTGATCGAGACCGGGCTCACCGATCAGGTGCTCGACGATCCGGCCGAGCCCTACACCCAGCTCCTCGTCTCCTCGGTGCTCGCCGCATGAAGCCGACCCACGATTCCCCGGCTCTCGAATTCCGCGACGTCGCCAAGACCTTCACCCTGCACCTGCGCGGCGGCGTGCAGCTGCCGGTGATGGGTGGCGCCGATCTCGCCGTGCATCCGGGCGAGTGCGTGGTGCTCGGCGGTCCCTCGGGGGCGGGAAAATCCTCGCTCCTCAAGATGGCCTACGGCAACTACCGCTGCGACCACGGAAGAATCCTGGTGCGCGAGGCCGAGACGGTGATCGACGTCGCCTCCGCCTCGCCCCGCGAGATCCTGTCCTTGCGCCGGCGCACGATCTCCTACGTGTCGCAGTTCCTCCGGGTGATCCCGCGAATCGGCGCCCGCGAGGTGGTGGCCGCGGCCGGGCGCGAGGGCGGCATGGCGGCGGAGGTCGCGCTCGCCCGCGCCGAGGAGCTCCTGTCCCGCCTCAACCTGCCCGAGCGCCTGTGGGACCTGCCGCCGGCGACCTTTTCCGGCGGCGAGCAGCAGCGGGTCAACATCGCCCGCGGGCTGATCGCCGAGCGGCCGATCCTTCTCCTCGACGAGCCCACCGCCTCCCTCGACGCGCAGAACCGCGCCGTGGTGGTGGAGCTGATCCGCGCCCGACAGGCGGCCGGCGCTGCCCTGCTCGGCATTTTCCACGACACCGACGTCCGCGAGGCGGTGGCGACCCGGGTGGTCGACGTCACCGCCTTCGCCCAGAAGCGCGCCGCCTAAGCAGGCTTGCGCTGGCAGGCCAACGCTTCGTCCGCTCAAGTTATTGTTGTGCCGCAGATTTTTGTCGCAAAACCGGTGACCACTTTTGCGAGATCTGCTTAGATCAAGGGGACCTCCATGCAAGACCGGATCCTCGAGAACGCCACCCTGGTGCTGCCCGACCGGGTGCAGCACGGCTGGCTCGCCGTGGTCGACGGCCGCATCGCCGAGATCGGCGAGGGCCGCGCGCCCGAGCGCGGCCTCGACCTCCAGGGCGACCATCTCATCCCGGGCCTCGTCGAGCTGCACACCGACCACCTCGAGAGCCACTACGCGCCCCGCCCCAAGGTGCGCTGGCACCCGCTCGGCGCCGTGCTCGCCTACGATGCGCAGATCGCGGCCTCCGGCATCACCACAGTGTTCGATTCGCTGCGCGCCGGCAGCGACCCGGACGGCAGCGGGCTCGGCCCCGAGCTGATGCAGCTCGCCGGCGCGATCGAGACCGCGAAGGGCGCCGACCTCTTCCGCGCCGACCACCGGACGCACCTGCGCTGCGAGATCCCGTCCGCCGACCTGATGGAGACGGTGCGGGACTTCACGGCGCGCTACCCCGTCGGGCTGATCTCGCTGATGGATCACACCCCCGGCCAGCGCCAGTTCCGCGACATCGACAAGTACTACACCTACGCCACCCGCGGCGGCCGCTCGCTCTCCGAGATCCAGGCCAACACCGCCCTGAAGATCCGCGACGGACGGGCCTTCAACGCGATCAACCGCCCGGCCCTCGTCGATCTCGCCCGGGAGCGGGGCATCGCGCTCGCCAGCCACGACGACACCACGCTGGCCGACGTCGCCATGGCGCGGGACGAGGGCGTGCGGCTCGCCGAGTTCCCCACCACCGTGGACGCGGCGCGGGCGGCGCATGAGGCCGGCATCACCGTGATGATGGGCGCGCCGAACCTGATCCGCGGCGGCTCGCATTCCGGCAACGTCGCGGCGGAAGACCTCGCCCGGGAAGGCCTGCTCGACGTGCTCTCCTCAGACTACGTGCCGGCGAGCCTGCTGATGGCGGCCTTCGGCCTGCCCGAGCGGGTCGAGGCCATCACCCTGCCGGAGGCGATCGCCACGGTCACCGCCAACCCGGCCCGGGCCACCGGCCTGACCGACCGCGGCGCCATCGCCCGGGGCCTGCGGGCCGACCTCGTGCGGGTGCGCCCCGCCGCGGGCGTGCCGGTGGTGCGCCAGGTCTGGCGCCAGGGGGTGCGGGTCGCGTGATGGCGGGCGGCGGCTTCGTTCTCGTCGTCGGCCCGAGCGGGGCCGGCAAGGACACCCTCCTGCGGCTCGCCCGCGCGGTTCTGGCCGACGAGCCCCGCTTCGTCTTCCCGCGCCGCCTCGTCACCCGTCCGCCCTCGGAGCACGAGGACAACGACACGATCGGCGAGGACGCGTTCCGCGAGGGCGAGGCGGCGGGCCGCTTCGCCCTGTCCTGGCGCGCCCACAACCTCGGCTACGCGCTGCCGGGGGAGACCGCGATCCTCGCCCGCGACGGGTACGTGGTGACCTGCAACGTCTCGCGCCGGGTGGTGGGCGAGGCGCGCCGGCGCCTGCCCGGCGTCAGCGTGGTCGAGGTGACGGCGCCGCCCGACGTGCTGGCCGCCCGCCTCGCCGCCCGCGGCCGGCGCGAGGACGGCGACCTCGGCGCCCGGCTCGCCCGCTCGGCCTCGGTCGTCGCCGACCTCGTGGTGGTGAACGACGGCGCCCCGGAGGCCGGGGCGGCGCGGCTCGTCGCGCATCTGCGAGCCCGCTGACGCGCCGTTCGCGCGCTCCGTCTACGGCAAGGCCTAGGCGAAACCTTTCGCCTCGGCCATGATTTCCGTTTGACCCCTGACATCGAACGGGTCGAACGGGAGATCAGGACCGCCGTGATGAGCGAACCGCGCGAGACCGAGCTGAAGCTGGATGTCGAGGCCTCCGACCTCGCCCGGCTGCGGGAGCACCCGCTGCTCGCCGGAGACTGGACCGAGACCGAGCTGACCTCGGTCTACTACGACACGCCGGATAGCCGCCTGCGCGAGGCCGGCTACACCCTGCGGGTGCGCCGGGACGGCGACCGCCACCTCCAGACCGTGAAGGCGCGGGGCTCCGCCGCCGCCGGCCTGTTCGACCGGCCGGAATGGGAGACCGCCGTCTCCGGCCCGCACCCCGACCCCGCCGCCTTCGCCGGCACCCCGCTCGCCGACCTCCTCGGCGGCGCGGAGGATCTCGCCCCCCTCTACACGTCCAGCGTCACCCGCTTCCTGCGCCGCCTCGCCGATACCGGGCCGGCCGGCAGCCGCATCGAGGTCGCCCTCGACCGGGGCCGGCTCGTCACCCCCGACGACCGGGTCTCGCCGGTCAGCGAGATCGAGCTCGAGCTGACCGGCGGCGCGCCGGCCGCCCTGTTCGATCTCGCCCGGGCGCTCGCCGCCGACGTGCCGCTGCGCCTCGGCGTGCTGAGCAAGTTCGAGCGCGGCGACGCGCTGGTCCGCGACCGCCTCGGCCGCGCCGCGAAGGCCGAGCCGGTGCCGCTCGAGCCCGGCATGAGCGCCTCCGCGGCGTTCCGGGCCGTGGCCTACGCCTGCCTGCGCCAGATGCGTCTCAACGAGACCGTGCTGCTCGGCGGCCGCGACGTCGAGGCCCTGCACCAGCTGCGGGTGTCCCTGCGTCGCCTGCGCTCGGCCTTCTCGCTGTTCGGCGCCGTGATCGAGGACCGGCGCATGCCGGGGATCAAGGCCGAGCTGAAGCGCCTGAGCGAGCCCTTCGGCCACGCCCGCAACCTCGACGTCTATCTCGGCAAGACCCTGCCGCGCGAGCGCGAGCGGCGCCCGGACGAGGGCGGCCTCCTGATCCTGGAGCGCCACCTCGAGACCGAGCGCGAGGCGGCACACGCCGTCGTGCGCGGCGTGCTGGAGAGCCGCGAGTGGCGCGACTTCCTCCTCGACCTCGTCGCCTGGATCGAGACCGGGCCCTGGCTCGGCCCCGACAACCCGAACGCCGCGCTCCGCGACGGCCCGGCCCGGGCCTTCGCCACCGAGGAGCTGGAGCGCCGCCGCCGCCAGGTGAAGAAGCGCGGCCGCCACCTCGCCGACCTGGATCCGGAGGAGCGCCACCGGGTGCGGATCGCCGCCAAGAAGCTGCGGTACGGCGCCGAGTTCTTCGCCGCGCTCTATGCCGGCAAGGGAGCGGGCGAGGGAACTGGCAAGGGAACTGGCAAGGGTTCTGCCAGGAAGGCGGCCAAGCGCCATGCGGCCTTCGTCGAGGCCCTGGCCGACCTCCAGGACCATCTCGGCGACCTCAACGACATCGCCACCGCCCACACCCTCGCCCAGGACCTCGCCCGGGGTGCGCCGGCCGGCGCGGTCTTCGCCGCCGGGCTCACCACCGCCGACACCGAGGCGCGCACCCGGCATCTGCTCGCCGAGGCCGCCAAGGCCCACGAGGCCCTGGTCGACGTGCGCCCGTTCTGGCGCTGACGCCGGCCCTCGCGGTTGTCAGGCGCGCGACCCCCGCGCCGTCAGGCGCGAGATCCCTGCGCCGTCAGGCGCGAGATCCCTGCGCCGTCAGGCGCGGGGCATCAGGGCGTAGAGGGTGATCGCGGCGGCGTTCGAGACGTTGAGGCTCTGGATCGCGCCCCGGAACGGAATCCGGGCCATCACGTCGCAGCATTCGCGGGTGCGCTGGCGCAGCCCCTTGCCCTCGGCCCCGAGCACCACGACGAGCGGCGTCTTCGGCCCGACCGCGTCCAGTGTCTCGGGCGCCTCGGAATCGAGCCCGACCCGGGTGAAGCCGCGCTCGCCGAGCTCGATCAGCGCCTCGGCGAGGTTGCGCACCACCACGAACGGGACATGCTCGAGCCCGCCCGAGGCGGACTTGGCGAGGACGCCCGTGACGGTGGGCGAGTGCCGGGCGGTCGTCACGATGGCGGTGACGCCGAACGCCGCCGCCGTGCGCACGATGGCGCCGACATTGTGCGGATCGGTGATCTGGTCGAGGGCGAGCAGCACCGCGTCGGCGGGCAGCGTGTCGAAGGCCGGGCCCTCCAGCGGCTCGGCCTCGAGGTAGAGGCCCTGGTGCACCGCGTCCGGCCCGAGCAGCCCGGTGATGGTGCCGGGCTTGACGATCTCGGGCACGATGCGCAGCTCGCCCACCTCCTCGGTCAGGCGCACCATCGCGTTCTCGGTGGCGAGCAGCTTGATCAGCACGCGCCTGGAGTTGCGCAGCGCCTCCGAGACCGGATGCCAGCCATACAGCAGGGCCGGCCCGTCCGGATCGTCGCCGCCGGGCCGCCCGCCCGCCCCACCCCGGGCCGGCCCCCGGTTGAAGCCGCCCTTGCCGAAACTCCCCTTGCTGACCCCGCCCCTGCCCGAGCCACCCTTGCCCGGCCCACCCTTCCAACCGCCCCCACGCGGCGCCTGCCTCGTCGTCATCCTGCGTCCCGCCCGCGTTCAAGGCCCATATCCGCGGCCGACAAGACCGAGCCCTCGGCCCCCGTCAAGCCCATCAATCCGGTTGCCCTGCCGACCGAACCCCACTATAGCTCCCCTCGCCCCGCACGGCGCCCTTCGTCTAGCGGTCTAGGACGTCGCCCTTTCACGGCGAAAACACGGGTTCGAGTCCCGTAGGGCGCGCCATGCGGGCGCAAGTCGTTGATACGGCTAAAACTCTGCTACAATCAGTGCCTTGCGAGCCGCCGGTCCTACAAACCGGTGCTACAAACTCATGGCACGGATGACCTACCGCGTTCAGGACCGCCACGGCACCTACTACTTCCGGCGCATCGTCCCGAAGGCGCTGAGGCCCTTCATGCCGGCCCCGTGGACGGGCAAGTCGGCTTGGACAAAAAGCCTCGGCACGAAGGAGCAGGGCAAGGCCAAGCAGCCCTTCGCCCGCTGCCTGTCCGATTGTGAGGCAGACTTCGCGCTGGCCGAGCGGGCCATGCGGGGCGAGCCCACTGAGGCGCCACGAAGCTCCCCTCCGATGCCGAGATTGAGGCCGAGGTCTTGGCCGGTCTCCTCGCCGCGGACGAGCTGGAGCGGCAGGAAGGGGATGCACGGCGGCAGCTCCAGACCCCCGAGGAGCGGGCGGAATGGCCTGGCCTGGCGAAGCTGAAGCCCCGCGGCATGGCGGAGGACTACCACTATGTGCTCGGCGGAGAGCTTGAGGCCCAGCACGCCGCCTACCGTAAGGCGCTCGGGCGGGCAGACCCCGAGATCGTGGACAGCGAGTGCCGGGCCTTCCTCCGCAAGCACGGTCTGTCCATCGATCCCGTTTCCGACGCTTACCACGCGGTCGGTCTGGTGATCCTCAAGGCCCATGTGCGGGCCTACGGCCTCCTCTTGTAGCGCCACGAGGGCGAGCCTGTCGAGACCCCCGCCCCTCCGGTCCCGGCTGCCGCCAGCAAGGGCCCGAAGCTGTCTGAAGCGTTCGAGGCCTGGAAGGCCGGGAGTGGTGCGCGGGGCGGCAAGAAGCCGTCCGACCGGACCCTCCTTGAAGCTTCCTATGTCGTGCGCCGGCTGACGGAGTGGCACGGAGACATCCGCTTGGGCGACCTCACGCGGGAGCTGGCCAGGGACTTCCGGGATGCGCTGGCGAGAGTGCCCACCCGCCTTCCCGACAAGCTGAAGCGTCTTCCGATGCGCGAGCTGTTGGCCAAGGACCTGAAGGCCTACCCGCCGGTCCACGCCGCGACGGTCAATAAGGCTCTCACCATCCTTGCCGCCATCATTAGCCACGCCGAGGCAGCCGGGCGGCTGGACGCGGTGCCGGGCTTCAAGAACCCCTTCGGCAAGGGCATGAAGCTTGGCATCAGCGAACGGGGCGAGGAGCGGCGGCAGGAGTTCAGCAACCAGGACCTCAAGGCCATCTTCGGCACGGGGGTCTATCGAAAGGGTGAGCGGCCCGCGGGCGGCGGCGGTGAGGCTGCGTTCTGGCTCCCGCTCCTGGCGCTGCTCTCAGGGGCCCGCCAAGGCGAGCTTGCGCAGCTCCGGGTGATGGACCTGGCGAAGGATGCCGAAACGGGGGTCTGGCACCTCGACATCGGGACGGCCGGCGGGCGGAGCATCAAGACCGCCAGCTCGCGCCGCAAGGTGCCGCTGCATCCCGCTCTAGGCGGTGTGGACAGTTACCGCAGCCACATGACAATAGCCGCGATGGTGACCATGGCGGCGTAGTTGCGGGCTGTCTTCTCGTAGCGTGTCGCGACGCGCCGAAACTGTTTGAGCTTGGCAAAACAGCACTCGATCAGGTGACGCTCCTTATAGAGGGCTGTGTCGAGCTCATACTTCTTGGATCGCGAGGGATTGTTCGGGATCACGGCCGTCGCGCCGTTGCCAGCAATGGCCTCGCGCAGCTGATCACTGTCGTAGGCCGCATCAGCCAGGACAACCGCAGCAGGGAGATCCGCCAGCAGCGCCTCGGCCTGGGGCGCATCGCCCTTCTGGCCCGCCGTGATGACAAACCGAACCGGACAGCCCAGACCGCGCACGGCCAGGTGGATCTTGGTGCTCAGGCCGCCACGGGATCGGCCAAGAGCCTGATCGGACGGGGCAGGATCATCAGGCCCCCTTTTTTCGCGCCCGCCGCATGTTGGTGAGCGCGCACGATGGTGGAGTCGACGATCAGGTACTCGAAGTCGGGATCGTCGGCCATGGCCTCGAAGATGCGCCACCACACGCCCTTCTGGCTCCAGCGACTGAAGCGGCGGAACACGCTGTTCCAGTCGCCAAAGACCTCGGGCAGGTCGCGCCATGGCGCGCCGGTGCGTACGATCCACAGCACGCCTTCCACGAACATGCGGTTGTCGCGCCCGGTCGAGCCGCGTTGATCCGGGCGGCCGATGATCAGAGGAACCATCCGCTCCCACTGAGCATCGCCGAGAACGAGCCGGTCCAGAACTCCCAAGGCAGCCCTCCAAAAAGCAGCCTTCAATCACTTCTCGCCCAACCAGGAAACCCCAAGAGTCCACACCGCCTAGAGGCCGCCGGGCTGCTCCGCTACCGCCAATCGCTCCTGGACGCTGGAGCCGGCCTGGAGGCGCCCCTATGGCCGCACGTCGAGGCGGATAGCGAGGGGCGCCGGGCGGGGCCGTGGTCGAAGTGGTTCAACCGGTACCTGCGCGACAAGGCGGGCATTGAGGACCCGACGAAGGTCTTCCACTCCTTCCGGCACACCTTCAAGCGGATGGCCCGCGACGCGAACCTTCAGGAAGAGATGCACGACTTCATGACCGGCCACGCTGGAGGCGGAGGCGTCGGGCGGGGCTACGGGAGAGGCTTCGGGCTGAAGGCGATGGCGGTCGAGATGGCGAAGATTGAGGCGCCGGAGGCGGTGCGGGGTCTGAGGTGGTCTGAGGAGGGAGCCAAAGGGGCGAAGGGAGCGAATAGCAAAAACCGATAGACCCGCTCCCTGCACGTCCGATGAATGGGCCCGCGCCTCGCCATTCAGCCGCCCTCTGACACGTAGGCGCGGGGGGCCTTCTCCAGGGTCCAAGCGCGATGAACAAGACAATCGGTCTCGCGGCGGTGGCAGCCCTTGTGCTGGGCGCCGCGTCAGTCTCGCCGGCTTCCGCTCACGGCGGGCACCACGGTTACCATGGCCACGGCGGGCATCACCACGGCGGCGGCTGGCATCATCATGGCGGCGGAGGAGGCCACCACCATCACCCGCACTGGGGCGGCGGCTGGCACGGCTCGCACTGGGGTGGCCGCCCGGTCATCGTCCGCGGTGGCCCCCGGATCTACGTCGATCGGCGTCCCATCATCGTCGGCGGTGGCCCTCGACGCGTCTACGTCGCCGGTGGGTACCCCGTCTACGCTCGGCCTGCCGGCTACGGGCCAGGCTGTACGACCACCAAGCGGGTCGGCCTGACACCCTGGGGCTGGCACAAGGTCGTGACCACCCGGACCTGCATCGTTCCGTAGTTGGATGACGGGGAGCAGACCAGATGGCCGGCTCTCCGCTTCCTTGCGCTCGATCGCCTCAGTACGGCGACTTGGTGCCGACCTGGCCCGTATAGGGGTTCACATTTCCCTGTGTCGAATAGTTGTCCATCTTGGAGCTGTTCGGGTTGGTCGCATGATACGGCGCCACGTAGGTCCCGTGCGAGTTCGTATAGCCTGACATAGAGTGGCTGTGTGAGCTAGACCCCGATCCGTGGCCGCCATGACCACCACCACCGCGGGCCTCTGCCGCCGCCGAGACTGCAACCAGCCCAAATGCCAGGCCTGCGGCCGTCCAAAAGGTCTTCATCGAGCGTTCCCCCGTGGGCCGCCGCACTTTGTGAGGCCCACCTTTCTACTTTAGAGCGCCTAACAGAACGGCACGATCGTGGCGTTTGGGCGTTGGGCCGGTATGGCTCGCCCGCTTCTTCCCGACGATCTCTGGGCTACAATCGCCCCGCTTCTGCCGCCGCACCCGCCTCGCCCCAA